>JBMTVD010000023.1:0-26069 GCA_049451035.1 Chthoniobacterales bacterium | reverse complement strand
TCGTAGTGGTCCAGCGCGCTGGCCCGGCCCATGGCGGCTTCGATCGTGCCGAGGACGCGCAGCACATCGGGATCTTCGGCGCGTAATTCCTTGGCCGAATTGATCTGGAGCCACGCGATACGGTAGTTGGCCTTCTCGAAATTCTCCTTGGCCTTGAACGCCAGATCCCGCGCCCGCCATCCGGTGAACACCTGGTAACCGACCGCGACAACCAAACCGAGGACAGCCAAGGCGACGGCCAGCACAGCGACCAACCGCAGCAGGACCTTGCGCCGGCGGCTTGTTTGGGAACTGGAACTCATGACCAGCGCAGATCAGACAATCATGCCTGCTGCAACTGTTTCATGGGTGCCGGGGTCCACCAAGACAAATGAGCCGGTCAAACGGTTACGGCGGTAGTTGTCGTAAAAGAGCGGGGTCGCCGTGCGCAGGGCCACGCGACCGATGTCGTTCATCCCGAGCGTGGGCACCCCTTCCTTCTTGTGCAGGGTCTCGATATCCACCTGGTAACGCAATTCCTGGACGATGGCTTTGGTTTCCTTGGTCGTGTGGCGCAGGAGGTACTTGCCCCGCGGCTCCATCGGTTTCTGCGAAAACCAGCAGACCATGGCCTCGACGTCCTGCCCGGAACCCGGCGGATTGTTCGCCTTGACCAGCATGTCGCCGCGCGAGATGTCGATCTCGTCCTTGAGTGTCATAACCACCGACTGCGGGGCAAAGGCTTCGGGGATTTCCTGGCCGCCCGGGAGGTAAATTTTGTCGATCGTGGTGGAAAAACCGGAGGGCATGACGCTGACCGCATCGCCGGGTTTGAAAACCCCGCCGGCCACGCGTCCGGCGTAGCCGCGGAAGTCGTGGTGCTCCTTGGATTGCGGGCGGATGATCCACTGCACGGGAAAACGCGCGTCGACATGGTTCTCCGTGCCGCCGGTGTAGACCGTCTCCAGATGGTAGAGAAGCGACGGCCCCTTGAACCAAGGCATCTTGTCCGACTTTTCGACGACGTTGTCCCCGTTGAGGGCGGAGAGCGGGATCGCCGTGATCTCGGCGATATCGTCGAGACGGGAAGCGAACTCGTGGAAGTCCTGCACGATGCGGTGGAAGACGGACTCGCTGTAATCGACGAGGTCCATCTTGTTCACGGCCAGCGCGAGGTGGCGGATCTTCAGGAGGTTGGCCACGAAAGAGTGGCGCTTGGTCTGCTCGATAATG
This sequence comes from Chthoniobacterales bacterium, assembly GCA_049451035.1. Lineage (GTDB taxonomy): Bacteria > Verrucomicrobiota > Verrucomicrobiia > Chthoniobacterales > JACTMZ01 > JACTMZ01. The sequence continues at coordinate 24,857 of JBMTVD010000023.1, read as the reverse complement.
CCCTTGCGTGCGTCGATGAGGATGATGGCCAGGTCGGCCGTCGAAGCCCCGGTCACCATGTTGCGGGTGTATTGGATGTGGCCGGGCGTGTCGGCGATGATGAATTTGCGCCGCGGCGTGGCGAAATAGCGGTAAGCGACGTCGATGGTGATACCCTGTTCGCGCTCGGCGCGCAGCCCGTCGGTGAGCAGCGCGAGATTGACCACCGCATCGCCGCGGCGGCGCGAACTTTCCTCCACCGCGCTGAGCTGGTCCTCGAAGATGCTCTTCGAGTCGTAAAGCAGGCGGCCGATGAGGGTCGACTTGCCGTCGTCGACGGACCCGGCGGTGGCAAAGCGGAGGAGGTCCATCAGAAATACCCCTCCTTTTTGCGGTCTTCCATGGCTGTCTCGGAGCGTTTGTCGTCGGCGCGGGTACCGCGCTCGGTCTGGCGGGCGGCGGCCACTTCGGCAATGACGTCGTCAAGGGTCGCCGCTTTCGATTCGACCGCGCCGGTGCAGGTCACGTCGCCGATGGTGCGGAAGCGGACGACTTTGCGCTCCGGTTTCTCGGCCTCGAGCATGGTGATGTGCTGGGAAACGGCGAGCAGCGCGCCGTTGCGCTCGAACACTTCTCGTTCGTGGGAAAAATACAGGGAGGGCAATTCGATCTCCTCGCGCTGGAGATACATCCAGATGTCCATCTCGGTGAAATTGGAAAGCGGGAAAACGCGGAAGTGCTCGCCGGGGTGATGACGGCCGTTGAAGAGGTTCCAGAGCTCGGGCCGCTGGTTTTTCGGATCCCATTGGCCGAAGTCATCGCGGTGGGAGAAGAAGCGCTCTTTGGCACGGGCCTTCTCCTCGTCGCGGCGGCCGCCGCCGAGGCAGGCCGTGAATTTGTGCTCTTCGATCGTGTCGAGCAAAGTGACCGACTGCAGGGCGTTGCGCGAGGCGTGGGGGCCCTTCTCCTCCTTGACCCGCCCCTTGTCGATCGAGTCCTGCACGTGGCCGACGACAAGCCGTGCCCCGAGTTTGTCGGAGAAAGAATCGCGGTAGGCGATGGTCTCATCGAAATTGTGCCCGGTGTCGATGTGCAGGAGCGGGAAGGGTATCTTGGCCGGCCAGAACGCTTTGGACGCGAGATGCGCCATGACGATCGAATCCTTGCCCCCGGAAAAAAGCAGGGCCGGATTCTGGAACTGCGCGGCGGTCTCGCGCAGGACGAAGATCGCTTCGGCCTCGAGTTGGTCGAGATGGTCTAACTGGTAATGCGGCATGGACGTTTTCCGACGCCCGGTCTCTTCCGGTAGATTACTCTCCCCGGCGGCCGTCCGTGACAGACCGCCAATACCCGAGCAAATCGGCCGCACACTGATCGACGGAACGGGCCTGCGTGTCAAGGACAAGCGAAGGATTCTCCGGTTCCTCGAACCCGCTGTCCTTGCCGGTGAACTGGCCGATTTTCCCCTCTTTGGCCTTGGCGTAGAGGCCCTTGGGATCGCGACCGGCACAGGTGTCGAAATCCGCCTTCACGTAGATTTCATGAAAATCGGGGCCGACAATTTCCCCGGCCGCCGCACGATGGCGGCGCAACGGGGTGATGACCGACACGAACACGATAATCCCCTGCCCCGCGAGCAATTTGGCCGTTTCGGCCACGCGGCGGACATTTTCCGTGCGATCGTCGTCGGAGAAACCGAGGTTGGCATTGAGCCCCGTGCGCAAATTGTCGCCGTCGAGGATGACCGTCATGCGCCCGTCGGCGTGCAGGATACGCTCCACTTCGTTGACGATGGTCGACTTGCCCGAGCCGGAAAGTCCGTAGAGCCAGAGGACGACGCCTTGTTGCCGCAGGAGCTTTTCCTTGGCGGAGCGATCGAGGAACCGGCGCGTCTCGGGATGGATATTGGTCATGGTCGGCGGCGCTATGACAATGCCGCGGTGAGAATCGTGCACCCGGTAGGACTCGAACCTACAACCAATTGATTAAGAGTCAACTGCTCTACCATTGAGCTACGGATGCGTCGCTCGCGCGGACCTTGCAAGGTGCAACCGGTCCTGCCCGGGCTCAAGGAAAAAACCTCCGCCCCGGAAGCGTTTTCCCTCTTCGCGGCGGACGCGGACCGGGCGCATAATCCCGCCAGCCGCCATGGTTCGTCTGCTTGCCAAAATTCTCTTTTTTCCCGCCGCCTCGCTGGCGTTGGGCGCGGCCTACCAAGCGGTTCACCCGGAGGGATTGTGGATTCTGGATCCACCGGCTGAGATGCACGAGGACGGGTTTGCCCGCGTGACCTGGGGGGAGGCGCAACCGAAAGTCTCATCCGGTGCATGGCTGCTGGTGGACGCGCGGGAACCGGAGCAATTTGCCGCGCAACACATCCCGGGGGCGGTATCCCTGCCGGCCAACTCCTACGGGGAGGCGCTGCTTTTTTTCGCCGAGGAGCACGCGAGGAACCGGCCCGTCGTCGTCTACTGCGGCACCGAAGACTGCGAGCTGAGCGCGGAGTTGGCCGCACGCCTCCGCGACGAAGCGGGGTTCGAAGATATCCGGATTCTGCGGGGGGGAATCCTTGCCTGGAGGCGCGCACCGTGAGGAGCGTGGCGATGGTGCTTCTCCGCCTCGTGCTGGGAGGACTGTTTTTGTGGGCCGGACTGTCCAAGCTCGGCTCGCCACTGCAAACCCTGGCGAGTGTCTACTCGTACCAGATCGTTCTGCCGGACCTGGCCGCTTCGCTCGTGGCGGCGGCTCTGCCGTGGATGGAGATCCTCCTCGGCACCGCGTTGCTCTCCGGTCTTTGGCTGCGCGTGGCCGCCGGCTGGACCGCGGCCCTGCTTCTTTTGTTCGCGGGACTGACCGCGCAAGCGTGGTGGCGTGGTTTGCCGATCGACTGCGGTTGCGTCGACCTGGGTGTCATTCATCCCGCGCTCGCGGCGCTGACCACCCCGGGCGGGGCCACCTTGCGCAATCTGGTGCTGCTCGGGTTGACGGCGGGGCTCGCCGCGCTTTCGAGGAAAACCACCGCGGCTTAGGGCGCAGCTTTGGCTTCGTTGGTTTCCGCCGGCAAGTGGCCGCGCGCCGCCTGCAGCTTGGCCGGCAACCCCTCTGAAAAACCTTGGAGGGCGATGGCCCTTTCCCATGAGGCGATGGCCTCCGCGCGTCGTCCGAGTTTGTCGTAAAGATCACCGAGGTGCTCGTGCACGGTGGGGTCGGGGTCATCGGCCGAATGTGCCATGGCACGCTCGAGATGCGACAACGCCTCCTGGTAGCGCCCCTGCTGGTAAAGGACCCAACCCAGGCTGTCGAGATAGGCGGCGTTCTCCGGTTCCTGCTCCAGGGCGCGGCGGATGAATTCCTCGGCTTCCGCCAGATTTTGCCCCTTTTCGGCCCACATGTAGCCGAGGTAATTGAGCGCCGGGCTGAATTGGTCGTCGAGCGCAAGGCACGCGCGGAAGTGATTTTCGGCGCCGGCCCGATCACCGGCCCGCTCGGCCGTCACCCCGTGCTGGAAGTGAAATTCGGCACTGACGAAAGAGGGTTGGTATTTCGCGGCTAGATCCGCCGCCATGTCATAAGCAAGCAGGGCCTCATTCCAGCGCTTCATCTTGGCGAGGACCTGACCCTCGTAGTAGGGAAAATCCGGCAAGCGGGCGAATTTGCCGCGCGCCTGCGAGAGCCACCAGACGGCCCGCTCGTCGTTGCCGCTTTTCAGACACAACTCGACAAGTTGCAGGTAGAGCCGCGGGTCCTCGTCATTGAGGAGAAGCACTTTTTCGAATTTTTGCAGCGCGCCGGCGTAGTCGCCGCGCTCCAGCAGGATGCGCCCGTGCTCGCGGTAAGCGGCGGCGCTGGCGGGGTTGTCCGCCACGACCCTCTCGAGTTCGGCCAGGGCCTCCTCCTGCCGTCCGAGCGCATTCAGAGCGAAAGCCAAACGCTCACGCGTCAGCGTATCGGAGGGCTGGAGAACCATGAGACGCTGCGCGGAGGCGACGGCATCTTCGAGGTGCCCGTAGGCAAAAAAGTAATTGTGGGCACGCAGCAGCACGGCGGCATCCTGCCGTCCCAACTCCACGGCGCGGCGGTAGTGGGCCAGCGCGGGCGCCGGGTCAGGGGCGGCCTCGCCGGTCGTTTGGCCACGGTCGTGCAATTCGCGCAGGTCGCCCAGACCGGCCCAGAATTCCGCGTCTTGGTTGTCCTTGCGGCGGGCGGCCTGTTCCAAGATGGCGTCGGCCTCGGCCCGTCGGCCGTTGGCGCGATAGATGCTGTAGAGGGTCTGGTAGGGGTCGATGGAATCGGGCGCGGCGCGCCAAGCCTGCTTGGCGTAGCGCTCAGCGGAATCGAATTTTCGCAGCTTGACCACGTAGATGCTGGCGATCCGCAGCGCGAGGTTGGACGACTTCGGATTTTTGCTCAACGCGTCCTTGAGCACCGCCAGCGCCTCGGGCACTTCCCCGCGGCCGAGATGAATCGTGGCCAGCCCTTGCGCGACGGTGATGTTGGCGGGATCGAGATCGAGCGCGCGGCGTTTGTGCTTTTCGGACTGCGCGGGATCAGATTCTTCGGCCAGGGCCGCGGCGGCCACATGGGCCATCACCTCGACACGCCGGCCGGCAGCAGGCGCCAGCGAGAGCTCCGCGGCAGCAGTGCCCTCGGCCCCGGAGTCGGCGACCAGCGCGCGGCAAGGGGGCGGCCCGGCCCAGGGCATACCGATGCATAGGGCGAAGCTGGCAGCGGCAAGGCGCGACCGGAAACCCGCGAACATGGGGCCAAAGATAGCCTTTAGCTCTTGTAGCGCAAACGCTTCTTGTGACGGTTAAGCTTCATGCGCTTGCGGCGCTTGTGCTTGGCGATTTTCGCCTTCCGCCTCTTTTTGATCGATCCCATGTGTACGTTAGTAAACCAGCTTGTTGAGGGGATATTCTATGATCCCCTCGGCCCCGAGCGCTTTGAGTTGCGGGATGATCTCGCGGACAACCTTCTCATCGATGACTGTCTCGACGGCGACCCAGCCATCATGCGCCAGAGGCGAAACTGTAGGATTCCGGAGAGCGGGCAGGCTCTCAAGCAAATTCTCCAAACTGGCCTTGGGCAGGTTCATTTTGACCCCCACTTTGTCGCGGGCGGCCAAGGCCCCCTGCAAAAGCAGGAGGATCCGGTCCATCTTGCCTCGCTTCCACTCCTCAGAGTAGGCCCCGCGGTTGGCGATGAAAACCGGGTAGGACTCCATGATGGTTTCCACGATGCGCAGGTTGTTCGCGCGCAGGGACGAGCCGGTTTCGGTGATATCGACGATGGCGTCGACCAGATCGGGCACCTTGACCTCGGTCGCCCCCCAACTGAACTCCACTTCTGCAGCCACGCCGCGACGGCGGAAAAACTCGTTGGTCAGCCCCACCGCTTCGGTCGCCACGCGTTTGCCGGCCAGATCCTCGACGGTGCGCACCGGCGAGTCCTCGGGCACGACGACCACCCAGCGCGTCGGCGCGGCGCTGGCCTTGCTGTAGGGCAGGTCGCAGAGCGAGGCCACGTCGGACTTGTTCTCCGCGACCCAGTCGCGGCCCGTGATGCCGCAGTCGAGGTAACCATCCTCCACATAGCGGCTGATTTCCTGCGCCCGCAGGAGGCGGATGGCCAACTCGGGGTCGTCGACCCTCGGCCGGTAAGAGCGCTCCGCCCCGGAAACAACAAAACCCGCCTTGGCGAACAGGGCCAAGGTCTGCTCCATCAAACTGCCGGAGGGCAGGCCGATTCTGAGGCGGTTTTTTTCCATCGCGGGAGGGGCGAACGTAGAAGAGCCGGCCCGGCGGTCAAGCTCTAAGGCCGATGGTGCGGGTTTGCATCGGGCGCGGCACTCCCTAATCTTTCCGACGGAAATGCGCCGACCCTCGGTCATGGAAACACTGGATGAGACCCCGCCGAGGTCCGACTCTTGGGCCCGATGGGTGCTCCTGGCGCTTGTCCTCTCCACCGCCGTCCATGCGCTGTTCCTCTGGTGGGCCCGCGGCTATCCGGTCAAAACCTTCAGCGACTCGTACTACGACCGGATTGTCCCCCGCGCCTTCAAGGTCGACCGGGTCGAGATCGACGCGCGCCTGCTGGACGAAAGCGAACCCACCCCGTCCGCAACCGAAGCCCGGCAGCCCGCTCCTGTTCCCGTCGATCTTCCGGCGGAAAACATCGCGGAGGAAAAAGCCGACGTGGTGGCCAAACCTTCCAAGCCGGGACAAATGGACATCAGCGACGAAAAAGCTCCGGACATCGGCCTGGCCGCGGCTGACTCTCTCGCGAAACTGGAAGCGGCGACCGCCATTTCGTTCGACGAGGATTTCGATTCCATGCGCGAGGCTTTGCTGGCCGAGGCACCCTCCTCCGCCGCGCAGCCCGCTCTGGAACTCGCGGCCGCAGCGGGGCGCCCCGGTACCGCGGGCGAAGGCGATGTGCCCGCGGGTTACAGCGATCTGGATGAACTCCTCAAGCAAGCCGGCGGACTCGACGCCTCGAACGCCCCCATCTTCATGCCGTCCGACGTTCTTTTCGGCTACGACGAGGCGTTCCTCCGGCCCGAAGCCGTGACCAGCCTCCAGAAGCTCGGCGAACTGATCCGCCGCAGCCCCGCGGCGCGCTTCCGCATCGAGGGGCATACCGACTCCTTCGGGGGAGCGGAGTACAATGCGGGCCTGAGCCGCGCGCGCGCCGACTCGGTGAAGACCTGGCTGGCCCAAAACATGGGCATCGATGCCACCCGCATCGACACACGCGGTCTGGGCAGCGCCAGACCGCTCGTCCCGACCGACGGCTCCATCGAAGAGCAACAACTCAACCGCCGCGTGGAGATTGTGATTCTTCGCGTCGACGCGGGGCGGTAAAAACACCGCCCGCGCATGAGTTACAACCTCGAAAAAATCCTCGAGCGGGCCGATGCCGATCTGCAGAAACGCACCGAGGACCGTACCGCGTCAGAATCGCTCGAGGCCTACCAGCGGTTCAGGCGACTCGAGGAACACCGGCTGAGACTGCGCATCTCCTCCGGCGCTCGGGGCCGCGAGGTCGTCCGCCAGCGCAGCGACCTGGTCGACATCCTCTTCCGCCGCCTTTTTGCGCAGGTGTGCGCCGAAACCATCGGCAAAGCCAGCCCCGCCGGTTTTGCCGCCTCGGCCTTCGGCGGCTACGGCCGGCGGGAGATGAACCCTTTCAGCGATGTGGACATCATGTTTCTGCACGCCGGGCGCAAGACCACGCCGCAGGAGACGGCGGCGGTCCGGGAAATCACCCGCATCCTCTGGGACATCGGCTTCAAGGTCGGCCATGCCGTCCGCTCGGTGCCGGAGGCGGTGGCCCAGGCCAACGAGGATCTCCAGACCAAGACGTCGATGCTCGAATCACGTTACCTCTGCGGGGACCGCGAACTCTTCCAGAAATTCCGCGCCGAGTTCGAAAAGAAGTGCGTGAAAGGCAAAGAGGACGCCTACCTCGCGTGGCGTCTGGTCAACCAGCGCGAGCTCCACGAACAATACGGCCGCATCATTTCCATGCAGGAACCGAACGTCAAACAGGGCATCGGCGGCCTGCGGGATTACCAGAACCTTCTCTGGATCGGCGCGGTGCGGGCCGGCGCCAACACCACGGCCAAGCTGGTGGAGGAGAAGTTCCTGCGCGAAAGCGAACGCAAGCTCCTCGAGAAAGCTTATGACTTTCTTTTGCGTGTGCGCACCGAAATGCACTTCATCAACAAGCGGCCGATCGACTCGCTGACGCTGTACCTGCAGGGTCAGGTCGCCACGCGGCTGGAGTACCCGCAGAAGCACATACTGGCGAGGGTCGAGGCATTCATGCGCGACTACTACCAGCACACGCGCAACATCCAGCGCATCACCGAGACGGCGGTCTACCGCATGGTGCCGGAACTGGAACCATCCCGAGGCGGCCTCAAAGGCCTCTTCGCCCCGCGCACCCCGCGGCCCGAGTATTTCGACGGGTTCTACGCCAAGAACGGCATGCTCCACGCCGAGTCGAACTCCATCTTCGCCGACGACCCGCAGCGCCTCATGCGCCTCTTCCGGCACGCGCAGGTGCGGCGGCTCGAGTTGTCCCCCGCCCTGCGCGACCTCGTGCGGCGGCGCCTGAGTTTGGTCGACCGCACCTTCCAGTATTCCCGCGCGGCGCGGCAGGTTTTCCTCTCCATCCTTTCGCGCAAGGGCGACGTCGGCCGCATCCTGCGCACCATGCACGAGACCGACTTTCTCGGCCGCTACCTGCCCGAGTTCGGCCGGCTCACCTGCCTGGTCCAGCACGAGTTTTTCCACCGCTACACCGCCGACGAGCACACTCTGGTCTGTGTGGACAAGCTCGACGAGCTCATCACCACGGAAAACCCGAAATTCCGCGGCTACCGCGACCTCTTCCAGCAGAATGACGACCCGGCGACGCTTTACCTCGCCCTGCTCCTGCACGACACCGGCAAAGCCGAGCATCGCCGGCACCACGAGGACGCCAGCGCCACCATGGCGGCCAAAGTCGGGCGGCGGCTGCAGCTGACCCCCGGGCAGAAACGCGAACTCATCGCCCTGGTCGACAACCACGGCCTGCTTTCCAAAACCGCGCAATCGCGCAACCTCGATGATCCCGCCACCATCGCGCACTTCTGCGATATCGTGCAGGAACCGGAGTATCTCGCTCCTCTCATGCTGGTCACGCTGGCCGACGGACAAGGCACCAGCGACGCCAACTGGTCCGATTGGAAGGAAGGCCTCATCTGGCAGCTTTACCGCTCGGCGCGGGCTTACTTCGAGCAGGGCCCGGAATACTTCCAAAAGCGGCGCGTCGATTTCGAGGCGCTGAAAAAGGAGGTCCGCGAAAAACTCGGCGCCGACTACGGCGAGGAACTCGAGGCGCACTTCGACCAGATGCCCGAACGTTATTTCCGCTCCTACTCCCCTTCGGAAATCGCGGGCCATCTGCGCACCTTCCGGAAGTTCTACCTTCAGGGAACCGAGGAAGACCACGTTGCCCTCAGTCCGGTCATCAAGTGGATGCACCACCCCGGACTGGGACACAGCGAAGTCCTCGTCTGCGGCTGGGACCATCCGGGTTTCATCCGCCGCATCTGCGGCGCCTTCCTCTCGGCGCGCGTCAACGTGCTCAGCGCCGACATCAACACGCGCAACGACAACCTTGTTCTCGACATCTTCCGGGTATGCGATGCACGGCACGAACCGGTCCCCTCCGAGCGTGACCACCGCCTCGTGCAGAAGTTGCTCGACGAATCCTTGGCCGATCCGGATTTTGATTTCGCCCCGCACATCGCCAAGGCGCGGCAGCGCATGGGTTACCGCATGTCGCAGGAGGCCGAGATCCCCACGCGCATCTCGGTCGACAACAGCGGCCACCCCTCCTTCACCATCGTCGACGTCCAGACACCCGACCGCATCGGTTTGCTGTACGATTTGTTCGGCGCACTCACCGACCTGGGGCTCTCGCTCGAGTTGGCCCGCATCACCACCGAGAAGGAAGTGGCGCTCGACACCTTCTACATCTACCGCTCCTCGGACGGTGCCAAACTGTCCGAGGAGGGCGAGATCCGCCATCTCCAACTCACCCTGCAGCAGGCGGCCACGGCCGGCGGGCCCGCCTCGCCATGACACGGCACTGGCCGCGCCTCCTCCTGCGCCAGACCGTGCGCCATGCACGGCACCACAAACTGCTCGCCGCGATGAACGTGCTGAGCGTCGCCCTCGGCGTCTGTGTGTTCCTGGCCATCATGATTGCCAATCGCAGTGCGGACCGTTCCTTCCGCGCCGGGGTCGAACTCGTCGCGGGCAAAGCCAATCTCGAGGTGCGCGGACCGATCGACGAGACGCTCCTGCCGCGTATCAGCGCCGTGCCCGGCGTGGAGGCGGCCACCCCCGTGATGCAGGGACTGGTCACCCTGCGCGATCATCCGGGCGAGTACCTCCGTGTCCTCGGTGTCGACCCGTTCACCAATCCGCCGTTCGAAACCTTCCGCATGGTGCAACCCGACGGGGCCGAAGTCGACGTGGAGACGTGGCTGCGGGAGCGGGAGGCCGTGGCCGTCACCCGCGAAATGGCGGCCAAACTCGCCCTGCAACCCGGCGATCCCCTCAGGGTGGCGATCGGCGGCCGGACTGCGGAGTTGAGAGCGCAATTCATCCTCGAACCGGACGATCCCGCGGCCCTGGCCGACATCCGCACCGCCTCGATGGACATCGCCTGGGCGCAGGAACTGCTCGGCGCCGACGGCAAAATCGATTCGGTGCAGATTCTCCTCACGGACGATGCCGACGCGGGGGCGGTGGCGGAAGCCATCCGTCGGATAGTCCCGCGTGACACGGTCGTCGCCGCGCCGAAGCAGCGCAGCGAGCAGATCGGCAAGATGCTCTCCAGTTTCCAGCTCAACCTAACGGCGTTGAGTCTGGTTTCCATGCTCGTCGGCATGTTCCTCGTCTACAACACGGTGGCCGCGTCCGTGGTGCGGGCGCGCCGCGAGATCGGCATCCTCCGTGCGGTCGGCGCATCACGTGCCGAGGTGCGCGCGCTCTTCCTCGGGGAAGCTCTCATCTTCGGGCTCCCCGGCATCGCGCTCGGCCTCATCGCCGCCTTTCCCCTTGCCGGATTTTTGTCGGGCGCGGTGAGCCAGACGATCAGCTCGCTGTATGTCCTGGTCAGCATCGAAAAACTGTCCGTCGGGTCCCGGGAAATTGCGGCCGCCACCGCCGCCGGTCTCGGTGCGGTGGTCGCGGCCGCGTGGGTGCCTTCCAGCGAAGCAGCCAAAGCCGAGGTCACCGGCGCCCTCCACATGGGCACGGTCATGGAACACCGCCAAACCGCACCGGGGCGCTGGCTGGTGTTCGGGACCGCCGCGCTGGCTGCCGCCTTCGGTGCCTCATGGCTGGCTCTGCACACCGGACCGGCCGTGCTCGGATTCGCCGCCGCCTTTCTCGTCGTCACGGGCTTCGCTCTTCTGGTGCCGGCCGCCACCGCAGTGGCCGGAAAATTCTTCCTGGCGACCGCACGCGTTGCCCCGCACGGCGTGGCACTGCGCCTCGCTGCGCGCAATCTGGTCCGCGCCATGCATCGCAACTCGCCGACCATCGCCGCCCTCATGGCCGCTATCGCCATGACCGTCGGGGTCTCGGTCATGATCTATTCCTTCCGCGCCAGCGTGGGAACGTGGATCGACCGCACCATCCAGGCCGACCTGTTCCTCACCCTGGCCGCCAACGAAAGAGCCGGCTTCCACGCCGAGTTGCCGCCCGCCTTGCTGGCGTGGATCGGCGCGCGGCCCGGCACCGAAGCGGTCGACACCTTTTACGAAAAAAGGATCCCGTTCCGCGGGGAGGAAATCTTTCTCGGGGTTGTCAGCGGCCGCATGCGCGGAGACCTGGCCTTCACCGGCGGCGGCCATCGGGCAAAAGCAGCCCGGCTGCGCGAGCCGGGCTATGTCGCCGTTTCGGAAAGCTTCGCCGCACGCCACAAAGTCAAAGACGGCGATATCGTCGAAGTGGACGCCCCCGCAGGCCCGGTGAGTTTTGCCGTCGCGGGCGTCTACTCCGATTACACCCGCGACCAGGGCGTCATCCTCATCGACCGCAAAAATTATTCCGCCCACTGGCCGGATCCCGGCGTCCACACCGCCGGGGTGCATCTGCGCGACGGCGAGGCTGTCACCGCGCTGGCCGATTCCCTCCGCGAAAAATTCGGCAGGGGTGCGGAGTACGCCATTTACGACAACGCCTCCCTGCGGGCGCGCGTGCTGGAAATTTTCGACCAGACTTTCGCCGTCACCTACGTGCTGCGCACTATTTCCGTCCTCGTGGCTGTCGTCGGAGTTTCGCTGGGCATGGCCACCCTGGTGACCGAGCGCGAACGCGAAATCGGAGTACTCCGCGCGGTGGGAGCCTCCGCCAGGCAAGTCGGGCGCACCTTTGTTGCCGAGGCGGCGATGGTCGGCGCGGTGGCCAGCGCCGTCGGTCTCGCGGCCGGCGCCTGCCTGGCCATGGTCCTTACCTGGGTCATCAACCTCGCCTTCTTCGGGTGGACCGTGCAACTGCGCTACCCCTGGGATCTGCTGGCTTGGACCCCCGTCTGGATCGTCGCCACCGCCGCGCTGGCCGGACTGATCCCCGCCATCCGCGCCTCACGCATCCAGCCGGCGACGGCGTTGCGGTCGGAGTAACGATCTTGGCTTAACAAGCCTTGGCCTTGGCTTTGAAACGCACGCCCGGCCTGCCGCGAAAATGGACGTCCTGCGTCCAAAGGACTGCACCGTGCTTTTTAGCGACGGCATAGATGACCGAGTCTGCGAAGGCCAAGTTTTCCTCGAGCCCCAGAGCCGCCGCTTCCATGGCCAACTCGCTATCCAAATCGATCACCTCACCCCTTTCCATGGCCGCCACCGCGGCAAACGCGGCGTCCTCTCCGCTCTCGCGCAGCACGACTTTGAAGACCTCGTAAAGGCAGGCCGAGGGAACGAGCAGGGCTTCATCATCCTCGATGGCCCCGGCAAAAAATCCCGCGTTCGGCTCGCCGGCGAAGTAGGCCAGCCACGCAGACGAATCCACCAAGTTCACAGACGATCGCCTTCGCGGACCAGGGATGTGTCGATCCCCTTGAGGTAGCCGCGCAACGTGCGGATATCACGCACGGGCACAATCTCGATGCGGTTGCGGAAGGAAAACACCTTGGCCTTCTCGCCGGAACGCAGACCCATGGCCTCGCGGACTTTTTGCGGAATGACGACTTGGAACTTGGGCGAAACGGTGACGGTCTCCATCTCGTCATACGGTATTACGATCGATGCTTCAGTCAAGGATGCAAACCGATCTTCTGGCGCCTTTTCCCCTTCCGCGGACCCGCCATCAGTGTAAATTCGGCGGGATGTCGCGCGTCAAAATCGATCCGCAACTGCACCAAGCGAAGAAGCCGGACTGGATCAAGGTCCGCCTGCCTTCGAACCCGGTCTTTTTTTCGACCAAGGCCCTGGTGTCGGACCTCCGGCTCCACACCGTCTGCGAAAGTGCGCAATGCCCGAACCGTTGGGAGTGCTGGAGCCAAGGCACAGCCACTTTCATGATCGCCGGCGACCGCTGCACCCGCGCCTGCGGCTTTTGCGCGGTGACCACGGCCAAACCTTTCGCCCTCGAGCAGGACGAACCGCAGCGTGTCGCCGAAGCGGTCATGCGCATGAAACTCAACCATGTGGTCATCACCGCGGTGGCCCGCGACGATGTGCCGGACGGCGGAGCGCTGCATTTCGCGCGGACGATCGAAGCCATCCGCGAGCGCGATGCCTCGATCATCATCGAAGTCCTCGTCCCCGACTTCAATGGCAAGGACGACTCCCTGCGCACCGTGCTCGAAGCCGCACCGCACATCTTCAACCACAATCTGGAAACGGTCGAACGCCTCACCCCGGTCGTGCGCTCGCGCGCCAAATACAAACTCTCCCTCGAGTTCCTCCGCCGCGCCAAGGAGTTGGCGCCCGATGTCGTGACCAAGAGCGGACTCATGCTGGGCCTCGGCGAAACGGAGACGGAGATCTTCCAGGCGATGGACGATCTGCGCGAGCACGGTGTGGAAGTCCTGACCATGGGCCAATACCTGCGCCCCACGCCGCAGCATCTGCCGGTTGTCGAATACATCCGCCCCGAGGTGTTCAACCTCTACGGCGAGATCGCCCGCAAGAAAGGTTTCACCCACGTGGCCAGCGGTCCGCTCGTGCGCAGCTCTTACCACGCGTCCGATTTCAACCCACTCCAAGGCAAAGAAAAATCCCCTGCTGTCTGTGGCGGCGGTCGGTGACCGCCGGACGAATTGTTTTTCAGGCAGCGGCGGTCACCGATCGCCGCGACAAACACCGATGAAAAAAGACGGACGCACCATCGTCATCACGGGCATTAGCCGCGGCTGCGGACGCGCGCTGCTCGAGTATTTTCTCGCGGAGGGACACCGGGTGGCCGGTTGCGCGCGCTCGAAAGAGGCCATCGACGAACTGCGCAAGACCCACGGACCGCTCCACCATTTCGACATTGTCGACATCGCCGACAACCACGCCGTGGAGCAATGGGCCTGCGACCTGTTGGCCCGGATCGGGCCGCCCGATTTACTGCTCAACAACGCCTCGGTCATCGCGGCCAATGCACCTCTCTGGGAAGTGCCCGCCGCGGAGTTCGAAAACGTCATCGATGTGAACGTGAAAGGCACGGCCAATGTCCTGCGCCATTTTCTGCCGGCCATGATCCATCGTGGCAACGGTGTGGTGGTCAATTTCAGCTCGGGCTGGGGACGGATGACTTCGCCGGAAGTCGCGCCGTATTGCGCGAGCAAGTGGGCGGTCGAGGGTCTGACTTTGGCCTTGGCCCAGGAGGTGCCGCCCGGTTTGGCCGTGGCCTCGCTTAATCCGGGCATGATCGAAACCGGGATGCTCCACTCCTGCTTCGGCCAAGCGGCCGCCTCGTATCCCGATCCTGCGCAGTGGGCGCAGTCGGCCGGTCCTTACCTCCTCTCGCTGAACGCGGACGACAACGGCCGCCAACTCACCGTGCCGGGCGTGCAGACCAAGCGGGTTTGAGGCCAACTGCGCGGGGGTATCACGAGGTGGACGAGGACAAACGCGCGCGCAGACCACCGTGTCGGAGTCGCGTGTCGTTCTGGCGCACGGCCGTGGCCAGCGCCTTGCGTTGACCGGCCACCACGACCAGCCGCTTGCCCCTCGTGATTCCGGTGTAGAGCAGGTTGCGCTGCAGCAGGAGGAAATGTTGCATGGCCAGCGGGATGACCACCGCGGGAAATTCCGATCCCTGGCTTTTGTGGATGCTGATGGCGTAAGCCGGCTCGACCTCGTCCAGTTCCCCGAACTCGTAAGCCACCCGCCGGCCGTCGAAGTCGATACCCACCTCGCGCGCCTCGGCATCGATGGCGGCGACGCGCCCGATGTCGCCGTTGAAGACTTCCTTTTCGTAGTCGTTGCGCGACTGCAGGACTTTGTCCCCGACGCGGAAGATCGTCCCGAAGCGCTCGATTTCCGCGCGGTCGGCGCGCCTCGGATTCAGCGCGGCCTGCAGCGAGGCGTTCAATTCGCGGATTCCCAGGCTTCCGCGGTGCATGGGCGCGAGCACCTGCACGTCGCCCACGGGGTCGAGCCCGAGCCTTTTCGGGATTTCCTCGCGCACCAGACGAAGCACCAACCGCGCGATTTCCTCGGGCTCCTCGCGGTGGAGGAAAGCAAAGTCGGAACCCTTTTCGACCGCATCCTCCGGCACACGGCCGTGGCGCACGTCGTGCGCAGCCCGCACGATGCGGCTGGCTTCGGCTTGGCGGAAAATTTCGGTCAGGCGCACCGACGGCACCGCGCCGCTGGCCAGCAGATCGGCCAAGACCGAACCCGGACCCACGCTGGGCAACTGGTCCGGGTCACCAACGAGGAGGAGCGATCCGCCCGGCGGCAGCGCGCGGCAGAGCGAGGCCATGAGCGGGACATCGACCATGGAAAATTCGTCGACCACCACGAGGTCGGTATCGAGCGGTTGCTGCGTGCCTCGCTTGAACCCGCCGCCCGGAAGGAATTCGAGCAGGCGGTGGATGGTTTGGGCGCGGTGCCCGGTCGATTCGCCCATGCGTTTGGCCGCGCGGCCCGTCGGGGCGCACAATTGGAAGCGGACTTTTTTCGCCGCGAGGATTTTCAACAGGCTGTCGAGCAGGGTGGTCTTGCCCACCCCCGGACCGCCGGTAATGACGGCCACGCGCGCCCCGAGCACGCATTGCAAGGCGTCCACCTGGCTGGGCGAAAGCGTCTTGCCCGTTTTTTCCTGAACCCAAGCCAGCGCGCGATCGAAGTCGACGCCGGGCAAATTCCGCGGCTGCGCGGCGAGACGCTGCAGGGTCGCCGCGATGGTGATTTCCGCCGCGCGCAGGGCGGGCAGAAAAACGGAGGGTTCGCCCGCGATATCTTCGACCACAAGCTGGCCGTCGGCGATCTCCCGGTCCAGCGCCCCGGCCACCACATCCTCGTCCACCCCGAGCAATTCGGCCGCCTGGGCGAGCACCGCCGCACGCGGCAACGCGGTGTGCCCTTCGCCGGTGGCTTCCGAAAGGACGTGCTGCAGTCCCCCCCGGGCACGGAGAATCGAGTCGTGGCCGAAACCGAGCTTGTCGCCCACCGCATCGGCGGACTTGAAGCCGATGCCGGGCACGTCGCGGGCGAGCAGATACGGGTTGGCCCGGACCCGCGCGATCGCCTCGTCACCGTAGAGCTTGAAGACCCGCAGGGCGCGACTCGTGCTGATGCCGTGGCTGTGGAGAAAAACCATGATGTCGCGCACCACGCGCTGCTCGGCCCAGGCAGCCTTGATCTGCTGGCGCCGTCCCTCGCCGATGCCGCCGATTTCCTGCAACCGGGCGGACGACTTCTCGATGATGTCGAAAATTTTCTCCCCGAATTTCGCCACCATTTTTCGGGCGTAAACCGGACCGATCCCTTTGATCAGCCCGCTTCCGAGATACTTTTCGATCCCTTCGAGCGAGGTCGGCGCCTGACAACGGATTTCCGTCGCCCGCAGTTGCATTCCGTGGTCGCGGTTGCGCTCCCAGCGTCCTTCGGCCGTGATCCATTCGCCGGGCGAAACGGCCGCGACCGTGCCAACGACCGGCACGAGATCGCGCCGGCCTTTCACTTTGATTTTCAGGACAACGAAGCCCGTGTCCTCGTTGTGGAACGTGACACGCTCGACCAATCCCGACAGGCCGTCGGCCGGCGATTGCTGGCGCACGCTCATGGCGGCCATGATGGCACAAAACCCTCCGCGCCGCATCGGCTTGCTTGCACACAGGTCTTGTCGCATATACATAGGATGATGTTCAGGCTGACGCGCCAGGAATGCCGGCTCGTCGCTTTCATCCTTGCGGCCTTACTCGCCGGGCTTGGTCTCAAGCACTGGCGGGAGACGCGGGAAACGGAGGCGGCCGTGGCAGAAATGGCGCACGCTCCTTGACCCATGCAAAAACCGGCATTTCACGATACCCTCGACCAAGTGGTGGCGCGCGATCCGCGCTACGGCAAGGAAGCTTACGGCTTCCTGCGTGAAGCGCTCGAGTTCACCCAGAAGAAGCGCCGCAAGTCGCGCGCCGACTCGACCCATGTCTCGGCCAACGAACTTCTCGAGGGCTTCCGCGAGTACTCCCTGCAGCAATTCGGCCCGATGGGCCTGACCGTCCTGGAATATTGGGGCATCCATTCGACCGGGGACGTCGGCCGCATGGTTTTCAACCTCATCGAGGCCGGCGTCTTCGGTCGCGCCGAGGAAGATCGCATCGAGGATTTCGAAAACGGATTCTGCTTCGAGGAAGCGTTCGTCGTCCCCTTCCGTCCGGTCGGGCAGAAAAAAACCCGCCGCGCCCCGCGCTCCCGCAAAGTCGCGCAGGAAACCAATTGATGCGGCCGGCCGCGCGCCGTCCCGCCATGCAGCATCTCCTGCCCGACCCCGACCCGGCCGCCGCCGCACTGGTCCGCGGCCGCACGCTGACACGCGTGCTCCCCAATGGATTCACCGTGCTGGTCGAACCCGACCACTCCGCGCCGGTGGCCAGCGTCCAGGTGTGGGTGCAGAGCGGCAGTATCCACGAGGGAACGTGGCTCGGCGCCGGGTTGTCGCATCTGCTCGAGCACATGATTTTCAAGGGCACGGCCAAACGCGGCCCTAACGAAATCGCCCGCGCGGTGCAGGAGTCCGGCGGCTATGTCAACGCGTACACCTCTTTCGACCGCACCGTGTACTGGATCGATGTCCCGGCGGAAGGGGCCGCCACCGCGATCGAGTTGCTGGCCGACGCCTCGCTCCACTCCACGCTGCCGGAGGCGGAATTCGCCAAGGAGCAGGAAGTGATCAGGCGGGAGTTCGCCATGGGCTTCGACGACCCGAACCGCATGAGCACCGAGTTGATGCTTTCCACCGCTTTCACCGCCAGCCCCTACAAGCATCCGATCATCGGCCATCTGGAAATTTTCAACCGGCTGACCCGCGACGACCTGGCCGCCTACTACCGTGCGCGCTACACGCCGGAGAACATGTTCCTCGTCGTCACCGGGGACGTCGATCCCGCGCGGGTCTTCGCCGACGCGGAACAATGTTTCGGGTCCGCCCCGCGCCAAGCGCAGCCGCCCGTCTTCATCCCCCGCGAGCCGCCGCAACTCGGCCACCGCGAGGCGCACGAGGAGTTCGACACCGAACTGACACGCTGCTCGATCGTCTGGCACATCCCGCCGGTCACCCACCCCGACACCGCGCCGCTCGATGTCCTGGCCACGGTGCTGGGCGCCGGACGCAGCACGCCCCTCCACCGCGAATTGCGCGAGAAACAGAACCTTGTCCACCACATCTCGTCCTATTCCTACATGGCCGGGGAGATGGGCCTGTTCGGCATCGATTTCCTTTGCGATCCGGAAAAACGGGTCGAGGCGGAAAGGGCCGTGCGGGCCATTGTCGAGCGTTACCGCGCGCAGGCCGCCGCCCCGGAGGAAGTGACCAAGGCGCGCAAAAGCATCCTGGCCGACCAGTTGAACAATCTTTCCACCGCGCGCGGACGCGCCTCCGATATCGGCGGAAGCTGGTTGCTGGCCCGCAACCCCGATCTCGGCTCCGAGTACCTGGAGCAGGTCGCGCGCGTCGAGGCCGCCGATCTGCAGCGGGTCGCCCGGCACTACCTCGGGGAAACCCGCTCGACCGTCACCTCGCTCAACCCGAAGGGCTCGCGGACCCGCGTCGCGCAGTCCGCTCCCGCGGTCGGCGCGCGGCGCATCGTGAAGTTCGCCCTGCCCAACGGACTGCGCGTGCTGGTGTGCCCGGACAACAAACTTCCACTGGTCAATCTGGTCGCCGTTTTCCGCGGCGGGTTGCTCGCCGAGACCGAGGCGACCAACGGCGTCACCGCCCTGGCCGCCCGCACGCTGATCAAGGGCACCGAAAAGCGGACCGCCGATCAACTCAACGACGAGATCGAAGCGGTCGGCGGCCAAATCCGTGCCGACTCGGGCAACAACAGCTTCAGTGTCTCCGTCGAGGTGATGAAGCCCGATCTGCGCCTCGGCATGGACATCCTGTCCGATGTGCTGACCCATGCCGAGTTTCCGCCGGAGGAAATCGCCCGGGAGAAGGAAGACCAGCTCGCCTCGATCAAGGCTGAAGACGAGCAAATCACCACGGTGGCCCGCCACGCCATGCGGCAAGCGGTATTCGGCGCCCACCCCTACGGACTGCGCTCCAACGGCACGGAAGCATCGGTCGCGGCCCTGACCCGCGGGCAGCTCGTGGCTTTCCGCGATGAATGCGTCACGGCCAAGAACGGTGTCCTTGCCGTCTTCGGCGACATTTCGGTCGGGGAGGTGGAGGCCCTGGCCGGTCAATTTTTCGGGGCGCTGCCCGCGGGAGAGCTGCTGATGACCGATCCGCCGGTCGCGCCACCTCTGGCCTCGGCGGCGGAGGTGGTCGTCCACGAACCCAAGCAACAGGCCGTTCTCATGGCGGGCTTTCGCGGGGCCGATGCCCTCAGTCCCGACCGCGTGGGCCTCGAACTGATCGACACGGCGAGCAGCGACATGGCTTCGCGTTTTTTCCACCGCATCCGCGAGGAGCTGGGGCTGGCTTACTTCGTCGGCGCGTCGCAAATGATGGGATTTGCCCCCGGCATCTTCACCTTCTACCTCGGGACGGACCCGGCCAAGGTCGATCAAGTGCGGAAAAATTTCGACGAGGAGATCGCCTCACTTGCCGCCGAGGGCCTGACTGCGGCCGAGTTGGCGCGGGCGAAAAAGAAACTGATCGGCAGCGAAGCGATCCGCAACCAGTCGCTCGAGGCCTTCGCCCACGTGGCAGCCGTCGACGAGCTTTACGGCCTGGGAGCCGACCACCACGAGGGCCGTGCCGCCGAGATCAACGCGGTCACACTCGAGCAGATCCGCGACCTCGCCCACAAATACTTCCGGGACGCGCACCGGGCGACGGTCCTGGTCACACCGGGCGCTCCGGATCCGGTTGCAGCCGGCTGAAACCGCGCTGGCGGAACCGCCGGTGCACCTATCCGCACCGGACGATTCCGCCATCCGTGTGCGGATCAAAAATCGACGCCGGCCAGGAAGCCGAGGATCGCCGCGTTGGCAACCTCGGGTGTGCCGTTCGGTCGGGAGAGGTATTGGAAATAGGGCTGCAGGAAAGCCCAACCGTTGATCTGGACGCGGTAGCCCGTCTCGAAGACCAGCGTGCTCGTGGCATCGTCCTTGTTGGCGTAGTTGCCGAATCCCACGGCGGCCATCAGCAAGTCTTTGTCCCGCGTCGGGATAAGGCCTTCGTAGACCAGACCGCTCTGGAAATAGAAAGGATACCTGTTGTTGTAGGCGGGCGCCACGGTGAAGAGGTTGAACATCCGCAAGCCCTGCTGGGAGAGCGACGGCTTGGTGTCAACCGTGACCTTGGAGTCGAGGCTTTTGCCGTCCGAGGTTCCGGCGGCAGGCACCGTTGCTCCCGGTTCGCGGAACAGCATCTGATCGGCCTGCCAGTAGAAGCCGTATTTGTTGTCGCCGTATTGCTCGTTGTCTTCGCCGTAAAAGTAGCCGCCAAAGGCATAGCGTCCGGGAAGTTTCGCATCGCCGATTTCCGGCGTGAAACCTGTCTCGCCCATGAACATCAACCTGTTCTGGGAGGGATCAGGCGCATATCCCTCGAACATCAGGCCGTGGTTGTCCGACGAGGTTGCGCTGGGGAACGACATGAAGAGGCCGGCTTTCGCATAATGCCACTTCACCGGTTTGAGCTCCAAAGTTCCACCCCAAGTGGAGAAACTCGAGGAGAACGGGATATTTCCACCGATGCCCTTGGCGCTCTCGATGGCGTTGTTCACGAAGTGCTTCGAGAGAGGCTGGTCGACAAATTCTTTCTGCGGACGCACCCAGCCGCCGGTAAGGGTGAGGAAATCCTCGGCGCCGAAAAGTTCGGGCGTGGTGTAGGTGAGCCCGAAAGTCAGCAGACGCCAACCCACGCCGGATTGGTAGTGCGAAGGATTGAACAGACTGCTGGCATCGACGATATCGTTCGGGTTGGAATTGCCGCGGTTGTCGCGCCAGCGCGTTTCACCGAAGGCCGACAGCCCTTTCAGGCCGTCCATGCCGGTCAGTTTGGCGAAGTCGAGTTTGGCGGCGAAGGCGACTTCCTGGTCGAAGACGCCCTTTTGGCCGTTCTCGCTGGCGAGAATCCCGTAGAATGCCCCGCGCCATTTGCCCTTCACGGTGAGCCCGCGGTCGGACAGCACGTCACGGGCGCCGAACCAATCCCCGGTGATGTATTTGCCGCTCCACCACTTGGCGAATCCGCTTTCCGGGGTTTCTTCCACGGTGACATCCACCGGACCGGCGATCGCAACGACAGGAAGGAGGCACGCCATGACGGCCCAGACGCTTACGCGCCACAACCATCGGATGGTGAGGGATCTTGAGTTTGTTTTGCTTGATTTCATTTTTAGGCTTTGCAGTGAGTGTTGTTGTGGCGTTGCTTGGTTCAGCGCACCGATTCAAGGGCGGCTTTGGCTTTGGCCACGACGGAGGCCGGCAGCGGGATGTATCCAAGTTCATCCGACACCGTCTGCCCCTCGGTCAGGCCGTAGTTCACGAAATTCTTCAGGGCCGCGAGCTTCGCGGCATCGTCATACTTGGAGTAGAGGAGCAGCCAGCTGAAGGAAACGATCGGATAATCCTGCGCCCCCGCGGGATCGACCGGCCAGATGCGCAGATTCTCCGGCATTTCCACCGAAGCGAGCGTGGCAGCGCCGCTCTCGGGCGTGGGCGCGACGAAGTTCCCGGATTTGTTCTCGATGGCCGCCATGCTCAGGCCGTTGTTTTTGGCGTAGCCATATTCGACATATCCAATGGTGCCCGGCGTCTGCTTGATCAAGGCGGTGACACCTTCGTTGCCTTTGCCGCCGATGCCGACGGGGAATGACACCGATTTGTCGAAGCCGACCTCATCGTCGAATGCCGGGCTGATGGCCGACATGTGCTGGGTGAAGATGAAGGTCGTGCCACTACCGTCCGAGCGGTAAGCGACAGCAATACTTTGGTCGGGGAGGACGACGCCCGGGTTGGAGCCGGCGATGGCCGGATCGTTCCATTTCGTGATGGTTCCGAGAAAAATGCCGGCCAGTGCTTCGCGGCTCAACCGGAGGCTGTCCAGCCCCGGAAGATTGTAGGCCAGCACGACGCTGCCTGCGGTGGCGGGAATAAGCACGGCCCCGCGCGGCGATTTGGCCATCTCGGCATCGGTCATGGCCGCATCACTGGCGCCGAAATCGACAACGCCCTGGATGAAATTTTTCACGCCCGCCCCGCTGCCCACGGACTGGTAGTTGACTTGCACGTCGGGATGCTTGGCGTGGTAGTCGACGCTCCAACGCTGGTAGAGGGGCGCGGGAAATGTCGCGCCGGCCCCGGAGAGTTGTTGAGCATGGGCTGAGACCGCGGTGAAAGCGGTGACGAGGAGGAGTGTGGTGGTTTTCATGGAATAAGTTCGGCTTGAACGGCCGCATGAAAAGCATTCCGCGCGTGGATGCCAACATCTTCCGGGTAACAATTCCGTTACATACTCCGGTCGGTGGAGAAACGACGCGGAGGGCCCGTGCCGAGGGGTGGGAGCGGGGGTTATTTGTGACAGATTCGTCACAAATCGGCTTTTCTGCCTGCCAGATGCGATCCACCGCGTACACTTCCCGTCCCCTATGCCTGCCATCACCGTCGAAAATCTGACCAAAAACTTCGGGACGGTGAAGGCCTTGGACCGGGTCAATCTGGACATCCGGAAGGGCGAGTTGTTTTTCCTCCTCGGCCCCAGCGGCTGCGGCAAGACAACGCTGCTCCGTCATATCGCCGGCTTCTACATGCCGGAAGAGGGGCGCATCCTTTTCGACGACGACGATGTGACGCGTGTACCACCGCACAAACGCAATACGGGGATGATGTTCCAAAGCTACGCGCTCTGGCCGCATCTCACGGTGGCGAAGAACGTCGCTTTCGGCCTCGAGGAACGCCGCGTCCCCCGGGCCGAAATCAAAGACCGCGTGGCCCGCGCACTGGCCGACGTCCGCATGGAAGCCTACGCCGACCGCAAAATCGCGCAGCTTTCCGGAGGGCAACAACAACGCATCGCCTTGGCCCGCGCGCTGGTCATCCGTCCGCGCTGCCTCCTGCTCGACGAACCGCTGTCCAACCTCGACGCCAAACTGCGCCTGGAAATGCGCTCCGAGATCCGCCGCATCTGCAAGGAATTCGACCTCACCGCCATTTATGTCACGCACGACCAGAAGGAGGCGCTTTCCATTTCCGACCGCATGGCCATCCTCGAGAACGGTCGCATCGCGCAAGTCGGCACGCCGGAGGAAGTTTACCACCGTCCGCACACCCGCGTGGTGGCCGACTTCATCGGCGAGACCAATTTTCTCGAAGGTACGGTCAGCGGAGCGGAGAACGGCCTACTTCATGTGGAAACGCCGCACGGGCATTTCCGCGGCATGCCCGGCAACCGCGATTGGCATCCCGCGGCCGGGACCAAGGTGCTTCTCTCCATGCGCCCGGAAGCGTGGCGCATCGCCCACCACACGCAGGATGGACCCGCTCCGGAGAATTCCCTCACCGGTCGCGTGGAGGAAAAAACCTACTTGGGTGAAATCGCCCAGTACCAGGTGCGCGCCGGCGAAGCCGTCCTCAAACTTTTCGAACTCAACCCGCGCCCCGGCGAGGGCTACGTGGGGGAACGCGTCCGGGCCGGGGTCGCCGCCGACGACGTGGTGGTTGTCCCCGCCTGAGCCATGCTCGTCCGTATCTCGCTGGTCCTCGTCGCCTTGGCTGTCGTGGTCGGCATTCCTTTCGCCTTGCGACCCGCGGCCGACGAACGACTGGCCGCCGCCAGGGGGGCCGACCGCTTGGTCATCGTCACCCCGCACAACGAGGCCATCCGCCATGAATTCACCGCGGCCTTCCGGCGTCATTACCGCGAAACCACCGGACGCGATGTCGCCCTCGATTGGCGCATCCCCGGTGGCACTTCGGAAATCGCCCGCTACCTCGCCTCGGAATACACCGCGGCCTTCCAGAATTACTGGGTCAACAAACGCGGCATGGCGTGGGACACCGAAGTGGACGGCGGATTCGACAACCGCTCGCTCGAGCTGCCGGAGGATCCGGCCGAAGACAGCCCCGCGCAGGCCGCGCGGCGGGCGTTCCTCGCTTCCGAGGTCGGCGTCGGCATCGATTTGTTTTTCGGCGGCGGCGCTTATGATTTCATCCAACAGGCCCAGGCCGGGCGCTTGGCCGACAGCGGGGTGATTGCCGCGCGGCCCGAGTGGTTCACCGACGCGGTCATTCCGCAGAAAGTTTCCGGCGAACCCTTCTGGGATCCGAACGGCCTGTGGATCGGCACCGTCGTCTCCAGCTTCGGTATTTGCTACAATACCGACTCATTGGAGCGCCTCGGCGTCGGCCAAGTGCCCGCCGCGTGGGATGCCCTGGCCGGTCCGGCGCTGGTCAAACAAGTGGCGCTGGCCGATCCGACCAAGAGCGGCTCGGCGGCCAAAGCTTTTGAACAGATCATCCAGCAAAAGATGCAGCAGCGGCTCGACGCCGCTCCGGGCGACGAGGACGCTGCGGTGCGTTCCGGATGGCTCGACGGACTCGGGCTCATCCAGAAAATTTCGGCCAACGCGCGCTTCTTCACCGATGCCGCACCCAAGGTGCCGCTCGATGTCTCCCAAGGCGATGCGGCCATCGGGATGTGCATCGACTTTTACGGCCGGTTCCAGAGCGAAGCCGTGCGCCTGCCCGACGGTTCCTCGCG
>JBMTVD010000022.1:0-26529 GCA_049451035.1 Chthoniobacterales bacterium | reverse complement strand
ACGCCAAGAGCCTGGCCATTCATCCGGCCACGACCACCCATTCCCAACTCAACGAGGAGCAGCAGCGCGGCGCCGGCATTACTCCGGAACTCATCCGCCTTTCCGTCGGTATCGAAGATCCGGCGGACCTGATCGACGATATCGATCAAGCCCTGGCTGCGGCGAAGTAGGCACACATCCATGAGCAAAGGTGTCGGCGAGGTCGCAACGCAGTTTTTGACCTTCGGCAGCGCGGACGAACCCTTCGTCACCGCGGGAGGCGATGCTTTGCCCGGCGTGACCATCGCCTACGAGACCTACGGGGAACTCAACGCCGATCGCAGCAATGCCATCCTGCTCTTCCATGCCCTGAGCGGCAGTCAGCACGCGGCGGGCACGAACAAAGCCGTGCCCGGAACCGACCACCGTTGGACCGAGGAAATGCACTCGGGCTGGTGGGATGGCTTCATCGGACCGGGGCGCGCGCTGGATACGAAAAAGTATTTCGTGATTTGCGCCAACTACCTCGGTGGATGCTACGGTTCGACGGGGCCTTGCTCGGTCAATCCGGCCACGAAGAAGCCCTACGGCGGGGGCTTCCCGCGCATCACGGTTCGTGACATTGTTCGCTCGCAGTTGCCGCTCCTCGAAAAATTCGGCGTGAGAAAGCTCCACGCCGTGGTCGGCACCTCGCTCGGCGGCATGATGGCCCTCGACTTGGCCGTGCACTGGCCGGACCGCGTGGCCAACGTCATCACCATAGGAACCGGCCTCCGCTCTCACGGACTGCAGCAAATGCACAATCTCGAGCAGATCATCGCCATCACCCGCGATCCGGATTTCCGGGGAGGGGACTTCTACGGCACGCCGGGCCCGGTGCACGGACTCGCTCTCGCTCGCATGATCAGTCACAAGACCTTCCTCTATGCCGACGTCATCGAGGAGCGTGCCCGCGTCGACATTGTTCAGCCGGAGACAGATCTTCCCTGGTATGAGATCTCCAGTTCGCTGGAGAGCTACATGCTTTATCAGGGTCAGAAATTCGTGAAGCGCTTCGATGCAAATTCGTACCTTCGCATCATCGACGCCTGGCAGCAATTCGACCTGTATGAGGACGCCAAAAAAGACGGCGTGAGCCCGCTTTTTGCCAAGTGCAAGGACCAGCATTACCTCGTCTTCACCATCGACAGCGACTGTTGTTTCTATCCCGACTACCAGACGGAGATCTGCGCCGAGCTGAAAAAGGCCGGCGTGCCGCACCTGCGTCTCACGGTACACTCGGAGAAAGGCCACGACAGCTTCCTGCTCGAGCCGAAACTCTACACGCCCCACTTGGCCTACGCGCTGAACCACTGAGCGGTGCGGTTAAGGAACCGCCGTACCAGCAGTCCTGCCGCCACGCCGAGTCCGAGTGCCAAGCCCGTCCATATTCCCGGCGCGCCCATGCCCGCCCCGAAAGCCAGCCACGATCCCAGCGGTAGTGCCACGCACCAATAGGCGGTGACGGTGATAAGCATGGGTCCTGTCGTGTCTCTCAACCCGCGCAGCAGGCCGGATCCGACCACCTGAACACCGTCGACCAATTGGAAGACTCCGGCCACGATCAGCAGGGATGCGGCAATCGAGATGACCGCCGGATCCCTGACGAAGGCGCCTGCTATCGGACGGTTGGCCGCGAGAAAAATCACGGCGAAAACGGCCATCACAATGAGCCCCACCGCCCAAGAACCCGCGGCAATGGGGCGAAGAAGATTATTGCGGCCTGCTCCTCTTGCTTGCGCGATGCGCACTGTCGAGGCCATGGCCACGCCCAAGGGGAACATGAAAGTGGTCGAGGCGCAGGTAATGGCAATTTGGTGGGCGGCCAGGGGGACAGCTCCCAGCTGACCGATAAGGATGGCCGCCACCGTGAAGGCACCCACTTCGCTCAAGAGGGACAATCCGGCGGGAACGCCCAACCGCAGCATGGCCAAATGCTCGGCCCAGAGGGGCCGGTCAAGCGAGAGGCTCTGCCGCGGGCGGAGAGATCCCCGCCAAATAAACCACACCAATCCTCCGGCCGTCGCGACCCTGCTGGCCAGGGTGGCCCACCCGGCCCCCGCCAATCCCAAGGCCGGCACGCCGAGTTTGCCGTAAATAAGAACCCAGTTGAGCGCGACGTTGAGCAGAACTCCCCCGAGCATGATCCAGAAAGCCGGCCAGGGCCGCGATTGCGAATCCTGGTAGTTGCGAAATACCGAAATGGCAAACGCCGGCAAGAGAGACCATCCGACGATGAGGGTGTAGGCCCGGGCTTCCTCCACCACGCCGGGGGCTTGCCCGAAATAATGGAAAAGAGGATATGCCGCGTGGAAAAAGAGGGCGGCCGCCAGGCCGAAAGCGAACGTCAAACCGAGCCCCGCATACAGGGCTCGCGAAATGGCATCACCGCCCCCGGCCCCGTGGGCATGCGATACCCGAACGGAAACGGCTGTGAAGACTCCGTAGCCCGCGATGGCAACCACCATGATCACGCTGTTGGCGAATGAGCATGCCGCCAGCGGCATTGTGCCCACTTGTCCGATCATCACCGTGTCGGCCACGCCCATGAGCATCTGACCCACTTGGCCCGCGGTGATGGGCGCCGCCAACCGCAGTGTGGCGGGCAACTCGCGAAGGGTGGCGCGGCCGAAACTGCTCATGCGGGATCGACAATGGTGCCCGAAGCCGCCCCATCCGTCGAGGTCTTGCCCTGAGGGGCATCGGTTTGCATAGTGCCTGCGTGGAAACTGCCCCGCTCAAATTTTTCGAAAGCCTCATCGCCACCCCGTCACCCTCCGGATTCGAGACCGGCGCGCAGCGCGTCTGGGCCGATTACGTCAAGCCGCACTGCGACGAATTCACCACCGACGCTTATGGCAATGCCTTTGCGCGGTTGGGGGCCTTGGACCAAAGGCCCCACATCGTGCTGGCCGGACACATCGACGAGCTTGGCTTCATGGTCTCGCACATCAGCGAAGAGGGATTCCTTTTCGTGCAGGGCATCGGTGGCGTGGACCGCGCACTTTTCCGGGGGCAACGCGTCCATGTCCACGGGCCCAAGAAGACTATCTCCGGCGTGACAGGATCGCTGGCCATTCACCTCCAGGAGGCCGACGACCGCAAAAAAGTTCCCGAGCTCCACGAGATGTATATCGACATCGGTGCCGGTTCCAAGGCCGAGGCCGAAAAGCTCGTGCGGGTGGGGGACTCGATTACTTACGCGGACGGCTTCGAGCGCCTGCAAAACGATCGTGTGGCCGCCCGCGGCTGCGACAACCGCATCGGTGTCTGGTCGGCGGGGGAGGCTCTCCGTCAACTCGCGGCGAAAAAGCCCGCCGCCTGTGTCACCGCCGTCTCGACCGTGCAGGAGGAAAACGGACTGTATGG
This sequence comes from Chthoniobacterales bacterium, assembly GCA_049451035.1. GTDB lineage: Bacteria > Verrucomicrobiota > Verrucomicrobiia > Chthoniobacterales > JACTMZ01 > JACTMZ01. The sequence continues at coordinate 23,142 of JBMTVD010000022.1, read as the reverse complement.
CGCGACGATGGCAGCCTACGCGCTCCAGCCGGATGTCGCCCTTGTCGTCGATGTCACGCACGGCACGGATATCCCGAACTGCTCCAAGCCCAAGCACGGCGATATCCGTCTCGGCAAAGGGCCGGTTATTTCCTTCGGCAGTTCGAACCACCCGGTTGTGGTGCAACGCTTGCTGGATGTGGCGGCAAAAGAAAAGATCCCGGTGCAACGCGAGGCCAACCCTCGCCGCACCGGCACCGATGCCGATGCCTTCTTCCTGCAGCGCGGCGGCATCCCGACGGCCTCGCTCGGATTGCCCAACCGCTACATGCATTCGCCGGTCGAGGTCGTCGACCTTGAGGATTTGGCTGCCATGGCCAAACTGCTTGCTGCCTTCTGCCGTTCGGTCAAGCCGGGCGAATCCTTCCACGTGAAAATTTGACCCCATGAGCCATCCCGTCTCCGACTTCATCCGTCACCACTACCGCCATTTCAACGCCGCCGCCCTGGTCGATGCCTCGGACGCCTACAGCAAACTGATCGACAGCGGCGGCCAGATGCTTGTGTCGCTCGCCGGAGCCATGAGCACGGGCGAACTCGGCCTGTCCCTCGCCGAAATGATCCGTCGCGACAAAGTCGGCATTATCTCCTGCACCGGGGCCAATCTTGAGGAGGATATCTTCAATCTTGTGGCCCACGACTACTACGAGCGCGTGCCGCATTACCGCGATCTCACGCCGGCCGACGAGCAAGCCCTGCTTGACCGGCACATGAACCGCGTGACCGATACATGCATCCCCGAAATGGAGGCCATGCGGCGGTTGGAGAAGGCTGTGCTCGAGGAATGGATGGCGGCTGACGCTGCTGGGGAGCGCTATTTTCCCCACGAATTCATGTGGCGCACGATCAGGTCGGGGAAGCTCAAAGAGTATTACCAAATCGACCCGAAGGATTCCTGGGTGATCGCCGCCATGGAGAAAAACATCCCGATTATCGTCCCCGGGTGGGAAGACTCGACGATGGGCAATATGTTTGCCTCCCATGTCATCACCGGAGAAATCAAAAACGTCCACACCGTCCGCACCGGCATCGAATATATGACGTTCCTGGCCGACTGGTACCAAAAGACGTCGCCCACGCCCGTCGGTTTCTACCAGATCGGGGGCGGCATCGCCGGGGACTTCCCGATCTGCGTCGTTCCCATGCTCCATCAGGATCTGCAGTTGGAAAACATTCCCGTCTGGGCTTACTTCTGCCAGATCAGCGACTCGACCACGAGTTACGGCTCCTACTCGGGCGCCGTGCCCAATGAGAAAATCACATGGGGAAAACTCGAGGCGCACACGCCGAAATACATCATCGAGTCCGATGCCACGATCGTTGCGCCGCTGATGTTCGCGCTCATCCTCGGCTGGTAGTCATGGCTGTCCGCGACCTCACCCAAGGCGACGGGACCAACCGGCCGCGGAACGTGGTCGGCGGGCCGTTGCAGCCCTGCAGCTTTGACCCGAACACCGGTTTTTTTCGCGACGGCCATTGCCATACCTGCGAGCAGGATCACGGTTCGCACACGGTATGCGCGGTGATGACCGCTGAATTCCTCGCCTTCTCCAAGGCCCGCGGCAACGATCTCACGACGCCGATGCCCCAGTACGAATTCCCCGGCCTCAAACCCGGCGACCACTGGTGCCTCTGTGCGGGGCGCTGGCTCGAAGCCTACGAGGCCGGCCGGGCCCCGCAGGTGAATCTCGAAGCCACCAACGAATCCGCCCTGGCCATTGTCCCGCTGGCCGCGCTGCAAGAGCACGGCATCTGACGGTTGTCTCCGGCAAGGAGCCGTTATTTGACGCGCTTCACCTTCACCTGCTTGAATCGGCCGATCTGGGGCAGTTGGCCCACCAGTGGCCTGGCGTAAGCAAGAAAAGCGGAAGTCACATCATTGGCGTCCTTGTTGATGAATTTGTCGGGCATGTGGCGGGTCTCCTTCGAAACCTTGCGAAGTTCGACCAATCCGTACGCGGGAACGTATTTGTTGCCGGGCTTCCGGTTGATTGTCACTGATCCGCTCTGCCTCCGGCCGGCCACCGCATGCTGGACCGCCAGTTTTCCGACTTCACGGGCCTCCTTGGAATCGACCGGCGAGGCGGTATCGGGAAAGGAGCGTTGCAAATATCCGAAGGTGTCGGCGCGGACGCGTGAGATCTTGGTTTTGCTTTTGATGATGCCCGCGAGAAGGTCGCCGAGCGCGCCGGAGCCGCTCAATTGGACGTTGCCGTGGGAGTCGACTTCCTTGCTCAATTTCGCGGCAATGGCCGTGCCTTTACTGTCGCAAATGCCTTCCGAGACGGCCACAACACAGCGCCCGAGCTTGGCGTAAATCCGTGCCACATCCTTGGCGAATTTGTTTTCGTCGAAAGGACGCTCGGGGAGGTACACGAGATGCGGGCCGTCGTCCGGATAGATGCGGGCCAAAGCCGCGGCACCGGTCAGAAATCCGGCGTGGCGTCCCATGATGATATTGATCTTCACGCCGGGCAGAGCGCGGTTATCAAGGTTGTCTCCCATGAAGGCCTCGGCAACGAACCGCGCGCCGCTGCCGAATCCCGGGGTGTGGTCGTTCTCCCGCAGGTCGTTGTCGATCGTCTTGGGGATGTGAAAGCACTGGAGCGGGTAGTTGTTGGCCTTGGCTTCCTCGTTGATGATGTGAGTGGTTTCGGCAGTGTCATTGCCGCCGATGTAGAAGAAGTAACGGACGTCGTATTTTTGCAGGACTTTGAAGATGGCCAGGCAGTCTTCCTTGGTCGGCTTCTTGCGCACCGAACCGAGCGCGGAGGAGGGGGTCTTGGCCACGGCTTCGAGCGTGGCCGCGGTTTCTTTGCGCAGGTCGATGAAGTTCTCTCCGAGGATGCCGGCGATGCCGTGCAGGGATCCGTAAATGTTTTTGATCTTTCGGTGCTTCTTTGCCTCGAGGACGGCGCCGATGAGGCTTTGGTTGATCACCATGGTCGGTCCACCGCTCTGGGCGATGACCATGTTTCCGACAGGAGCTGTGTTTTTGGCCATAATTGGGTTTGAAAAATTATCCAAGCGCCGCCGGAGCGTCCAGACCGGTATCAGGGGGCCAAGCGGGCGATCTCCCAATCGGCTTCCGATCTGGTGTAGCGAAAGCGGTCATGCAGACGGTTCTGCCGTCCCTGCCAGAACTCAATTTCGGAGGGCACCACGCGGAAACCACCCCAGAACGAGGGCAGGGGAACTTCGCCATCGGCAAATTTGCGCTTCATCTCGTCCCACTTCATTTCGAGAAGTTTTCGCGAATTGATCACCATGCTCTGCTGCGAAACCCACGCTCCCAGCCGACTGCCGTGGGGTCGGGAAGTGAAGTAGGCCAGCGACTCGGCGGTGGTGATACGCTCCGCGCGCCCCAGAATTCCGACCTGCCGCTCCAAGGCGTACCAGGGAAACAAAAGGCTGACGCGGGCCTCCGCAGCGATATCGCGGGCTTTTCTGCTCTCGTAGTTGGTGAAAAAGACGAAACCCCGTTCATCGTAGGCCTTGAGCAGTACGGTTCTTGAACTGGGCCTTTTCCCGTCCGTGGTCGAAAGGACCATGGCGTTGGGCTCGACCAATTCTGCGGCCACGGCCTGGCCGAACCATTGGCGGAACTGCTCGAACGGGTCGGCGTGAAGATCGCCGCGCCGCAGCCCGCGCTGGGCATATTCACGGCGCAGAGCGGACACGTCGGGGTGGCTGGAAGACATGCTCCCGACTCTAGGCGCGGGGCCTGCAGCCGTCAGGCCCTTTCGCGGCCCGGTGCGGCGAAGCGGGGGGTTGACGGCGAGCTCCGCAGCGGTTCAATTGTCCGTTTAAAACATATGCCGAAAAAAGCATCCCTCGACTCCACGCGCGAGCGCATCCTCAAAGCCGCCGAGCGGATCTACGCAGCCAGCGGTTTCCACGGCATGTCGCTGCGCGAGGTGACGCTCCTCGCCGGGGTGAACCTCGCCGCGGTGAATTATCACTTCGGGTCCAAAGACAAGCTCATCCACGCCATGGCGGACCGCCGGCTTACCCCGATCAACAACGAGCGCATCCTGCGCTTGAAAAGCCTCAAGGATAAACACGGCAAGAATCCCATTCCGGTGACCGAACTCGTGGCCGCACTCATCGACCCTATGTTCAAGGCACTGCGCCAAAGCAAAGGCAACCGTGCCATCATGGTGCGCCTCGTTGCGCAGATGCTTATCGACGATCCGCACCGCTTTTCCCACATCCACAAGGTTTTTTACCAGAATGTCATCGATTTCTATCACGACGAGTTGCAACGCACTTTCCCGGGGCTCAATTCGCAGCAGGTCTACGCGCGTTTCTTCTGCGCTTTTGCCACTGTCTTGGGGGTCCGCTTGATGCACGACAGCATGGATTGGTTCCTGCGCACCCGGTCCGAAAACAAGCAATTCGATCTGCTCGAGGAAGAGATGACCGCTTTCATGATCGGGGGCCTGAGCCCGGCGGTCAGGTAACCGGCAGACGAGGGGACCAGATGGCGCGAATCGTTATTCTCGGTGCCACCGGGCGGTTGGGTGCGGCCTTGGCCCGCGATTACGGTGCGCACCACAAGGTTTCCGCCTGGGGGCGCCAAGAAGCGGATCTTTCCCATCCGGAACGCGTGGCCGCGATGGTGCGCGAGGCGGCCCCCGAGATCGTGATCAATTGCGCGGCGATGACAAATGTCGATGAGTGTGAAAAGGAGCGCAGCCGGTCGGAGTTGGTCAACTCAGCTGCCCCCGGTGCGGTGGCCGAAGCGGCTTACGCAGTCGGGGCGCGCCTGGTTCATATCAGCACGGACTATGTCTTTTCCGGCGAGAAGACCTCGCCTTACAGCGAGGAGGACCAACCCGGTCCCGTCTCCTGGTATGGTGAGACCAAGCTCGCTGGCGAGCGCGCGGTAGTAGCGGTCGATGACCGCCATGCGGTCGTGCGGGTCTCGTGGGTTTTCGGACCCGACCGGGATAGCTTTGTCGACAAGGCTCTCCAAACCGCCATGCGCGGCGAACCTGTCAAAGCCGTGGCCGACAAGTGGTCGTCGCCGGCATACACCGCGGACATCGGCGAAGCACTGAAGGTTCTGCTCAATCCCGCGGTTCCGGGCGGGATTTATCATGTCTGCAACTCCGGGGTCTGCACTTGGCTCGATTGGGCCGCCGAAGCTCTCAGGGCGGCGGAGCAAGCCGGCATCCTTGGCCCGGGCCAAACCGTCGAGGCTCTGCGCTTGGCCGACATCTCGGCCATGGTCGCGCGGCGACCGGTCCATAGCAGCATGAGTTGTCGCCGCATCGAGTCCTTGATCGGGCGACCCATGAGAACTTGGCAAGAAGCTGTGGCTGACTACGTCAAAGCGCGGTACGCGCCGGCCAAGTAGACGGATAAGAGCTGGCTGGCGTCTCAAGCCCATAAGTCAAGACAATATATGTCATGTATAGTGGCATTCTCTGTAAACCGCCCTCGGAGGAATCTTAGTCTGATCCTTGCTGCCACTCGTGAAACGGCTTTGTGCTCAAGTTTGCGTTCAGGTAACGAGGATCGTCCGTTACTTCCTCTCCCAGCCAAGCCGGGCGCGCAAATTCCTCATCCGCTAGCACCAACTCCAACTCGGCCACAATCAGGCCTTTGTTGGCACCCGTAAACTCATCGACTTCCCACAGTCGCCCTTGCCACGGGACCGAGTGGCGGATTTTCTCGACGAGCTGCCCACCGCACATCCCGAGCAAGATTTCCGCGTCTTCCACCGGCACGGCGTATTCGAACTCCGGTCGGGACAACCCTTCCCGGGGCCCCTTGATGGTCAGCCATGCCTCATGCCCGTCGGTTCTGATGCGCACGCTCGTTGCCCCCTCGATGGACAAGTAACCCTGCCGCAAGTGCCGGCTTTCGCCGGCTTCTTGGCGCCATGAGTTGTCGGTCACGAGGAATTTACGTTCGGTTTCCGTGCCCATCGCCTCAAATCATGGCGACCGACCGGGCATGGAGCCAGCCCGGAGCGCGTTCCGCCTGCGCGCTTGTACCCGGATGCGGCCCGGTTCACCCTCCGGGTGCATGAACCAGTACCAACAAACCATGGAGTGGGTCGGTATGTTTGTTGACGCGGCCGGCGTTGGGGTCATCGTGTTGGGGATTCTTGCGGCCACAGTCCGGGCACTGCTCGCCTCTCCCCCGCCCGGCCTCGATCGATACATGGCCTACCGGCAAAATCTGGGACGGGCCATCTTGCTCGGATTGGAGTTGCTCGTGGCCGGCGATATCATCAAAACCGTCGCTGTTGCGCCCACCCTGCAAAACATGGCGGTACTCGGCGCTATCGTCGTGATCCGGACGTTTCTCAGCTTTTCGCTCGAACTGGAAATCAACGGACGCTGGCCTTGGCAGGCCCGGTCTTCCGGTTCATGACTTCGCCCGAGAGCGGAAAAGTTTGGGAGTTGCTTGGTCGCTGGTTGCCGTGGCTGGGCACCTCCGGTCTGCTCAAGGCGGTGGTGCTGCTCAACGCGTTGACCTTCCTGCTGACTACCGCGGAACCGGCTTACGCCGGCATGTTGTCGCTCGATCCCGCCAAGATCATGCAGGGCGAGTGGTGGCGCCTTGTCACCTACATTTTTGTGCCCGAGACGCGCAGCGTCTTTTGGATTTTCTTTGCCCTGCTCTTCCTTTGGTTTCTCGCCACGGTGCTCGAGGAAATCTGGGGTCCGTTGCGCCTCAATGTCTTCTACCTCGTTGGCATGGCCGGCTGCACGTTGGCTGCCTTCTTCTTCGGCGGCGGGCCGTCCAACACCTTTCTCAACCTTTCTCTTTTCTTCGCCTTTGCCACGATTGCCCCCAACTACGAGGTATTTCTTTTCTTTATCGCGCGCGTCAAAATCAAATACATCGCCTGGTTTCTCGCTGGCATTTTCGGCCTGCAGTTCGCCGTGCTGCCCCTCCCCGCCAAAATGGCCATGGCCGCCTCCTTGGCCAACTACCTCCTGTTCTTCGCGCCGGTTTTTGTCCGGGAGCGTCTCGTCAGGAAGCGCGACACCCGCCGCTTGCAGCAATTCCAGGCCGATTCCGTGGCGACGCTGCACTGCTGTGTCTCCTGCGGGCGCACGGAATTGAGCGACCCGGATTTGGAATTTCGCGTGACCGCCTCCGGCGAGGAGTTTTGCCGGGAGCACCTGCCCGCCGCCTAGTGGCGGCGAGTCGCGCGGGAGTTTTCGAACAGGGCGTCGATCAAGTAGCCGTATTTGTCCGCGATGACGTGCCGCCGTGGCTTGAACGTCGCGGTCAACTCGTCGCCGACCTCGAAGGGTTTGGGTGCGAATTTCCAGCCAAGAATGAATTCGAAGGGCTTGAAGCCCGTCTCACGGCTGACCAACCGCTTGATCTCCGCATTGATCGCCTCGGCCACGGCCGGGGCGGCCTCGGCGGAGGACAGCGTGTCGCAATCATGCCCATGGGCTCTGAGTCCCTCGAGCGAAGGAACAATCAGCGCGCCGAGGTGCTTTTCGTCTTGGCCGACCACCAGGCACTGCTCGATTAGTTGCGACTCGAGCAGTTGCGACTCGATGGGCACGGGTTCGACGTTTTCCCCGTTGAGCAAAACGATGGTTTCTTTCGACCGGCCGAGGATCTTCACGCAGTTGTTGAAGGTCACCATCCCGAGATCGCCGGTGTTCATCCATCCGTCGCGCAGGACTTTTTCCGTGGCTTCCGGGTTCTTGTAGTAGCCCTTCATTACCTGGGGGCCGCGGGCGTGGATCTCACCCTTGATGCCCCGCCCGTCATGACCGGAAGTGTCCGAGGGATAAATGACCCGGCCATCACTGGGGTCGACAATGCGGAGTTCGGTATGCGGCCAGACCGGTCCGACGGTTCCGATGACGAGCTTGGCCCAGGTGCGAACCGCCAGTACGGGCGAGGTTTCGGTCATGCCGTATCCCTCCAAAACCGGAATGCCGATGTAATTGAAAAACTCGTCGACATGAGGCGGCAAAGCGCCCCCGCCGGAGACGGTGCCGATGAACTCTCCGCCCACCACCCCGCGCAACTTTTTCAACACAAGTGTGTCGAGAAGCCGGAAAGGAACAAAGTAGACCGCCATTTGAGCCAGGCTTTTCACCGTGAGCGCAATGGACTCGGGCCAGGAGCGGCCTTGCAGGTCGAGTTTGCGGCCGGTCAGGAAAAAGCGAGCGCTTTGGTAGGCGCGCGAGCAATGATAAGCGGCGCGGAAAAGGGCGCGCTTCACCGGTGGCTGGGAGGCCACGTTTTGCAGGATTTTGTTGTAGAGCCCCTCCCACAGACGCGGCGCGGAGGCCATCCATGTCGGTTTCGCTTTGCGCAAATCATCGGCTATCGTGCGAATGCTTGTGTAGTACGTGCACGCACCGCGGCTGACCGAAACCATCTCGAAGACCCGCTCGTAGCTGTGCCAGACCGGCAAGATCGACAAGACCCGGTCGCCCGGGTCGAGGTGAAAGGGAAGGTATTTCAGCTGCGACATCATGTTGTCATGGGTCAACATCACTCCCTTGGGTGTTCCGGTCGTCCCCGAGGTATAAATAAGCGTGAACAGGTCGCCTCCCCGGACCTGCTCTGTTCTTTCCTCGAGCACCCGGTCCCCGGCAGCCCGCAGGTGGCGCCCCCGCTCCAAGAGATCTGCGTAAAGCAGGACGCCCTGCCCCTCTGGCGCTTCGCCCTGCAACAAAATGATGTGGCGGACTTGAGGCAGGGAGGCGCGCACCTCGAGGACCTTGGCCAGAACGGCCGGATTTTCGGCAATGAGCATGACCGAGTCGCTGTGGGCCACGATGAAAGAAATTTCCTGCGGAGTCACATCCGCCGCACGAGGGACATCGGCGCCACCGCAGAGCAGTACGGCAAAATCGCAGACGAGCCACTCCGGTCGGTTGTCGGCGAGCAGGGCGACATGCTCGCGCGGCTGAAGTCCCAACTCGATAAAGGCGGTGCCCAGCGCGGCGCCCCGCTCGTAAAGCTCCCGGTAGTTTATGGAGCGGTACGCGCCGGACTCTTTCCATGCCAGAGCCGGCCGGTCGCCGTAAGTCTCCGCCGTCAGCCGGTAAAGATCGGCCAGATTGGCCGCGCGATCGTAGATATGTTCGTCGGAAAACAGGGAATGTTCGGACATGACAAAGATGCTCTAACGGAAGCCCGCCGCCCGGACAGCGAAAACCCGGAGGGCATCCCGGAGTTTAGAAAGGTGTTTCCCCGGAACAAGAGGAAGATTTAAATCGCGGCTTCCCGGGAACTCCACATGCGTATCACGTGCCCTCATTGCCATGAACAACTCCAGGTTGAGGAGGCCTGGAGCGGCTCGCAAGTCAGTTGCCCGCTTTGCCAAAAGGACCTCATCGTGCCGGTAGCCCACGCGGGTAAAACTGCTTTGGCCCCGGAGAACAACACGAACGCAAGCCTCCGGGCATGGAACCGCCGTCGCCTGCAGCGACGCATTGTGGCTTGGCTTGCGGTGTTGGTCGTTTTGGGCAGTGCGGCTTTTGCCTTCAACCAATGGCGCGGCCACCGGCCGGTTTCGGAGGCTATGGCCGACCTCTGGAGCAATGTCCGAGAATGGATCGAAAGCCTCCAGCGGAAGCCGGTTGCTCCCCCTCCTCCGCCCACACCCACCCCCGAACCAACGCCTACCCCTACCCCGACTCCTACGCCGGAGCCGACGCCTTCGGCGCCCGACCCGGTGGCTTGGCTCATGGGCAATCCAGATCGTTGGCCGCCAAGTGTAATCCTGCGCGAGCCGGCCGACTTCCCGGCTCTTTACGAAGGCCGGGTGGTTGGAAAAATCAAGGTGCCAGCCCGGAGCGAGGTCAAACTGGTGGAAATCGAACCCGATGAGGTGACAGTTCGCTACCGCGAGGGGAAGGTCCGGCTTCCTTTGGATGCCACCAATTTGCGCGAGTTGGCCAGCGCGGAGATGGCCAAGCCGGCGCCCACCCCGCCGCCGCAAGTTGCGGAAGAGGTGATGCCCTCACCCTCCCCCCCGCAAATTGCTCGCCGTGCCGACCGGAAGCAACCGGGAGCCTTTGTGTTGCGTGGCGACGACGGGAAAATCTCCGGGACATTGTTCCGCGTGTGGGCTCCCCATGCGGCGTCGGTGTCCGTTGTCGGCAGCTTCAACCGCTGGAAGCCCGAGGCGGACAAGATGAGCCAAGACTCCGAGACGGGGTTGTGGTCCGCCGCAATCTCCGACGCGAAACCCGGCGACGAATACCTGCTTTTGATCAACGGGGAACACGAGCGACGAGATCCTCGTGGTCGGGGCGTCTCGCAAGAGGGAAAGTCGGTCATTGCCGATCCGGCTGCCTTTGATTGGGAGGGCACTGTTCCGCCGACGGTGACGCCCAACGATCTCGTTGTCTACCAACTCCATCCGGGAGCCTTTCATGATCCCGGCGCGGCCGATGGCAGCACGGGGACTCTGCGCGACGCTGCCGCGAAACTGGATCACCTCAGTGCACTCGGCGTGAATTGCGTCCTCCTCATGCCGGTCAGCGAATTCGGCGGCGAGCACAGTTGGGGCTACAACCCGACCGACCCGTACAGCATCGAACGGGCCTACGGCGGTTCCGACGCACTCCGGGAGTTCGTGCGGGAGGCGCACCGCCGGGGCATCGCCGTGCACGTGGATGTCGTGCACAATCACTACGACAACGTCGATGTCGACCTGAAGCAATTCGACGGATACGCCGGAGGCGACAACGGGAACGGTATTTACTTTTACGAGGACAACGAACGCGGCATGACGCCCTGGGGCCCGCGACCGGACTTCGGAAAGCCGGAGGTGAGAGAGTATATCGCCGACAACATCCGCATGCTCTTTGACGAATACCGCGTCGACGGACTTCGCTGGGACTCGGTGGTGAACATTGTCCGCTATGACGAGGGCGCGATGGAAAACCCCGACGGAGAGCAGCTGATCGATGAAATTTCGCAGATGATCCGCACCGAGTATCCCGGAAAAATCAGCATCGCGGAAGACGCGGTCGGGGACGAGCGGTTCGACGCTTCATGGGAGTATGGTTTTCATCACTCCGGGGATGCCTCCGGGGAGCGGGTCTTGGGCGTTGTCCCCCAGTTGGCCAGACCGCCGGGCGAGACAGACGTTTCGGACATTGCTTCGCGCCTGCAGACGGACCTCGGCTTCAGCCGGGTGATATACACCGAGAACCACGACGAGACCGGAAGGCTGAATGGCAGGAGGAGGCTGATCGCGGACGTTGACGAGGATGACCCGCACGGCCTCCTGGCGCGGCGTAAACATGCCTTGGCCGCCGTGTTGACCCTCACCGTCCCGGGGATTCCTCTCGTGTTCATGGGACAGGAGTTGCTCGAGGACGCAGAGTTTCACGACTCGAATCCTCTGGACTGGGATCGGGGCGACCTTTCGGCCCGTTCCGTGCAGCTTTACACGGATCTGATCAGGCTGCGGCGCAATCTCAACGGCCGCGGGGCGGCGCTGCAGGGGGCAAAGATCAAGCTGATGGAAGTGGAAGAGGATAAACAACTGCTTGCGTACCGTCGCTACCTCTCCGGAAAGCCCGATGATGATGTCGTGGTTATCATCAACCTGTCGCCGGACCCCGTTGAAAACCTTCCTTTTGTCTTTCCCCGCGCCGCCAAGTGGGAGGTTCTCTTGAACACCGACAATCCAAAATACGGAGACGGCTTCACCGGAGTCGAAGCCAAGTGGGACGGGATCGAGAAAAATACGCTGCCGGTCAGCCTCGCACCGTTCAGTGCCCAGGTTTTCGGCGTGGCACGCAAGTCGACCCGGTGAAGATCACTCCCGCGGCTTGATGACAACTTCCACGATGGTGGTCTGCGTCGTGGTCGCGGCTATCCGCAAGTCGTAGATCCCCTCGTTGACCGCGTTCCGGAAAGCGACTTCCGCATCGACGGGAATCTTGGCGATGAGACGGATGCTTTGGCCGTCATTCCATGAAGAAGCCACCCCGCCCACGCCCTCCCCCAACCGCACTACCCGCTGAACCTCGCTCTCGAATTTGTCCGGCGCACACTGCAAAATCTCGGCGTCGGCGGCCAAAGTCGGGAGGGGCAGTGCCACCTCGGCTGCCCGTTCGGCGGCCTCCCGCAAGGCCGCGCTTTCGGGTGCTTCAGCCGCGCTTTGCCGGGTTTCCCGCCACATTTTCGCGCCTCCCACCACGGCCAGAGCCAGAGGCAGCGACAGGGCCACACCCGTCACTGCGGCCGCGATCAGCATCTTTTTTTGTCCCTCGCCCGGCACGGCGGCATCCTGCACCAGCCGGGTGCAGTACGCAAACCGCCAATCGGCATGGCCGGAGTTTGACCCGAACCCGCTGCTGGGGAATAGTGTCCGGTTCCACGCCATGCGGAACACGCGCAATTTTTGCATCATCGCCCACATCGACCACGGGAAAACGACACTGTCCGATCGCCTGCTCGAAACCACGCGCACCATCTCCGAACGGGAAAAGCAGGATCAACTCCTCGACTCGATGGACCTGGAGCGGGAGCGGGGCATCACCATCAAGATGCATCCCGTCGCCATGCGCTACAAAGCGAAAGACGGGCAAGAGTACAAACTCAACCTTCTCGATACACCCGGCCACGTGGACTTCGCCTACGAGGTCTCGCGCTCGCTGGCCGCCTGCGAAGGGGCGCTCCTTATTGTCGATGCCGCGCAAGGCGTGGAGGCCCAGACCGTGGCCAACGTCCACCTCGCCGCTAAGCAAAACCTCACCATCATTCCGGTGATCAACAAGATCGACCTTCCGAACTCCGACATACCGACGGTCAAAAAGCAACTGGAGGACATCCTGGCCATCCCCGCCGACGAGGCCATTTTGGCCAGCGCCAAGGCCGGGATCGGCATCGAGGACATTCTCGAGGCCGTTGTCCATCGTATTCCCCCGCCTAAAAAGTGGGACGACGACAAAGTGCGGGCGCTGGTCTTCGACTCGACTTTCGACTCCTACCGCGGCGTGGTGACCTACGTGCGCATGATGAGCGGGGCTCTCAAGGCCGGAGACGGGGTCAAGATGATGAGCAACAACCGGCCCTACGAGGTGAAGGAGGTCGGCGTTTTCACCCCGAAGATGGAGCCGAGGGAGACACTGGAACCGGGGGACACCGGCTATGTCATCGCCAACATCAAAACCTCGAGCGAAATAAAAATCGGCGACACACTCACCGGAACGCGCCACCCCGCGACCGGCGCGTTGCCCGGATTCCAAGAAATCCAACCGATGGTCTTCAGCGGGGTTTACCCGATCAACACCGCCGACTTCGAGCACCTCAAGGCGGCCATGGCCAAGCTGCAGATCAACGACTCGTCATTCGTTTTCCAGGCCGAAAGCAGCGTGGCCCTGGGGTTCGGCTTCCGTTGCGGTTTCCTCGGTCTGCTCCACATGGAGATCATTCTCGAGCGCCTGCGTCGGGAGTACGACATGGACATCATCGCGACCTACCCCTCGGTCATCTACGAGGTGCAAAAAACCAACGGCGAGGTCCTTCACGTGGACAACCCCGAGTATCTTCCGGATTTCAGCGTCATTGAGGAAATCCGCGAGCCGATGGTGAAATGTTTTATCATGGTTCCGAACGAGTACATCTCTCCGCTCATGCAACTCATCATGGACAAGCGGGGAACCCTCGAGCACACCGAATCCCTCGACACCCGCCGGGTCATGCTCACCTGCGTGCTGCCGCTCAACGAAATTCTCGTCGATTTCAACGACAAGATCAAAAGCATCACGCGCGGCTACGGCTCCATGGACTACGAGCACATCGGTACCCGTGCCGACAAGCTGGTCAAACTCGATTTGCTCGTCAACGGCGAGCCTGTCGACGCCTTTTCTTCCATCGTCCACCGCGACAAAGCGGAGGCGCGAGGGCGCCAACTCGCCGCCAAGCTGAAGGAGGTTATTCCGGCCCAGCTTTACCAAGTCGCCATTCAGGCTGCCATCGGCGGCAAGATTATCGCCCGCGAGAGCGTCAGCGCCATGCGCAAGAACGTCACCGCGAAATGCTATGGCGGCGACATTACGCGAAAGCGCAAACTCCTCGAGAAGCAGAAGGAAGGCAAAAAGCGCATGAAAAGCATCGGGCGGGTCAATATCCCGCAGGAAGCCTTTATCGAGGTGCTGAAAGCGGGCTGATCAGGCCGCGGCCATCAGTTCGCGCAGGACAAACGGCAAGATCCCGCCGTGGCGGTAATATTCGACTTCGATTGGTGTATCGATACGGAGCGTCACCGGAACATCCTGCGCTGTTCCATCGGGTTTGGTGATGCGCAGAGTCAGCTTTTGCCGCGGTTTCACTTCGTCCGACAGTCCGACGACATCGAACGTCTCCGAGCCATCCAAACCGAGGCTCTGGGCGTTGGTGCCCTCCTCGAATTGCAGAGGGAGAACACCCATGCCGACAAGATTGGAACGGTGGATGCGCTCATAGCTCTGCGCCACGACCGCTTTGACCCCGAGGAGCATCGTGCCCTTGGCCGCCCAATCGCGGCTCGAGCCGGTGCCATACTCCTGCCCGGCCAGGACGATGAGCGGCGTTTTCGCCTCTTTGTATTTCTCGGCAGCGTCGTAAATGGACATGACCCCGCCATCTTTTCCGGCGGCGCCGAAATACTTCGTCACCCCGCCCTCCACTCCGGGCACCATGAGATTCTTGATGCGGACGTTGGCAAAGGTGCCGCGCGTCATGATGCGGTCATTGCCCCGGCGTGACCCGTAGCTGTTGAAATCTGAGGGCTCAACCCCCTGCCCCACCAGGTATTGACCCGCGGGAGATGCCGCCTTGATGGCTCCGGCCGGCGAGATGTGGTCGGTCGTGACAGAGTCACCGAAAATGCCAAGCGGTCGCGCCCCTTTGATGTCCGCGATCCGGCCCGGCTGCATGGAGAAATTCTCGAAGAAAGGCGGATTTTGAATGTAGGTGCTTTCGGGGACCCACTGGTAGAGCTGTCCCGTTGAACTCGGAACTTCGTTCCATTTCGGATTCTGCGCCGCGAAATCACCGTAGAGTTTCCGGAAGATGTCAGGCTTCAGTGCCGCCTGCATGCTGTCGCGTACCTCTTCAAGCGAAGGCCACAAGTCGCGCAGATAGACATCCTGCCCGTCTGCCCCTTTGCCCAAGGGCTCTGTGTTCAAGTCGATGTCGACCCGGCCCGCCAAAGCAAAAGCGACGACCAGCGGGGGTGACATGAGGAAGTTGGCTTTGACGTTCTGGTGCACGCGGGCCTCGAAGTTGCGGTTGCCGGATAGAACAGAGGCAGCAACGAGATCATGGCCGACGATCGCTTCTTCCACCGCTTGGGGCAGCGGTCCGGAATTGCCGATGCAGGTCGTGCAACCGTAGCCGACGATCTGGAAACCGAGTTTGTCCAGATAAGGCTGGAGCCCCGTGCTGGCCAGATAGTCCTGCACCACGCGCGACCCCGGAGCCAGCGAGGTCTTGACCGCCGGCGAGACATGCAGACCGCGTTCGACAGCTTTTTTGGCCAGCAACCCGGCGCCGATCATCACGCTCGGATTGCTCGTGTTGGTGCAGCTCGTGATCGCCGCGATGACCACGCTGCCGTGATCAAGCGAGGCGGATCCGTTGCTCTTGCGTCCCGGCACGTTGTCCGGCGTGGGGCGATCCTCCTCCATTTCCTCGACCTGTTTTTTTTCGTCGGCCGGGATGTCGAAGCGCGGACGCTCGACGCAGATTTCCGCGGGGCGCGCACGGCCGGAGGCCGGCTTGTTGTAGCCGCCCTCGACAACCGGCTTCTCCAGGAGGCCGAGAAATGTGCTTTTCAGGTCGGGGAGATTGATCCGGTCCTGGGGACGCTTGGGCCCAGCCACGCCCGGTTGCACGGCAGCGAGATCGATATCGAGGTCGACGCTGTAGTCCACGTCCCCTGGGCGCGGCATGCCAAACATCTCCTGCACTTCGAAATAAGAACGGAAGGCATCGCATTGCTCCTCGGATCGACCGGTGGCACGGAGATAGTTCACCGATTCCTCGTCCACCGGGAAATAGCCCATGGTCGCCCCGTACTCGGGCGCCATGTTCGCGATGGTGGCCCGGTCCGGCAGAGGCAGCGACGCGGCGCCCTCACCGTAAAATTCCACAAATTTGCCGACCACTTTGGTTTTGCGCAGAAGCTCGGTGACATGAAGCGCCAGATCGGTGGCGGTGACGCCTTCGCGCAGTTGTCCGCGCAAGTGGACCCCCACGACTTCGGGGGTCAAAAAATAGACCGGCTGCCCGAGCATTCCCGCCTCGGCCTCGATGCCGCCCACGCCCCAGCCGACGACGCCAAGTCCGTTGATCATGGTCGTGTGCGAATCGGTGCCCACCAGGGTATCCGGGTAAAAGAGTTTGGATCCCTCCCACGGCAGGGAAAGGACCCCCTTGGCCAAATACTCGAGGTTCACTTGGTGCACGATGCCGATGCCCGGAGGCACCACGCCGAATGTCTTGAAAGCCTGTTGCCCCCACTTCAGGAACTCGTAGCGCTCGCGGTTGCGCTTGAACTCCATGTCCAAGTTGAGACGAAGGGCGTCCGCGCTGCCGAAGAAATCGACCTGCACGGAGTGGTCGACGACCAGATCAACAGGGACGAGCGGTTCGATCATGGCTGGATCCTTGCCCGCCGCCGCGACCGCGTTGCGCATGGCCGCCAAGTCGACAAGGAGCGGGACTCCGGTGAAATCCTGCAAAACAATGCGGGCCACGACGAAGGGTATCTCCTCCGAGGCGGGCTTTTTCGCGTTCCATCCCGCCAGGGCGCGCACATCTTCGGGGCGGACCTTGCGCCCGTCGCAGTTGCGCAGGACCGACTCGAGAACAATACGAATGCTGACCGGGAGGCGCGAGACACTCCCCAAGCCTTCGCTTTCCAGTACGGGCAGCGAGAAATACCAACCTTCCGATGATCCCCCCGGCTTGAACCGGCGTAATGCTCCAAAATGGTCTTTCACAGCCGGCCAGAAAAACGGCCAACCGCCCTGCGGGCAAGTTCAATCTGTGCCGGCCACGCCATATCTTGCGCTTGCCATGGCTCGCGGCTCGCGCTTTTCCTCGTACATGCGCAAAACCAAAATCGTCTGCACCCTCGGGCCGGCCACCGACTCGCCCGAAATGCTGGCTGCCCTCATCGCGGCCGGAGCCAATATTTTCCGTCTCAACATGAGCCACGGGGCTCACGACTGGGTACGGGCGGTCGTTCCGCGCATCCGCGAGGCGGGACGCCAAGGTAAGGCGAATATCGCCATCATGATGGACACGCAGGGCCCGGCCATCCGCACGGGCGATCTGGCCACCAGCCTCGACCTCAAGCCGGGCGATACCGTCGAATTCACCGTCCGCGGGGCGCGCAGCGAGGAAGAATACTCGGTGGATGTCAATTACGACGGACTCATCGACGACATCTCCGTGGGCGACGTTGTCATGGTCGACAACGGCAACATTCACATGAAAGTGCTCGGAAAGCGGGATAACCGCATCCGTTGCGAGGTGCTCACCCAGGGGGTGCTCGGTTCGCGGCGGCACATCAACCTTCCCGGCGTCAAAGTCAATCTGCCTCCCCTGACCGAGAAGGACCTGAAGGATATGGCGGTCGGAGCTGAAACGGGGGTCGATTACTTCGCGCTGAGTTTTTGCCGGGAGAAGTCCGACGTGGAAGCCATGCGCGCGGAAATCAAACGCCTCGGCAGCACCGCCAAGATCATCGCCAAAATCGAAGACCAGCATGCGGTGAAATTCGTGAAGGAAATCATTGCGGCCGCGGATGCCGTCATGGTCGCGCGCGGTGATCTCGGGATCGAGTGCCCGATGGAGGAGCTCCCCATCATCCAGCGCCGTATCGTCAAGTCGTGTATCCGGGTCGGCAAGCCGGTGATCGTCGCCACCCACATGCTTGAATCCATGATCACCAATCCTCTCCCGACCAGGGCGGAAATCACGGACGTCGCCAACGCTGTTTACGAGCAGGCCGACGGGATCATGCTCAGCGGGGAGACCAGCGTGGGGAAGTACCCGGTCCAATGCGTGGAAATTTTCGATCGTGTGGCCCGACGCATCGAACGCAGTGGCGGTGCGGGATTCGCCCGCGAGGCGCTGGTCGAAGGTCCGAGGCAAAAGACGGTCGCGGCCGCGGTCAATCTGGCCAACAGTTTTCCCAATTCGAAAATCGTCGTTTTCACCCAGCACGGCAACATGGCGCGTTACGTCGCGCACTTGCGCCCGGCACACGCGGTCATCCATGCGTTTTCCCCCCATGACGATGTGGTCCGGCAACTTGCCCTCCCCTATGGCGTGTTTGCCCAGCGAATGGGCTTCCACGAGGATCCGGCCAAAAATGTGTTCGAAGCCGAAGCGGCCCTCCTGCTCAAAGGCCTGGTGGAATCGGGCGACCATCTGGTCGTGGTGACCGACATCGTCGAGGGAGACCGCCGCCACGAATCGGTCCAGCTGCGCGTCGTACCCTGAAAACTGCGGCGGGCCCGACGGCAACCCCTCGCCGACGGACCCGCTTTTCTGCCTGAAAGTTTGGCCGCCGGTCAGACGGCCACCGGCTGCTCCCCGGGAAACGTGAGTTCCTCGCGGCGGCGCAAAGCTTTCCTCATCTTGAGCAGGGCGATGTTTTGGAGCTGGCGAATGCGTTCGCGGGTGACGCCGAATCTCTGGCCCACTTCTTCGAGTGTGCGCTCCCTCCCGCCGCCGAGTCCGAAGCGGTAAGCGATAATGCGCCGCTCGCGGGCATCGAGGATCGCCAGGAGATCAACGATTTCATCACGGAGGTCTTTGTCCCGGAGCACGGCAAAGGGATCCTCCGCCTTTTCGTCGCTGACGAGGTCGCCAAAAGGTGTGTCGTCGTCCGCGTTGATGCGTGCGTCGAGGGAAGCCGGGCGTACCGCCACATTTTTCAGGTGGGAAACTTTGGCCACCGGGAGCCCAAGCTCATCGGCCAACTCCTCGCTGGTCGGTTCGCGCCCCAGATCCTCGGTCATACGGGCCGCCACGCGCCGGATTTTGCCGATTTTATCGACCAGATGGACGGGCAGGCGGATCGTTTTGCTCTGGTTCGCCAAGGCGCGCTTGATCGATTGCTTGATCCACCAGGAAGCATAAGTGCTCAGCTTGCCGCCTTTTTTGGGATCAAAACGCTCCACGGCCTTCATCAAACCGATATTGCCCTCGGAAATAAGGTCCAACAGTGGCAATCCGAAGGTGCTGAAATCGTTGGCGATTTTCACCACCAGCCGGAGGTTGGCTTTGATCATTTTCTCGCGGGCTCGCTTGTTGCCGCGCTTGATCTGGGCCGCCAACTTGATCTCCTCCGCCGGGGTCAGAAGCGGAACTTGACTGATCTCCCGGAGGTAGAGCCCGATGTTGTTGTCTGAAGAGTCCACTTTGTTTGGTCCCGCCGGACGGTTGTGTCGGCGATATAGAATCAGACAATTGTTCCAAACGATCGTTCAATTGAACTTGCGTTGGAGTAGTTTTATGGGGGGAGGGCCACAGAAGTGGCGGTCCGAACCACCCTGGCGGGGTATTCTGATTACAAGAAGGACCCGTGCCGAGCCGCCCAGCGCCTGGGTGCGGCCAAGGACGGGCCCAAGCGGAGCCTAGTAGGCTTTGGCGGGGGGCTTGAGCAGGTGCAGGACAGTTTGTACAGCCAGCCGGACATCCAACCCGAGACACCAGTGCTTCACGTAAAACAGATCAAAGCGCGCTCTGCCGCGGACGTCCTGGGACCCCTTGACTTCCCCCCGGTAACCCTCGACCTGTGCCAGTCCGGTGACGCCCGGCTTCACATAGCGCCTGCTGCCGTAGAGTTCGTGGAATTTCTCGAATTCGCGCTCGTGTTGAATCATGTGCGGCCTGGGACCGACGACGCTCATCTCTCCGCGCAACACGTTGAAAAACTGGGGAAACTCGTCGACGCTGAGACGTCGCAGCCAACGACCGCCGGGGTAGATGCGGTCATCCTCGGACGTCGCTTGCCGCGCCTCGTCATCATTGTCCATTCGCATGCTGCGGAATTTGAGAATTTGGAAGATTTTGCCATTTTCTCCCACGCGGTTCTGACGGAAAAAGAGAGGGCCCGGTGAATTGAAACGCTGGATCACAGCGACAACGGCCATCAGCGGGAGCACTATTGCCGGGATCACCGCAACGCTGACCGCGATGTCGAAGGCACGCTTCATGGCCCGGTTGTAACTGAGAGCCAAAGGCAGAGTCGGAGGCGACAACACCGAAAGGCCCGCGAGGTCCTGAACTTCAAAACGCCTCCCGTGCTGCCGAGACATCTCGACGGGAATCCAGCATCGGAACCCCCGCCGGTCTCCCAAAGCGAGCAACTTGGTCACTGTTTCGTAGGATAATTCACGGGAAGGAAAGACCAGCAGATCGGGATTGGCATCGACAACCTTGCCCAGCACTTCCTCCGCATCGTCGTCTCGACCGCAAATGCATGGGTCCTGCATTTCGAAGTGCTCCCGGAACTCTTCGAGGCGGTGTTGAATGGAGTCGCACCAATCGCGGGATCCCAAGACCAGCGTTCGCAGCCTCAACCGCAGCAGGCTTGAAGGGAAAATGCGATGCATCCACCGGCGCCCCTTGCGATTTGTGTAGTAAAACAGCGGATAGCTGAGCAGTGACAAGCCCGCCAAAAACACCCGTGAAATATTCGTGTCACGAGTCAAAACGAGAAAGATGCCGAATCCCGCAACCAACCAAAGCAGTTGACGCCGGCCGGTGCTCATGGCCGCCCGGCGCGATGCCTGCCCGGCGTTCGTCCGCATGTTGTCAGGACGCAGGGCCGCTTCCCCCGCCAGGGCCAATACCATGACACTCAGGAGTTGCAGATACGCCCCTGGCGCGGCCAACCAGGTGACGCGGATCTGATCGTTGATTGTGTAAAACGCACCGAACAGCAAGCCTGCCAGCGCGATCTGCAGCAGACAGAACCAGAAATAAATACCTTGCTCCCTTTGGGAAATCATTGCGCTGCGGCACGGGCCACCCGAACTATGAAGCATATTCCGGGCTGGAAATCCAGCCCGGCCAAACTACATCCACAGTGAGCGGTCCAATGTACGATATTGGAGGGCCTCCAACAGATGATCCTCCGAGATCGAATCGGTGTCGGCCAAATCGGCAATGGTTCGTGCCACTTTCAAAATGCGGTCATGGGCGCGGGCGCTCAGGTGCAGTTCATCCAATGCATGCTTCATCAGGTGGTGGCAAGTCTCGGAAATCTTACAGTGCTCACGCATCAACTTGGGGGTCATTCGTGCGTTGAGCGCGGGGCGGAGTGCTTTGCCCAAGCGCCGGGCCTGGCGCGCTCTGACAGCTTGCACACGGGCGCGCACGGATGAAGAATCCTCCTCGGGAGCGGTCGAGGTAAGCGCAGCGTACTCTACCGGCGGCGCCTCCACATGGATGTCGATTCGGTCAAGGAGCGGCCCGGACACCCGCTGGCGATAGCGTTCGACCTGCCCCGGGCTACAGCGGCACTCGCGTTTGGGGTGGCCATAATACCCGCACGGGCACGGATTCATCGCTGCGACCAGCATGATGTCGGCCGGAAACGTCAGACTGCCCGCGGCGCGCGAGATCGTCACCTTGCCGTCTTCCAAGGGTTGGCGGAGAACTTCGAGTGTCGACCTTTTGAACTCCGGCAACTCGTCGAGAAAGAGCACCCCATGGTGCGCCAGACTGACCTCGCCCGGGGTCGGGTTGGTGGACCCTCCCAGCAGTCCCGCGTCTGAAATCGTGTGATGCGGGGCCCTGAAGGGTCGAAGGGCGACAAAATTGTGCTTTGCGTCGAGCAGTCCGCAGACGCTGTGAATCTTGGTTGTCTCGATCGCCTCCTCCAGAGTCATTGGGGGCATGATGCCCGGGATGCGTTTGGCCAGCATGCTCTTGCCGGCACCGGGCGCCCCGATGACCAGCAAGTTGTGCCCTCCGGCCACCGCCACCTCGAAAGCCCGCTTGACCGAGGCTTGTCCCTTGACGTCCGCAAAGTCCAGTTCATCGCGTTGGTTGTTGCGAAACACCGCATCCAGATCGGAGCGGATTTGCTTGATGTCTTTTTGTCCGTCGAGGAATTCGAAACACTCCCTCAGATTGCGTACTCCGTAGACCGAGAGTCCTTGCACCACGGACGCTTCGGCCGCGTTTTCCGCGGGAACGAGCAACGCTTTCTTGCCCCGTCGCCGTGCCTCGATCGCAATGGGCAAAGCTCCTTTGACCGGACGGATTGCGCCTGTCAGCGCCAATTCGCCGGCCAGCGTGCAGTCCGCCAATCGCGGCAGATCATGTCCGTGGGTTATAGCCAGCATGCCGACGGCAATCGGCAGGTCGAAGCTGGGTCCCTCTTTCTTGAGGTCGGCCGGCGCCAAGTTGATCGTAGTCCGACCTCTTGGCCAACGGTAACCGCTGTTGGCCATCGCCGTGGTCACCCGGTCTTTGCTCTCTTTGACCGCCGTGTCAGGCAGGCCGACGATGATGACCTTCGGGTCGCCGGCGCCCTCGTTGACCTCGATCTCCACCTCCAGCGCATCAGCACCGTGAAGGGCGGCAGAATAAACTTTGGTCAGCATGGGAAGGCAGGGGCCAGTGTCGATACATCCTGCTCCGGAAAAGATTCTCAAGCCTAAACAACGCGAAGATTGGAGCCGGCCCGGCTTCCGCGTTGCTTTGTCGGCGTTACGGCCTAGGGGCGGGGCTCCGTTCACGATGGGACGCAACGAGCCAAATCAGAGGCAAGGCGCTCCAATACCGCGGGATGAACTTCCTCGGCTCGTAAAGGCAGCGCATGAGCCACCCGAGCCCGCTGCGATCGGCCCACACCGGAATCTTTGCCTGCGTCCCGGCCAGAAAAGCCACCGCTGCACCCGTGCAAACGATCCCCGGACACGGATCCAGCCGTTCGCGCAACCACGCCCCGAGCACTTCCTGCTTGCCCCCTGCCAAATTCAAAAACACCACCTTCGGCTTCGCCGTCCGCAACCTCCGCAACAACTCTTCATCCGCAATCGGATATCCGCGGTAAAACGGCGCCACGTAGGTGTTGCCCGCGTCCACCGAAAACCCCTGCGTCCGCAACCACGCCGCAAT
>JBMTVD010000021.1:0-28408 GCA_049451035.1 Chthoniobacterales bacterium | reverse complement strand
TGCCGTGCAGAAACCGAATCTGGTGGTGATTATGGCGGATGATCTGGGCTATGGCCATGTGGGGTATAACGGATGTACGGATATCCCGACCCGCCCTCATATATCGATGCCCTGGCAAAAAAAAACGGTGTGCAGTTTTCAAACGGGTATTCTGCCTATTCGGTTTGCGGCCCGAGCCGGGCTGGATTTATTACGTAGCGCTATTAGCAGCGCTTCGGGTGTGAGCGCAATCCGCAATACTGTCCTGATGACCCGAATATGGGGATTGATAAAACGAATACAACAAATGACAAAGTTACTACCCCGCATCATCCTCTTATTGGCAACGGCGATTGGCTTGCCGCATGTTGCCATCGCGGAAGCAGCTGGCGGCAAAAATGAATTCGAAATTAGGCGCGGCGTTAATCTAAGCCATTGGCTGTCGCAACGTGATGAACGACCTCGTGAGCAAATGGCGACCTACATCACGGAGTATGATTTTATCATGCTCAAAGCTAAAGGTTTCGACCATATCAGGCTTCCGATCGATGAGAAAGAGTTCTGGGATGAGGAAGGTGAACCGCTTGAGGATGCCTGGGATTATTTGGACAAAGCCATTACATGGGCTGGCAGAAACGATCTTCGGATCATTATCGATCTGCACATTATCCGATCTCACTACTTCAATGCCGCCCATCAAGGTAATGCGCATGTGAATACGCTTTGGGCAGATCCGAGAGAGCAGAAAAAGTTCATCACTCTTTGGGACGAGATATCAGACCGCATCGGTGAAAGCTGTGTGAACAGAGTTGCCTATGAATTCATGAATGAAGCGGTTGCCGATGATCCTGAAGATTGGAACAACCTGATCAAAAAAGTATATGCATTCATCCGGAAGAAAGAACCTAAACGCACCTTTGTGATCGGTTCTAATCGCTGGCAAACACTCGACACACTGGAACATCTGTGGGTTCCCGAGAATGATACAAACCTCATCATCAGTTTCCATAATTACGAACCGATGCCACTAACCCACTACAAGGCGAGTTGGTCACGGTTAAAGGATTATGACGGACCGATTCAGTATCCGGGGAAACCTCTTGGGGCTGATTCGTTCATTGACGAACTGGGAGATAAATACTCACAAGCAACAAGAGATCATCTGAAAGATGTGAATGGTGCGTTTGATTATGAAAGAATCCTCGAGCGCTTACAAATCGCAGTCGATTTTTCAGAAAAACATGATCTTCCCGTCTATTGTGGCGAATGGGGGTGTATCGTGTATGCACCTCGCGAACTTCGCCTCGCCTATTACCGCGACTGGATCAAAGCCTTTGAAAAACTTGGAATCGCGCAAGCGGTCTGGGACTACAAGGGCCATTTTAAAATCGCCGACGATGAAAGCAGAACAATCGATCATGAGCTGATCGATATCTTATTGAGTAAATAAGCATTAAATAAAAACACATTGATAGTCTTTATGAAAAAAATAGTAATGCCATTTGCGTTGTTTGTCACTGGTTTGTGCTTTGGAGCGGATCAATCCAAGCCGAACGTCTTGTTTCTGATGATGGATGATTTGCGTCCTGAGCTGAACTGCTTTGGTGAGAGTCATATCATTTCTCCACATATGGATAAGTTAGCTGCGGAAGGTGTCGTTTTTAAAAGAGCGTATTGTAATGTCCCGGTTTGTGGGGCTTCCCGTGCGAGTATTATGACCGGTTTGCGGCCGACACTCACGCGCTTCAACCGTTATGACAGCGCGGCGGATACCGAAGCGCCGGAGGCCGTTGTATTGCCTCAGGTATTTAAAGACAACGGGTATACGACAATTTCCTACGGGAAGGTATTCCATAAGTGGAATGACGCCAAAGACAGTTGGGATGTTTTGGAAGGAGCTAAAACGAACGAATCCAGATGGAGAAACTATCTGAAACCGGAAAACCTTAAGCTCGATGCGGAGGACAAGGGTCACGGACCGGCGTATGAATGTGCCGACGTGCCGGATAATGCCTATGACGATGGTTCAGTCGCGGAAAGAACCGTTGCTACCCTCAGGCAACTGAAGAAAGAAGGTAAGCCCTTTTTCCTCGCTGTCGGCTTTACCTCTCCGCATCTGCCTTTCAATGCCCCAAAGAAATACTGGGACCTGTATGACTATGATGCCATCAAGCGTCCTGAAAACAATCATGCCCCGGAGAATGCGCCACTTGAAGCGATGCGCAGGTCAAATGAATTGAGGGCCTATCATGGTATCCCCAAGGAGGGTTGGCTTGAAGATGATGCATTGGCCCGCACCTTGATCCACGCATACTATGCAACGGTCAGCTATTCCGATGCACTGGTTGGAAAAGTTCTTGATACATTAAAGGAGCTGGAACTCGACAAAAATACAATCGTTGTTCTGCTTGGGGATCATGGGTTTAGCCTGGATGATCACGGAAAGTGGGGGAAGCACTCGAACTTTGAAGTCGTCTTAAGCAGCCCGCTTATTGTTAAAGCTCCAGGTGTTGCAGGTGGCACCGCCTCCGAAGCATTGGTTGAGTTCGTGGATATCTATCCAACACTGACTGAATTATGCTCTTTAGAGAATCCTGCGGATCAACTGGAGGGTATGAGCTTTGTACCTGTTCTTGAAAATCCGGATCAATCGTTCAAGGAGGCTGTTGTTTCGAAATGGCAGCATGGTATGACACTGCTTACAGAACGCTACGCTTACACGGAGTGGAGTGAAAAGGGCAATGCGGTTGTCGCTCAAATGCTCTACGATCTCGAAGAGGACCCCAGCGAGTTTGTGAACATCGCAGGCAATCCGGAACATGCTACGCTGATTAAGAAACTCCAGCAAATCCTCTATGCAAACTGGGGTAAAGATTATTCAAACTAGTACAGAGAGAAACATAAACCTTCGGCGCGACCCGAGCCGTGCGGAATGGAGCAAAGGCTTGATTGAACCCGCCTATTGAGGCTTGGAGCACACCAATAAATTTAAGGAGAACAATAAATAGTTATTATGAGCACAGAAACACCTTCACCTAAAACAGAGACTACATCCACCTTCCGTAACGAGGGCAAACCTGAGGACAAAAAAGCGACCAAGAAAAATGGTAACGTCATTGGTCTCGGTGAAAAGATCGCGGTCGGTTTTGGGGGGATGACCTTCTTTCACGGGAATTCGACAGTCAAGGCGACGGCGATGCCCTTTTTTAACATGATTCTTGGGGTCAACCCTGCGCTTATTGGGATCATGCTGGCGATTCCCCGTTTTTGGGATGGGTTGACGGATCCCATTATGGGCCGCATTTCGGACCGCTATCACTCGAAATATGGACGACGTCGTCCATTCATTTTCATGGGGGCGATTCTGATGGCACTGTCATTCGGAATGATTTGGATGGTTCCGACCTCGTGGAGTGAGGGGGCTATGATGGCTTGGTTTTTGGTGGCGTCGCTGATTTTTTATACCTGCTTTACCATTTTCGCTGTTCCGTTCACCAGTCTCACTTATGAGATGACACCCAATTACGACGAACGGACTGAAGTGATGGGGCATGTCACCTTCTGGCAGAAAGTTGGCGAATTTTCGTATCAATGGTTTATCCCTGCAGCGGCTCTTGGTGTAACCTGGGGGCTGTTTTCAGATCAGGTGCATGGGGTGCGAACGGTTCTCTGGTGCGTGGCATTTTTGATGATCGCGGGCTTTGGTATTGTTCCGGCAATTTTTGCGAAAGAGCGTTATTACAAAGTTCAGGAAAAGGATCTCGCCAAGAAAGTGGGTGCAGGCTTTTGGAAAACGGTTGGTCAAACATTCCGTAACAAAGCATTCCTAGTGCTTATCACGCTGACCCTGCTGCAAATTGCGGCAGGTATGTTTGGCAGTTCCATGGATTACTATTTGCTGGTTTATTATATGTTTGATGGTGACATTGCTCAGGGCTCGATCTGGAAGGGCTTTCTGTCATCTGCCTATGCAGTGTGTGGCTTTATTGGGATACCTTTGATGTTGGCGCTTTCCAAACGAACCAGCAAATTGGTTGCTTTGCGGACCGTCTATATATTGGTGATCTTTAACGGTATTGTCCGTTGGTTTGTCTACACGCCGGGCAACCACATGTTTATCTTTGTCGATGCGATTTTCGGTTCTTTGTATTGGATTGCTGTTGGTACGGTTGTTCAGTCCATGATGGCTGATATTTGTGACAATGATGAACTCCGTCATGGCGAGCGCCGAGAAGGCATGTTCGGGGCGGTCTACAATTGGGTCGCCAAAACCGCGGTTTCGTTAAGCTTCTTTGCTGGGGGAATGTCGCTTGTATTAGTTGGATTTGATGCAGAATTGGGTGGTAATCAATCAGCAGATACATTCCTGGGTATGCGTTTATTAATGGTTCTAGGTGGCATGATACCCAATATGATTGCGCTTTTTCTGCTCCAATTTTATCCGATCACCAAGGAAAGTGCGGCCGAGACCCGCCGCCAGTTGGAGGAACGGCGAGGAACAGTTTCCTAATACCACTTGGATCTAATTTCTAATGGTAAACCCCCAGCTTTGCTGGGGGACTCCCAGAGTTTGACAGTTCCGGTGGCGTGCTCCCCGTGAATTGGTCCGGGTGATATGAGAGTTTGGCGGCGCGTGGGGGCCGCCACATTCTCATGAAAAGAAAGCGACACACACCCGAAGAAGTCATCAAGAAGTTGAGGCGAGCCGACGAAGAGTTGGCCGGCGGCAAAGGCATCGAAGATGTCTGCCGCAGCCTGGAGATCAGCCCGGCGACCTACCATCGCTGGGCCAAGGAATACGCCGGAGCCAAGCTCGACACGGTCAAGCGGCTCAAGGAGCTGCAAAAAGAGAACACCCGGCTCAAGAAGCTGGTGGCCGACCAAGCCTTGGACATGGCGATCCTCAAGGAGGTGGCGGAGGGAAAATGGTAAGCCCGGTGCGGCGACGCGAGGCGGTCGAGATGGTTGAAGATCGCCTTGAAGTCAGTCAGCGCCGGGCCTGCTCCACCCTCGGTCAGCATCGTTCCACGCAACGCTACCGGCCCCGCCGACGCGATTCGGATGCGCCGCTCTTGGCGGCCATGCGTCGCTGGGCCCGTGCGCAGCCGCGCTGGGGCTACCGCATGGTGGCCGAAAGCATGGCGCCAGTCGGCTCAGGGCTGAACGTCGCAACCATGTTTGGAGGTACGACTTCATTTTCGACCAAACCAGCGACGGGCGTCGTTTGAAGTGGTTGCCGCTGGTTGACGAGTTCACCAAGGAGAACCTCGCCTTGGAAGTCGATCGCCGCTTGGAGTCTGGCGATGTCATCGCCGTGTTGGACAAAGCGGTGGAGCAATACGGTGCGCCGGAGTTTATGCGCTCCGACAACGGTCCGGAGTTCATCGCCAAAAAGGTCTGCCGCTGGATCCAAGAGCGCGGGTTCCAAACAGCGTTCATTCCGCCTGGTGCACCGTGGGAAAACCCCTACATCGAGAGCTTCAACAGTCGTCTGCGCCATGATCTGCTCGACGTCGAGGAGATCGGCTCTCTGGCCGAGGCCAAATGGCTGGCCAAGGATCACCGCTATAAATACAACCACATCCGTCCGCATTCCCACTTAGGTTACACGACCCGGGCGAAGTTTGCGGCCAGCTGTTTGGCTCCGCTCCGGCCTACGGCCTCCGCTACGCCAAACAGCAAAACCAAGCCCAACAACCAACCAAATCTCTCATAGAACCCCGTCCAAAAAGCGGGGGCAGGTCAGGAGCGCTGCATCTCTGTCAAAGGGGTGCGGACGGCTGAGCCAGCCGTCCCTACCCAAGGGAGGCGAATAGTCAAAAAACTTCTCGCGTTTGGTATTATTATTCACTTCGGAGTCGCCAATTTAGGAGCGCCGTGATGGCGGGTGACCATGGAACCGGGCGTAGGCCCGGGTGAAATCCCCGGGGTGGCGGTAGCCGAGCACCAGTGCGGTTTCCTTCACCGAGGCGGATTCGCACCGGAGCAAACGCTCGGCTTCGCGCATCTTGGTCTCAAGGAAAGCGCGCCCGGGAGAGCATCCGGCCGACTCCCTGAACAACCGGTGCAACCCCATGGCCGAGAGCCCGAGGTAGTCGGCCAAAGCGGCGGCGGGGGCTCGAATGTCGAGGTGACGCCGCATCCATTGCTCGGCCAGCTGCAACCGTTCCCGGGCGCGCATTTCGGAGTGGAGGGGACCCCGATCGCAACGTGCCAGAGCTGCGTCGATCAGGGTTTTCAACGCCCGGAGAGACATCGGGGAAGAGTTATCGGCTCGTTGAATTTCGCGCCGTGTCCGCCGGTGCAGGTCTTCAATCTCGGCCAGCAAGTCGTTGTCCGCCGTGCGCAGCCAGCAGGTGCGGGCCGTCAACCGCCCGCCGATGACCGGTGGCTCCCCCCACGTCCACACCAAATGGGTGCTGGTCGCCGCACGCTGGTCGGTCCATCCGTAGGGCACGTCGGGGCCGGCCACGATGACCGAACCGCGCCGCGCGCGATGCCGGCGCTCGGCGGCGAGGAACTCCGGTTGCCCGGAAAGGACCACCATGCAGGTCCACCCGTGGTGCAAGCGCAGCGGGATGGGATGCCGCCCGTAAAACCTACGCCCCCAGCCAAGATACAGGAGCCCGCCCGGAGGTTGGCCGGAAGGCAGCCAGTAGGGCGACCCGGGGCCGGGGGGGTAAAGCTCGCGGGCGGCTCTTTTTGGCATAAGCATTTTATAACATAAGTGAATATTTGCTAAACCTCTTTTCTTCGCCAAGGAGGCGGCCTCGATTATTCTTCACGAGTGCTACAGTCACCAACCTTACCATTGCCCTGCGGCGCTAACCCCGCCATGGGCGGATGCTCCGGACAATCCGGCGTCTTTTGTCATTCGAGGATCCCCGCGGCTCTATGATCAGCAACGGACCAGACGGGCAGGACGCACGGCCCTCACCAAAACAGGAAGGTGAGGATGCGTACTCGTCCATCGATGCTTTGCCGGCACGCATCCGTCAGATCGCTGTCCTGCGTGGTCTTGGATATTCCTTCCGGGAAATCGGGAAGGAGTTCGAAGTCACCCCTCAGGCGGTCTCGCTAATGCTGGCCCGCCACCGACGTTCGCTCAGGAAACTCAAAGTATCCGCCGAATTGGCGAATTTGTCGGCGCGCGCGGTCAATGCCCTCGGTCGACACGGAATACGTACCAGAAGAGAGGCCGCCAGAACGAACGTCCTGGCGCAATTGGCGGGCGAGCGGAATTGCGGCGCGAAGACGACCGAGGAAATCAGACGATGGATGCAGGAGGACGACGCGGCTTGCCGTCGATCCGGCACCGCCACCGCTTCCGTATCGGGAGCAGAACGACCACACCCTGTTGGCTGCGAGGGAGGCACTTGATTTGAGCAAAATTGTCCCAGCTTGCACACGCCGCCCGTGAGGATCCTCCTCACCACCACCTCGTTCCAAGACACCCCCGGACCGCATCATGAAATGCTGGCCGCGGAAAAGTTCGAGATCGTGCGTGAACGCGGCCCGCTGCCGGAGTCGCGCATGCTGGAGTTGGCCGGTGATTTCGATGCGTTCCTGTGCGGCGATGACGCCATTACCCGGGCGGTCCTGGAAAAATCCCTCCCTCGCCTCAAAGTCGTGGCCAAATACGGGATCGGTTTGGACAAAGTGGACGTGGCGGCGGCGACCAACCTGAAGATTCCAGTCACCTTCTGTCCCGGCGTGAATCACACCACCGTGGCCGAGCACACCTTCGGCTTGTTGCTCGCCATCTACCGGCAAATCGTGAAGCAAGACAACGCTGTCCACAAAGGCAAGTGGAAACGCCTGACCGGGCACGAACTGATGGGCAAAACGATCGGCATCGCCGGTCTCGGCCGCATCGGCAAGGAAGTCGCCATCCGCGCGAAGGCCTTCGGCATGGAGGCGCTCGGCTTCGATCTTTACTGGGACGAGGAATTCGCCAAGACGCACGGCATCGAGCGTGTGGCGAACATCGAGGACCTTCTCCGCCGTGCAGATATCATTTCCCTGCACACCAACCTGACGCCGGAAACCCGGGGCCTGATCAATGCCGAGCGCCTCAAGCTCTGCAAACCAAACGCCGTTCTGCTCAATTGCGCCCGGGGCGAACTCGTCGAGAGCAAAGCGCTGGCCGCCGCGCTCGAGGCCGGCACCATCGCCGGCTACGGGGCGGATGTTCTCGATGAGGAACCGCCGCCGGCCGATCACCCGCTTCTGCGCTGCCGGGGTGTCGTGCTCACCCCACACATCGGCTCCCGCACGTTCGAAAGCGTCGTGCGTCAGGCCACCATGGCCGCGCAAAACATGATCAATGTTCTCGAAGGCAAGCCGGCCCTTGCCCAAGCCAACAAAGTCTGACCGAATTTCATGAGCAAAGAACTTTCCGACATCGGACTCGTCGGCCTCGCGGTCATGGGTCAAAACCTCGCGCTGAACATTGCCGATCACGGCTTCCGCATTTCGGTCTACAATCGCACCACCTCGAAGACCGAAGAATTTGTCAAAGATAACCCCGACACGCCCGGCGGTCTTCATGCCGCGCTGACGCTCGAGGATTTTGTCGCCTCGCTCAAACGCCCGCGCAAAATCATCATTCTCGTGCAAGCGGGGAAGGCCACGGACGCGGTCATCGACAGCCTCATACCGCTTCTGGAAAAAGACGACATCATCATCGACGGCGGCAATGCGCTGTGGACCGATACGGTCCGCCGGGAAAAAGATCTGACGGCCCAAGGTCTGCGTTTCATCGGCTCCGGGGTGTCCGGCGGCGAGGAAGGCGCACGGTTCGGTCCGAGTCTCATGCCCGGCGGCGCCGAGTCGTCGTGGCAGGAGCTGGCGCCGATCTGGAATGCCGTGGCGGCCAAAGTCGATGCCCGGACAGGCAAACCCCTCGAAGGCGCGGCCCCCGGCCAACCGGTCTCCGGCGGCGTGCCTTGCACCACTTACATCGGCCCCAACGGTGCGGGCCACTTCGTCAAAATGGTCCACAACGGGATCGAATACGGCGACATGCAGCTCATTTGCGAGGCCTACAATATCCTGCGCCACGGGATCGGGCTTTCGGTCGGGGAAACCCAGCAGGCTTTCGCCGATTGGAATGCCGGGGACTTGGACAGCTTTCTCATCGAAATCACGGCCAACATTCTCGCGGTCAAAGACCCCGTGACCGGCGCGCCCATCGTGGATGTGATCCAAGACCGGGCCGGGCAAAAAGGCACCGGCAAATGGACGGTGACCGATGGTCTCAATGTGGGCATTCCCATTTCGACCATTTCGGAAGCTGTCTTCGCCCGCTGTATCAGTGCGTTGAAAGAGGAGCGCGTCAGCGCGTCGAAAATCCTCCAAGGTCCGCCGTCGCATTTTCCGGGCGACAAGCGGGAACTCATCGACGCCGTGCGCGACTCGCTCTACGCCTCGAAGATTTGTTCCTACGCGCAGGGTTTTGCGTTGATGCGTGCGGTGGCTGCGGAACAGAACTGGCCGCTGAATTTCGGCGAGATCGCCATGATTTGGCGCGGCGGTTGTATCATCCGGGCCCGCTTCCTCCAGCGGATCAAAGAGGCCTTCGACCGCGATGCGGCGCTGCCCAACCTCCTGCTCGACCCGTATTTCCAGGAAGTCATCGGGCGCACGCAAGCGAACTGGCGCAAGATTGTCTCCGATGCCGTGCTCTCGGGCATCCCGACGCCGGCTTTCAGCGCGTCGCTGGCTTATTTCGACAGCTACCGCTCGGAACGCCTGCCGGCCAACTTGCTGCAAGCCCAGCGCGACTACTTCGGCGCGCACACCTACGAACGCACCGACCAGCCGAAAGGGAAGTATTTCCACTACGACTGGGTCGGGGACCGGCAACAGCACGAGGCTTGAAATGGCGGAGACCTGGTTCATTGTTCCCGCGGAGCAGCACGACGGTCTCGTGGCGCGTGCTTACCGCGCGAGGGGATACTCGGACGACGAAGCCCGGGATGCGGCGAGATTTTGTCATAGCGCGGCCCGTCACGGCATCCGCACGCACAACGCGCTCAAAGCCCTTCATCTTGACGACCTGTTCGGCAGCAAGGTCGGGCGCTGGACGCCCCGGGCGGAGATGGAAAAACTTCCCTCGCGGTTCGCCGCGGCGGAGGCGTGGGACGGACACAACAAACTGGGTCAGGCCGTGGCCTACCGCGCCATGGAGCGTTGCATGGAACTGGCCGACCAATACGGCGTCGGCATGGTCAGCGTGGACAATGCCACCCATTACCTCTGGGGCGGGGGCTACGTGATCGATGCCGCCCTCAAAGGCTATATCGCCTACACCAATTGCACCTCGGCCACCTCCGAGGTGGTGCCCTTCGGCGGGAAAACCCCCACGATGGGCACCAACCCGCACTCCTGGGGATTCCCCACGCAAGATGCGGTCGGATTTCCCATCGTCATCGACTGGGCCACCTCGACCGTGGCCATGGGCCGCGTCCAGCAATTCGCCCGCGAGGGCAAAACGCTGGGAACCGGCTGGGCGGTCGATGCCGAGGGCCGACCGACGACCGATCCACACCAAGCGGTCGCGCTCCTGCCATTCGGCGCGCACAAAGGCTACGGACTCGGCTTGATCGATGAACTTTACGCCGCGTTCATCGGCGGCGGGTTGCCATCCATCCGCGGCACCGCCAGGGGCGACGCCAAGGAGAAGCGCGGTTCGACCTTCTTTTTCCAATGCATCCATCCGGAAGCGTTGCATGGTCATAACTACGCGCTCGGGCGCACCCCGGCGGAAAACGTCAAAGCTTGCCTGGCCGACATTCTCGGTCCCGGCAACGAAAAATGCCTTCTGCCCGGCGAACTGGAAGCGAGGGCGGCCAAGCTGACCGACGAACACGGCGGTCTCCTTTTCACCAAGGCCGAGATCGAAAGTTTCGCCCACCTGACCGATGAGCTGGGCGAGCCGGCCTGGCAGCCCGAAGATTTCAAAAACGTCACCCTCTGAGAAACTCCGCCATGTCACTCCAACTCCGCGACAAAGCCACCTGCCACTACGACCAAATCTCGCTCGGCGAAGTCATGCTCCGCCTCGATCCCGGCGAGGGACGCGTGCGCACCGCCCGCCAATTCACCGCGTGGGAAGGCGGCGGCGAATACAACACCTCGCGCGGATTGCGCAAATGCTTCGGTTTGAAAACCGCCGTCTGCACCGCCTTCGTCGACAACGAGGTCGGACACCTCGTCGAGGACTTCATCATGCAGGGCGGGGTGGACACCGCTTTCATCAAATGGCGGGAGGATGACGGCATCGGGCGGTCCGTGCGCAACGGACTCAACTTCACCGAACGCGGCTTCGGCGTGCGCGGGGCCGTGGGCGTGCCTGACCGCGGACACACCGCGGCCTCGCAGCTCAAACGCGGCGATTTCGACTGGGACCACATTTTCGGGAGGCTCGGGGCCCGCTGGTTCCATACCGGCGGGATCTTCGCCGCCTTGTCCGAGTCCACCGCCGACTTGACCATCGAAGCGGTGCAGGCCGCGAAGAAACACGGCACCATCGTCAGCTACGATCTCAACTACCGTCCTTCGCTGTGGAAATCGATCGGCGGACAGGCCAAGGCCCGCGAGGTGAACCGGGAAATTGCCAAATACGTCGATGTCATGATCGGCAACGAGGAGGACTTCACCGCCTCGCTCGGCTTCGAGGTCGAGGGCGTGGACCACAATCTGAGCAACATCGAGACCGACGCGTTCAAGCGGATGATCGAAACCGCGGTGAAGGAATACCAAAACTTCAAAGTGGCGGCGACGACCCTGCGCGGGGTCATCACCGCGAGCAAGAACGACTGGAGCGCCATCTGCTGGCACGACGGCAAGTTTTACGAGAGCCGCCAATATCCCGGCCTCGACATCCTCGACCGGGTGGGGGGGGGAGACAGCTTCGCCAGCGGAGTCGCTTTCGGATTCCTCGAGCACAATGATCCGCAGCTGGCCGTGGACTACGGTGCAGCCCACGGGGCCTTGGCCTCGACCACGCCCGGTGACACCTCGATGGCCACCCGCAAGGAAGTGGAAAAACTGATGAAAGGCGGCAGCGCCCGCGTGGTGCGTTGACCCATGAAGCCCGCCGAACTTTTCAACCTCACCGACAAAACCGCCGTGGTCATCGGCGGCACGGGCGAACTTTGCGGGGCCATGGCCGAGGGCATGGCTGCCGCCGGCGCCAAGGTTGTGCTCGTCGGCCGCGATGCCGCCAAAGCCGAAAAACGCATGGCGGCCATCCGGGCCGGCGGGGGAGAAGTTTTCTTTGAGTCCTGCGAGGTGACATCGCGTCCGGCCCTCACCGAACTCGCCGAGCGCGTCTACGCGAGATGCGGCAAGGTCGAGGTGCTGGTCAATGGGGCCGGCGTGAACAGCCCGACGCCTTTCCTCGAGATCAGCGATGAGGAAATGGACCGCATCATCGGGATCAATCTCAAAGCCGTGATGGTCGCCTGCCAGGTTTTCGGCGCCCGCATGCTGGGGTCGGGCGGAGGCAGCATCATCAACCTCGGATCGATGTCCGGCATCATCCCGCTATCCCGCGTCTTCACCTACTCGGCGACCAAAGCCGCGGTGCACAATCTGTCGAAAAATCTCGCCCGCGAATGGGCGGCGCAGGGCTTGCGCGTGAACACCCTCGTGCCCGGATTTTTTCCGGCCGAGCAAAACCGCAAGGTGCTCACCCCCGAACGTGTGGCTTCGATCATGGGCCACACTCCGATGAAGCGCTTCGGGGAAGCACGGGAACTGGTCGGCGCGACCCTGCTGCTGGCCTCCGACGCCGGCAGCTTCATCACCGGCAGTGAAATCGTCGTCGATGGCGGTTTTGCCTCGATGACGATATGAAATTCATCCACGAAGATTTCCTCCTCGAGACGCCGCAAGCCCGGCGTCTTTACCACGGGCACGCCGCCCCGCAACCCATCATCGACTACCACTGCCATCTGCCTCCGGCGGAAATCGCGGAGGACCAACGTTGGCCTGATATCGCCGCGCTCTGGCTCGGCGGCGACCACTACAAATGGCGGGCCATGCGCACGGCGGGGGTCGACGAGCGGTTTTGCACCGGGGACGCCGGCCCTTGGGAGAAGTTCGCCAAATACGCGGAGACCATGCCGCAGTTGCTGCGCAATCCGCTCTACCATTGGTCGCACCTCGAGCTGGCCCGCTTTTTCGGCATCGAGGACCGGTTGCTCGGACCCGGCACGGCCCGGGAAATTTTCGACCGCTGCAACGAGATGCTGGCGCAGCCGGGATTCAGCGCAAGGGGACTGATGGAGCGTTCCAACGTGGAAACCGTCTGCACGACGGACGATCCGGTCGACTCGCTCGAGCACCATCGTGCCATAGCCGCGGACCAAAACTTCAAGATCCGCGTCCTGCCGACCTGGCGTCCGGACAAAGCGCTTTTCATCGACCGGCCGGAAATTTTCTCCTCGTGGCTGGCCGCCTTGGAAAAAGCCGCCGCCATGTCCATTTCCTCGTTGGACGATTTGCTCTCCGCCCTGCAAAAGCGGCATGATTTCTTCGCCGAGCAGGGCTGTCGATTGTCCGACCGCGGCATCGAGACCGTCTGGGCCGAGGACTGCACCGCGGCGGAAGCCACCGCGATCTTTGCCAAAGCCCGGGCCGGACGTCCGGTCACGGGCGAGGAAACGCTGCGCTACAAATCGTTCCTGCTCCACGAACTCGCGGCGATGGATGCCGCGAAGGGTTGGACCATGCAGATCCACTACGGCGCTTTGCGTTCGGCCAACACGCGCATGCTCGCGAAGCTCGGTCCGGACACCGGATTCGACTCCATCGGGGATTGGCCCGTGGCTTCCGCCATGGCCCGCCACTTCGACCGCCTGGACGTCGAGGGCCGGCTGCCCAAGACGATCATTTACAATCTCAATCCCCGCGACAACGAGGTGATCGCCACCATGCTCGGCAATTTCCAAGACGGTGTCACCGCCGGCAAAATGCAAATCGGCAGCGGTTGGTGGTTCCTGGACCAGTTGGACGGCATGACGCGGCAGATCGAAGCGCTCTCGCAGTTGGGGCTCCTTTCCCGCTTTGTCGGCATGCTGACCGACAGCCGATCCTTCCTCTCCTACACGCGCCACGAATACTTCCGCCGTTTGCTCTGCAACATCCTCGGACGCGACATGCAGCGCGGACTG
The DNA here is from genome assembly GCA_049451035.1 of Chthoniobacterales bacterium. GTDB lineage: Bacteria > Verrucomicrobiota > Verrucomicrobiia > Chthoniobacterales > JACTMZ01 > JACTMZ01. The sequence goes on along the minus strand of JBMTVD010000021.1, from coordinate 14,246 downwards.
ATCCCGGACGACATGGAATTGGTCGGCGGCATGGTGGCCGACATCAGCTACCGGAACGCGAGGGATTACTTCGGGTTTGCCCAAAGGCCCTGAACCCGCGCTTTGGCGGGTGTGTGCCGGGAGTAACTGGGGCCGACGTGCGACAAAAGGTAGGGCGCGACGTCCCCGGCGCGCCGCTCGGGGTGCGTGGCGGGTCCGGAGGCCCGCCCTACCCGACAATCCGGCCGCATAACACTTCGAGTTACTGGGGAGGGCGATAGGCGACCTGGCGCGGCCGGGATCGCGGTCATTATTGCGCCAGCGTGATCCCGTGGCGCAAGAGGGTGGTTCCGGTGGCTTGCTGGTATCGGGCCACGGCAATGTTGTAGTCGGCCATGGCGCGGATTTCGGAAATGGCGGCGGTGGCGAGGTCGCGTTGGAATTGGAGAACCTCAAACGTCGTGGCGATGCCGGCACGGAGGCGGGTTTCGCCGGCGGCCAAGGTTTCGGCGGCGAGGAGGCGGGCCTGTTTGGCAGCCTCGATGCGCTTCGACGCGGTTTCGACCTGGCCGGCGGCGTTGTCGGCTTCGACGAGGATGCTTTGTTCGAGGCGTTTCAATTCGACGATTTGTTTGGCGGCTTCGAGTTTGGCGGCCTCGAGGTCGCCCTGGCCGGTGTTGTTGGGGATGGGAACGCTGAAGATGCCGCCGACGGACCAGGCCAGCGCGCCGGTTTCGACGGTGCGGTTGATGCTGTCGGAGAGATCGTTGTCGATGCCGTTGCTGCCGAGGCTGGCCACGAGGTCGAGTTGCGGGAGGGCGGCGTTGCGGGTGAAAACGACGTTGATCTCGCGCTTCTGCAATTCGAGGAGGGCGGCCTGGAAGTCGGGACGGTTTTGCACGGCGGCGGCGAGGTCTTTTTGGCGGTCTTGGGCGATGCCGGGGGCGCGCGGGGGCGGGGCGATGTCGAGGCGCACGGAGAGGACGTCCTCGACGCGGTTGGTCACGAGTTGTTTGAGGAAGTTTTCGTCGTCGGCTTGCTGGCGCTCGGCCACGAGGACGCGTTCCTCGCGGGCGGCGACGTCGGTTTCGGCCTGGAGGACGTCGAGCGGGGACATGACGCCGATGTCGGCGCGGCGGCGGTTGTCGGCGGCCAGTTGCGCGGCGAGGGAACGGGAGCGGCGTTCGACTTCGGCGTTGCCGCTGGAGAACCACAATTCGTTGTAGACCTCGGCGACGCGGGTGACGGTTTCGATGACCTGCCGCGCGTAGGCCCATCGCGAGATGCCGAGGTCCGCGCGGGCCAACCGGACGGAGGCGAGGTTGACGTCGGTGCCGAAGCCGCGCAAGACGGGCTGCGTGACGGTGAATCCGGCGAAGGACGCGTAGCGGTCCGTGTAGTCGTTGCGCGAGGTCTGGCGGTTCTCGACGGTGACGCCGAGTTCGTAGGTCAGGCCCCACGGGGTCAGCCCGCCGACATTGGCCTCGGCGAAGTCGCGGATGTTGCGGGTGTAAAGTCCGGGCTGGATGAGGCCGTCGGCGGGTTGCGGTCCGGTAGTGACGTTGAGTCCGGTGAGGTCTTCCTCGTTGTCGTCGCGGGTGTAGGCGAGGGTGAGGGCGGGATCGAATTTACCCTCGGAGCTGCGGAGTTGGGCGCGGCCGATGAGCGGATCGTAGCTCGCGCCTTCGATGGCGAAGTTTTTCTGCAAGGCGAGTTGCACAGACTCGGCGTAAGTGAGCGCCGCGAAGTATTCGCCGTCCGGCTTGGCCTGCGCCGTGGCGAGGGTGAGGAACAGAATCAGGAGGGGACGCGGCATGACGTTTTATTCGTAACGCAACGCGGCGATCGGATCGAGTCGCGAGGCGCGCCACGCGGGATAGAGTCCGCTGAGCACGCCGACGGCGCTGGCGAAGCCTACGCTGATGAGCACGGCGGAGGTTTCAATGACGGGCGGATTCTCCAGCGGCGCGAGACGCCCGAGCAATTCGAGCAGGAGCACGCTGGCACCCAGACCGAGGAGGCCGCCGATGATGCCGATGACCGTGCTTTCGGCGAGGATCTGCAGGAAAATATCGCGTCGCTGGGCACCGACGGCGAGACGCACGCCGAGTTCGCGCACGCGCTGGGCGATGCTGGCCAGCATGATGTTGGCGATGCCGATGCCGCCGACGAGAAGGCTGATCCCGGCGATGAGGCCGCCGCTGATTTGCGTGGAGCGCAGGCTTGTTTCCATGCGCTCGAACCAGTCCTCGCGCGTGTCGAAGTCATAATCGTCCACGCCGCGCCGCGTGCCGCGGAGGATATTCTGCACCTCGGCGAGCGTCTCGTCGAAGCGGTCGAGGTTGCGCACGCGGAAGTTGAGATTATCCAGCTTGGCCATGGTCAGCGGCGGGGAGTCGGGCTCTCCGGAGCGGAACTCATGGTAAAGCGTGGTGAGCGGGATGATGGCCGATTCGTTTTTCCAGCTGAACATGTTGCGGCGTCCGCGTCCGGGACCCCGTCCGCCCATGGCCAGCCTGGCGGGCGCTTGTTCGCCCCGGGCCACGGCCTCCCGCCGGCGCCGGTCCTGCTCGCGTTCGTAGCGGGCGAGGACGCCGACCACGGCAAAAGGGCGTCCGTTGATGGTGATGGTGCGGCCGAGGAAGTCCGCATCGGTGCCGTATTCGTCGGGCCAGAGTTCGGCGACTTTGGCGTCGCCGAGGACGACGACGCGCGCGCCGCGTTCGAGGTCGAGGTCGGTGAGGAAACGCCCGGCGGCCATTTCGTGCTGCGAGACGGTGAAGTTGTCCGGCCAAGTGCCGGTGACGCGGGCGCTGACGGTTTCGCCGTCCGCGGCGGACAAGGTGGCGCCGACTTGCATGTCCGGCGAGACGTGAGAGACGAGGTGCGGGATGCCGCGCAGGGCCTCGGCGTCGGCGAGGGTGCGTCCGGGGGAGAGGGCGGCGAGATCGGCGAATTCGAGCGACACTTGTTTGTCATTGATGCCCACGCGTTCGAGTCCGCCGAGTTGCTGCATGGTGTCGCGCCACCCGGAAGCGATGCCGGCGGTGAGGGCGAACATGGCCAGCAGGCTGGCCACGCCGAGGATGACGCCGAGCATGGTGAGGAAACTGCGGAACTTGTGTTCGCGGATTTCCTGCAGACCGATGAGAAGTCCGGAGAGCCAGCTCATGTTTTCGCGTCCTTGATGATGCGCCCGTCGCGCAGTTCCACGATGCGGGCGGCGCGGGCGGCCACGGCGGGATCGTGGGTGACGAGGACGATGGTGCGTCCGGCGGCGTGCAGCGAACCGAGCAGGCGCAGCACGTCGGCACCGTTGGTGGAGTCAAGATTACCGGTGGGTTCGTCGGCGAGAATGAGAGCGGGGTCGTTGACTAACGCGCGGGCCACGGCCACGCGCTGGCACTGGCCGCCGCTCAACTGCGAGGGACGGTGGGTCAGGCGGTCGGTGAGGTTGACCTGCGCGGCGGCGGCCGCGGCGCGTTGGCGGCGTTCGGTCGAGGAGACGCCGGCGTAGACGAGGGGGAGTTCGATGTTGCGTTGCACGTCGAGGCGCGGGAGGAGATTGAAGGCTTGGAAGACAAAGCCGATGCTGCGGTTGCGCAAGCGGGCGAGGCGGTCGGGTCCGGCGGTGCTGATGTCCTCGCCGGCCACGGTGACGCGGCCCGAGGTCGGCGTGTCGAGGCAACCGACGAGATGCATGAGGGTGGATTTGCCGCTGCCGCTGGTGCCGGTGATGGCGACATATTCGCCGGGGTCGATGCGCAGGCTCACCCCGTCGAGTGCGGCGACGGGGTCGGGTCCGGTGCCGTAGATTTTGCGCACGTCGTGCAGGTCGACGGCGGGCGGACGGTCAGGAGTCGCGGTCATCGGGCCTCTGCAGCAGCACGCTCTCGCCTTCCTGCAGGCCGGAGCGGATTTCGGCGTGGAAGAGGTCGGTGGCGCCCACTTCGACGGGGCGCGCTTCGGCAGGTTCATCACCGCGGGGAACATAGACGACGCGGCCCTGGCGGGTTTCGAAGACGGCGCCGAGGGGAACGGAGACCGCGTCCGTCGCGGTGGACAGCGGCAGGCGGATGGCCACGGTCATGCCGGGGCGGAAGGCGGAGGTGTCGCCGCCGAGGATGGCCTGCACGGTGAAGCCTTTGACGTTGTTTTTGGTGGTGGCCAGCGGGGCGATGAAGGTGATTTTCGCGGTGGTGCGGATGGAATCGTCGGCGCCGCCGAGGACCTCGACGCTGTCTCCGAATTTCACTTTGCCGATGTCGAGTTGGTTGACGTGCGCGTCGACGATGAGGCTGGAGATGTCCGCCAGCGTGGCAAGGGTGGTGCCGGCGTTGACGCTGACCGCGGGCACGACGACTTGTCCGGCGATGACGGGCACGGAGAGGATGGTGCCGTCGGCCGGGGCGGGGACGCGGGTCTTGGTGATGCGGTCGTCGACGGTTTCGAGGCGGCGTTGGGCGCGCTGCAGGGCGTTCTCGGCGAGGCGGTGGTCGGCATCGAGGTTCTCGTAGACTTCCTTGCTGATGAGTTTGGCTTCGAACAGTTCGCGGGCGCGTCCGAGGTTGCCGGCCAGTTTTTCCACCGAGACGCGGGCGCCGTCGATCTCGACCTGGGCCGAGGCGCGCTCGATCTGCAGGTTGCTGTCGTCTATGACAAAAAGCAGGTCGCCCTTCTTGACGTCCTGACCGGTCGAGGCGTGGACTTCGCGCAGCTTGCCTCCGACTTCGGGTTTGATTTCGACCTGGAAAGCCGGGGCGATGTCGCCGCTGAGGCGGATCTCCGCGCGGATGTCGCGCCGCTCGGCCTGCGCCACCGGAATCTCGCGTTCCTGGGGGCTGTCCGGTTCACCGCAGCCCGTCACGCACAGCACCAACGCCAGGGCAACGAGGCGGGGTAGGAAAACGGAGGGCGAGGTCATGAGAACGGGCAAACTATCAAGTATCGCGCCGGATGGCCAACGAAGACAACGCAATGCGGAATCTATCACTTCAACACAAAAATGCAGCACGTTCCTCAGCGCAGCAGGCGCTGGCGCAGGTTGTTGTCGATGGCCGGCGAGGTCTGCACAAACGCCAGGGCGGCGGCCAAGTCGTGGTTTTTCCATTCGCGCACGATCTGCGTGATGTTGTGGTCGCGCTTGCCACGGTCGACGATGCCCGCAGCCCACTGAGCGGCACATGGAAAAGGAAGGGACTTGGACAGCGGACAACGAGCGGCAATTCCGCCAAATGCTACGCAGCCTGAATCCCGACCCGATCGATGCCATCAGCATCCATGCCTACGGCGAGGATACCGACCGCATCGCGTGGGCCGTGCGCGCGGCCAAGAGCATCAAGAAGCCGCTCTTCATCGGCGAGTTCGGCGTGCCGGGCACGGGTCCGGAGGTGGAATTCCGCCGCATGCTGCGGATCATCGAAGAGTCGCCCATCCCGCTCTCTGCAGTGTGGGTGTTCGACTTGCCCAGCCAAAATGCCGACTACAACATCACCGCCGACAACGCATGGTCCTACCAACTCCGCGAAGTCGCCGAAGCCAACGCCCGCGTGCAAAAAGGCGGGACTCTCAGGCAGCAAAAATAGGTTGCACGAACGCGTGAAGTCTATGCCAACCGCGTCCATGGCGGATTCGACCTGCCGTCAGGTTGTCGCCACAATGGCGCGCAAGTCTTTCAGCAAAAGGGCCAGTTTCAGCGGATCCCCGGGGAAAGGCTCGAAGCGGTATTTTTCGTAGAAGCGCCTGGCCTCCCCGTCTTTGGCGTGGACGACAACGGCGCGCAGGCCCGCGATGTCGGCGGCTTGGAGCGTGCGCAGCAAAGCATCGCGCAACAGGTGTTTGCCAATTCCGCGCCCTTGGAACTTCCTCGCGACGGCCAGACGGGCCAAAATCATCACGGGCACCGGGTGCCTGGCCAAACCTCTTCTCGTGCGTTCGGGGGCGTCGGCGTGTTCGACCGAACCGTAGGCGAGGGTGTAGTAGCCGGCCACTTCGCCGGAATCGGAGACCGTCACGTAGGTTCTGGCGCTCTGGCCTTGCTGACTTTGCCAAGCGAACCGCTCGAGGAAACCGTCGAGTTCCGCGCTGCCGCAGTCAAACGCGGCCGCCGCGTCATCCGCCCGCAGAGGCCGTGGTTCGAAGAACTTCACCGCCTAGGCCTTTTTGAAGAGGCTCGGCTCCCGGAGAAGCTTGCGCAGTTCGGGCAGGCTTTTGGGCGGAGCATCCAAGCGCGCGCAAAACTTCGTCCAGTCCCGGCCGGAGAGCTGGATGCGATTGTTTTCCAGCACGATCCGCTCGGCGTCCGGGAAAACCCGATCCATGATGAATTGCGTGATGTTCACGCCGGTCAACTCGGCGGCACGGACGACGATGTTCTTCTTGCGACGGTCAAGGCGCAGGTCAATGCGCGCGGAGGCGGTGGCTGCGGGCATAAGTCCAGGAAAGCACGGCAGACACACATTGTCCACACATTCACGGCGGGGCGCAAGGAATCGTCCCGATCCCTCAACTTCTTGGGCTTCCGAGAGACCCGGGATCGTCAAAAGAAGGTCGTGTCACCCGCCCGGTGTCTATTCATTTGAGTCAATTCGCGGAGGCCCAATCATGCCGCCATGTTGACGGCACGAGGCATGCTGTTAAAGTGATGGCATGACACGCACCCAGATCCAGTTGCCGGACGAGGTCTACGCCCGCGCCAAGCGGCTTTGTGAGGCGAGGGAAATCTCGCTGGCCGAGTTGGCCCGGCGCGGCATCGAATACATCCTCAGCGTTTACGCGCCCACGCCCGCGAGCCCCGGGGAGTGGCATTTGCCCAAGCCGCGCAACCTCGGCTGGAAAGGGCTCAGCCATGCGGAGGTCAAAGAGCAAGCGCAGTTGACCAACGCCGAGTTGCGGCACGGCGCCAAATCCAAGCGGCGCTGACCATGCTCTCGATGGACACCAACCTGCTGCTGTATGCCTTCAACGAGGCGTCACCGTGGCACCGGCAAGCTTACCGCTGGATGAGTTCCATCCAGCACGACGAGGAGGTGGCCGTTTCGGAGTTCATCCTGGCCGAGTTTTACGGACTGCTGCGCAATCCCGCCGTGCTCAAGCGTCCGCTGGGCGCCGCGGAAGCCGTGGACGTCATCCAGGCCTACCGCCATCACCCGCGCTGGCGTTTGCTCGGCTTCCCGCCCGAGAGCCGTTCCCTGCACGATGCCCTGTGGGAGAAAGCGGCCGGCAAAACGCTCGCTTTCCGTCGTGTCTATGACACCCGCAGCGCCCTGACCATGGTGGTCCAAGGGGTGACCGAGTTCGCCACGGTGAATACGAAGGACTTCGAGGGCGTGGGGTTCCGCCGCGTCTGGAGCCCGTTGGAGTCATGACCTCGGGCGCCGAACCGGCTCTGGCCCGCGCCCCCGGCAGGGCCGAATGGCTGGGCAACCATACCGATTACAATGACGGACTGGTTCTGGGGATCGGTTTGGAAGTCGGGGCGACGGTGGTGGCGCGAACGATTGCGGGACGCCAGTTGGTTTTACGGGCCGAGGATTTGGGAGAGGAGGTCGCCTGCGGGTTGGACGCCTTGCGTCCGGTGGAAAGCGGTTCGTGGGCGAACTATGCGATCGGTGTGGCAGCGGGCTTCCTGGCCCGCGGAGCGGAGGGCCCGGGTGTCGAACTATCCATCCGCAGCACCGTGCCGATGGGAGCCGGGTTGAGCAGCAGCGCGGCGCTGGAGTGCGCCACGGCGCGGGCTTTGCAACAGGCGTGGGGCACGGATTTCGACGACATGGAACTGGCCCGGATCGGTCAGGAAGCCGAGCACAAGTTTGCCGGGGTGCGGTGCGGGTTGCTCGATCAGGTGACCTCGCTCTTCGCAGCACGCGACCATGCGGTCTTTTTCGATTGTCGGTCGCTCGAAGTGGAGCGGGTGCCGGTGCCGCCGGAGGCGCGCTTCGTCATTGTGCAAAGCGGGGTGAAGCACGCTCTTTCCGACGGCGCTTACAATGAACGCCGGGCCGAGTGCGAAGAAGCAGCGCGGACCCTTGGGGTCGGCAAACTGCGCGAGGCCACCCCGTCCATGCTGGACGCAGCGGAGCGCGAGGGGAGGTTGCACAGCGCACCCTTGCGTCGCGCGCGGCATGTGGTTGGCGAAAATCTCCGCGTCGCCGCGGCCGTGGATGCGCTGCGGGCCGGTGATCTCGCCACGGTCGGACGGTTGATGAACGAATCGCACGAAAGTTCGCGGACGCTTTTCGAGAATTCCTGCGAAGAGCTAGACTTTCTCGCCTTCGAAGCACGAAAGATTCCAGGCTGTCTCGGGGCGCGCCTCACGGGCGGCGGATTCGGCGGGGCGGTGCTGGCCATGGTGCGCCGCGGGACAGAGGAGGATTTTGTGCGGTCCATCGGCGAACGTGCCTCAGCCGCATGGGGACGCGTTCCACAGACTTTGGTCACCGGAGCGGGAGGAGGGTGAATCTATTGGTGGAAGACGGCAAGATGCAGTCTCCGGTGCGGGCTTTCCACGTCATGACCAAGCCCATCGGTCCGATCTGTAACCTCGACTGCAAATACTGCTTCTACCTCGAGAAAGAGAAGCTGTTCCCGTCCAACGAGAATTTCAGAATGTCCGACGAGGTCCTCGAGACTTACGTGCGGCAATACATCCAAGGACAGAGCGTGCCGGAGGTTTCCTTCGCCTGGCAGGGCGGGGAACCGACGCTGCTCGGGGTGAAGTTCTTCCGCAAAGTGGTTGAGTTGCAGCGGAAGTATGCCGGTGGCAAGCGCGTCCACAATGCCATCCAGACCAACGGCACACTACTCGATGACGAGTGGTGCGAATTCCTCCACGCAGAGAACTTTCTCGTCGGCCTCAGCATCGACGGCCCCGCCCGGCTGCACAACGCCTACCGCGTGGACAAACAGGGCCGCGACACCTACGACGATGTCCTGCGCGGTCTGCGCCTGCTGAAAAAGCACCGCGTCGAATTCAACACCCTGACCGTGGTCAACCGCGCCAATGCGCGTCATCCGCTGGATGTCTACCGCTTCCTGCGCGACATCGGATCCGGCTTCCTCCAATTCATCCCACTCGTCGAGCGCCTGCCGGATGCGGAAGCGACCAAACTCGGACTCGATCTGGCCGCGCCGCCACGGGTGGATGAAGAAGATCACCGCCGCTTGTCGGTCACCGATTGGAGCGTCGAGCCGAAGCAATACGGCGAATTCCTCTGTGCCATTTTCGACGAATGGGTCAAACGCGACGTGGGTAAGACCTTCGTGCAGATTTTCGACGTCACGCTCGGCAACTGGACGGGTGGTCAACACCGCGGAGGACTCTGCGTCTTCAGCGGGAAGTGCGGCACGGCCCTGGCCATGGAGCACAACGGCGACGTCTACTCGTGCGACCACTATGTCTACCCGCGCTACCAGCTCGGCAACATCCTCAACCGCTCGCTCGGCGAAATGGTGAACTCCGAATTCCAACGCGCCTTCGGCAAAGCCAAAGCCGACACCCTGCCGCGCTACTGCCGCGAGTGCGAGGTGCGCCACCTCTGCCACGGCGAATGCCCCAAACACCGCTTCCTCCGCACCCCGGACGGCGACCCCGGCCTCAATTATCTCTGCCGCGCCTACAAACGCTTCTTCAACCACTCCGCCCCCGCTATGCAGCGTATGGCTGCGCTTTTGCGAATCGGGCGCGCGCCCGCGGAAATTATGCGCCAAGCGGCGTGATTTGCTGGCCGTGTTCAAGGCACGGCGATTACGATCAAACCCCAATGAAGAGGACACCTTTCGGGCATACGGACCACGATAACGAGGCATCACGGTTCACCATTGCCCATTCGTCGGGCATTCGTGTTGCCGTGACCGATCTGGGTGCGACGCTCGTCTCGCTGGAAGTTCCGGACCGGGCGGGTCACATGGGTCATGTCGTCCTCGGTTTCTCCCGGGCCGAGGATTACGCGGCTCATGCCGGCTATTGCTTCGGATCCACGGTCGGTCGCTTCGGTAATCGCATTGCGCACGGCAGGTTCGAATTGGGAGGGCGGCGTTACCAACTGGCCACCAACAATTCGCCCAGCAGCATCCCTTGCCATCTGCACGGAGGCGTGGTTGGTTTTCACCAGCGCCTTTGGTCCCTCGAGGACGCGGGTGAGGATTACGTTCGCTTCGGCTACTGCTCTCCTGACGGAGAGGAAGGCTATCCGGGAAATCTCCGGGCCACCGTGACGTATCGCGTGGGGCCGGAGCGGCGGTTGACGTGGACCGCGGAAGCCGTCAGCGACGCGCCGACCATCGTGAATCTGGTGCACCATCCTTATTGGAATCTGTCCGGAGGAGAGGCGCCGAATATCGACGGACATGCCTTGCAGCTTTTCGCGGAATCCTACCTTCCGGTGACGGACGGCAAAATTCCCACCGGCGAAATCCGACCGGTAGACGGAACCTCAATGGATTTCCGCCAGCCCCGCGCTGCGCGAAACGAGGAAGGTGTGGACTACGACCACTGCTGGGTTTTCGATCGGTCGAACGCGGCGGACGATCTCGTTTTAGCGGCACGTCTTTCGGACCCGCGAAGTGGCCGAATGCTGGAAATCTCAACCAACCAGCCCGGCATCCAATTCTATGACGGTAGTTTCCTGGATGGTTCAGTCACCGGCCGCTCCGGCCAGAACTACGGCCCCCGCGCGGGTCTCTGCCTCGAACCGCAAAATTTCCCCGACGCGCCCAACCACCCAAACTTTCCCTCTTGCGGTCTGGCCCCCGGTCAAACTTACGCCAATCGTGTGCGATACAAGTTCGGGGTCACGCAGGCGTGTTCTCCGTCACTGTGATCGGCTTGGCGCGTCAGGTGACTATTTTTGCCACAATTTGCCACAAAGAGTTGCTCAAACTTGGTAAAACTTGCTCGCTCGTCTTTTTGCGTCAAAAGCCCGCGAAGCCAGTATTTATGCGGGTTCACAGGGTATTTGCTTGAAAAAGCAAATGGCAGCGCGCACGGGATTCGAAAACGTGCGCTGTTGGCTGGTTACGGCGTGGTTACACCATGAGGCGCCGGCTGCTATCGCCCCATTTCATGAAATACGCGATTAGCGGAGAGGTGTCCGCTGACAAGAATCCGGCTAAACATGCAGGCCTCCGGGCACGGAAAAAAACTGGCGAGTCGCGGTGATTTCGGGTGCGAAGCGGCGATATTCGGGAAATTGCAAAGGTAGCCATCCGTGGTTCTGCGTGATCCAAAAGTATCGGCGGTATCGGCGGCACAGTTGTGAGAATTGTTGCGAATATCCCAGAATTAGCCGCCATCCTTCAGCACAAGAATCTATGTGTGAGAGAGTTGCAAGAAATGGCGGTGAGGGAGGGATTCGAACCCTCGGAGGGCATCTACTACAAGCTCTAAAAGTTTCGGTCTCTGTCATGTTCTCCGATCAGAGAAACGGATGAAATGACGTGATCCGCGTGAATTGACGTTGTTATGAATTTTGTTATGAATTCTGTATGGCATCTCTCCAACTTGATCCTCGCACGGACAATCTCTGCGCGTGTTTCAGCATCCGCCGGGACGGCAGACTCAAGAGGTTTTACCTCTCGCTAGGAACCACGGACCGCACGCTCGGAACAGGCAAGCGCACATTCGCACAAGACCTCGTGACCGACGTGGAAGACGCCGCGCACGGGGCGGTCCCCCACTTGGAGGTGAGGACACGAATCCAAAAGATCCCTGACGTGCGGGTGAGAGACCGTGCGGAAAAGATCCTCAACAAGGCGGTGGAGATTGGGCTTGGTGCTACGATGGATGCGGGGTCTATAGAGGAGACCATCACCAAATGGTTGCAACGGCAAGCCGGGCGGGTTCGCAAAACCACATTCAACAGTTATACCAAGGCGGTCACACGGTTCCTCTCGTTCCTTGAGGAAAGGTCCAAACTCCCTCTTCACCGTCTTACGCGGGAGATGCTCGAAGGATTCCAAGAGGCGGAGACCAAGATCACACGAGCTTCCACCGCATATCTCAAAATCAAAACCCTCAGGATCTTCTTCAAAGACGCTATAATCAGGAACTACATCAACAAGGACCCGTCCCTCGGAATCAAAGCAACCTTGGAGGAGAGCCAGAACGAGGGCCGAAGGCCTTTCACGGTTAGCCAACTCAAGGCGATTGAGGGACATTGCAAGGACGAGTGGCGGGGTCTTTTCCTCTTCGGTCTGTATACCGGACAACGTCTCTCGGACATAGACAATCTCAGGTGGTATCACCTCAAGATGGAGTGTGAGGAAGCCAGGTGGACAGTGGCTTTTACTACGCGCAAGACCGGACGCCAGATGGACATTCCTATCTCCACTCCACTTCGGGACTACATCGTGGAGGAGTTGGAATCCTCGGATAACGTGGACGATTTCCTTTTCCCCAAGGCGGCATCCAAGACCGCCAATGGCACGAGCGGCACGCTATCCAATGAATTCCGGAAGATCCTCAAGTCTGCCGGAATCGTTGAGACACTCGTGAGCAAGAACCCTAAGAAGCCCAAGGGTCGATCCGCTCCGCGGGAGGCAAGTATCCACTCGTTCCACTCATTACGCCACTCTGCAGTGTCCTTGATGAAGAACGCAGGGATCTCGCCAGAGATTGTGCGGGACATTATTGGACACGAATCGGCCGCCGTCTCGTCTATCTATACGCACATCTCTCACGAAGCGAAGGCGTCCGCTCTCTCTGCCATGCCAGCGCTGGGACTATCGTTGAAATCGACCAAGAATAGAGCGCTTAAACAAAAGACTTCTGTCGCAAAAGGGCGCACCAAGAAAGGAGCTAAATTAAACAATGCCCCAATCAATCCAACAAAAGAAGAAAGCTGCACGACGGGTTCATTAGACGACCTCCGCTATTAGTAGAGTCGCCGTCTCATGTTCCCCGGCAAATGACAGACAAAAAGCTGCCTTCCCATAACTTTGAATTAGTAGCTGCGACTGCCGCAGAGTTGGCACCTGTGGGTAAGTCCCTTTCCTCGGAGACTTGCAGGGCGATCGCAGCAAGTGCTATCAATCTACTCGATGCAGTGCGAGCCGCTATCGACGAACGTAAAAATAACCGTTCGGAAAATCTGACCAGCATCGCCAGATCCCTAAATTTTCCTGAGTTTCTTAACTGGTCTCAAGGCAAAATGTTCATCCTTGGAACTGATGGCGGCGGGGCAGATGCGAAATTCAACGACTTCCTCAAAGCCAAGATCCGGAACGATAAGAGAAACAAGCTGAGCGATCATAACCATCGATCGCAGAAAACAAGGCTGAAGATAAAAGACGTGCCCTCGACTACACCCGCTGAACTCAACAGCTTGCTTAATCGCTATAAGAAAGAAGGATTCGACCGCTCTGCTTTACAGTCGCTGTGTGATTATTACCGAGTTTGGCGACGTGATATAGACGGGCGACGCAAAAAACAGCGAAAAACGTAAAAAAGTTCTTGGAGCGTGATTGCTCCGCTTTATCCCGCTAAATGCGGCATTTCATCCGCTAGATAAGGATGACTCCACCACCAACTCTACTTCACGTTGCCCGGTCGGAGAGCGGGCGTTCCGCTAAGTAGCGACACCCTTCCGCTAACTACCGCGGCAAATCGGAAAAAACTCATTTTGGGTGTGCTTAATATTCACCCAGATGAACACGGTTGCTCCACATGATCCACGTCTCACTGTGGCTGGTGAGATTCCAAAAAGTCTCGATCGCAAATGGGTTAGCTCTCACTGGACATCAGCGGAATTCTGCCGGCTGCCCCGCCCTCGGATGCGCTGCCCCATCACGAACCTCTCACGCACCACGCTTGAGGAGCTGATCCGGGCAGGAAATATCCGCGCGAAAAAGCTGCGTAAACCGGGGAGCGTGAGGGGCATCGTCCTCATAGAGACGCAAAGCCTCATTGATTTTGTGAGAGGCCTTCCTGACGCAATTGCTCATCCCATTAAATCTTCAACGAAATGAGCCACTGGAGCGTGCTATCTGATGGAAGAGCATTGCCTCTGGGAGCTTTGCTTCAGAGAAGTAGCAGACAGGTTTGCAAAGCCGGTGTGGAGCGGATTGTTCTCAATCGCTGTGAGGTCGGTCAATGGGCCAAAAAGGTGGTGGGAGATTACATCGTGCCACACATTGCTTTGCATCGCGGCGATGGTATGTCGTCGGCGGCCTGCAAGGGTTGTGAGGCCGGACTGATGAGCGGACCTAAGCGTAGGCTGGATGGTTGGATGCGTGAGGAGTTCGACAGTCCGAAGAAGATAACCAAGCGC
>JBMTVD010000020.1:0-28960 GCA_049451035.1 Chthoniobacterales bacterium | reverse complement strand
GGCGTTTGGTGGTGCGGAAGGGATAGATCTGGGCGGAATTTTCCGGCACCAGCGCGAGCTTGTCATAAAGCGCGGAGCGCGTTTCGGGGGAAAGCGAGCGCACCAGCGCCTCGGGCGGCCGGGCGCGGAGCAAGCCGTCCCGCGAAAGAGCGGTCTCCAAGAGCGGCAAAAGCTGAGCGGTCTGGTCCGCGGACACCCCGGACCCGCGCAGGAGAGAGAAGACCTCGTCCGCGGTGCGCGCGTGGAAATACCAGAACCCGTCGCCGAGGAGGTCGTCGCGCGCGATCAGATCGGATGGTGCCTCGATGAGAATAGGTTGTGCGGTGATTTTCCCCCAGGGGCCGGGGGCCAACTCGAAAGTGGTGCCGATGTCGCCGCGGTTTCCGGTTGATATTTCGCGGGCGCCCCACCATGCGCCGAGCCCGAGTACCGCGAGCAGGCAGAGGACCCCCAACGTGTTGCGCAAGGTGCGCGGCGAAAAGCGCGCCCCGATGAACGACTGACCCGACGGCGATTTGATGTAGAGATGCGGTTTCGGCGGGGTACTTTGCATGTGGAGGCGTAATCAGGTACCCGTGGGGGACAAGGCTCTGCAGTCGCACCTGCGATTTCCCATGAAACGGCGACGCTGTCAAATGTCCCGCCTCAAGGCGCCGTGCTGCGGCGCGGGAACGCCCGGCTAGGTGCCGATGCGGCGGTAGTAGGTGAGGGAGATTTGTTCGCTGCTGGGATAGAAGGCGAGCATGTCCGCCATGGTGGAAAAAACGAAGGGCGTGGCGAGAGACGGTCCGTTTTTGGTGAAAACAATCCCGTCGGCGATGTAGACGGCCGAATGGATGGAACTGCCGTCGGGCATGGTGAGCATGACGACATCGCCGAAACGGGGTTCGTCCGTCGCGGGGACGTAGCCTTGCCGGAGGAATTTCTCGATGTCCTCCGGCGCGTGCAGGCTCTCGTTGGTCGGCCCCCGGTTGAAAAAGTTGAGCGAGCTCCAGTGGCAGCCGGGGCCGAGGTCCTTGGTGCCGGGCAGCGCGTCGGGGAAACGATAGAGGCGCTGGCGGGCGAAGACGGGCAGGAGGTTAGAGATGTCCACGCTGGCTCCGCCGCTGTGGGCCACCGAAGCGAGGAGCGGGCGAACTTTGTCGGTGCGGCCCCCGGCCCCCCAATACTTGACGAGGGTCTCGACGTCGCCGTGGTCGGGCACACGGAGCTTGATGACCAGCGAGGCTTTGCGGGTCAGTTGGCGGAGGAGTTCGACTTTGAGGGATGGTGAATCGATGGTGTCGGCCACCAGGTTGTAGTCGCTGAAGAGCAGCGCGGTGCCGCGGCGCCAGAGCAGGCTCTTGACCCGGGCGATGACCTCCGGAGGGAGGGTGTCGGCATCAAGCCAATCTTCCAGGTAGATGTCGGTGAGGCGGAACGGCTCCACTTGGGCAAAATTCTGCGGAAGGAGGGCCAGTTTGTCATAAAGTGCGCTGCGCACTTCAAGGGACAACTCTTCGATCAGTTGCGCGGACGGGGTGACGGCCATCAGGCCGGGGAGATCGGCCACCGGCTGGAGGTTTGCCAGAACGGTGGAGATTTGGCCCGGAGAGAGTCCGCAGGAGCGCAGGAGGGAATCGACTTGGGAGCTTTGCGAGGCCGCGAAATACCACCGTCCGTTGCCGAGGCGGAAGTTGGCGGAGAGGATCGACTTCGGCGCTTCGATCAAGAGAGGTTGCGCGGTGAGTTCACCCCAGGGGCCCGGGGGAAGTTCATAGACAGAGCCGATCGCACCGTCCGTGGTGGCCAGAAATTTGCCCGCGCCCCAGATGGCCGCCCAAGCCAAGGCGGCAATGAGGCAAAGGCCGAGGAAAGTGTTCCATGCCGCGCGCTGGGAAAGCCGGAACCGCAGAAAGGATCGGCCCGATGGGGTTCCGATGGAGACGTGGGGCGTTGGTGGAGTTTCTGTCATGGATAAGGCGGTGACAGTTACTCCGGTGGGAATGAGTTTCCGCTACAGCGCAAGTGAACCTAGCGCATTTGCCGCCAACAACAAGGAGGCACCGCGCATTTTTTCGACCCGGCGAAAATTGCGGCGCAGCTCCCTGAGGTCTTCCTTGCCGCTGGCGAAAATTACGCAGAGAGACAGCCGTCTGTACTGCGCAGATTTCGCCACCTCCCGGGAGGTCTCACCCGTTCTCCCAAAGAGACGGGTGCAGTTGGCACGGGGTTTGCTTCCACACACTCACCGGCAACTTGCCCAACCGCGGGGTGCTCCTGATGTAAGGAGCGTCCCGCGGACGCAGGACCGGACAACCTGAAAACAAAACACCTAGCCCACATAAATATGATGCGAATCAAACAATCCCTATGGGGTCTCCTGCTCGCCCCGGTGGCGCTGGCCATGATGGCCGCGGCTCCGTTGCAAGCGCAGGATGACCCGTTTGCGGCTCCGGCCGCGGTAGTAGTCGAAGAAACCGCTGCGGCGGTGACCGACGCAGCCGGCGATGTCGCCGTTGTTGCGACCGAAGCGGTGGCTGCGGCGGCACCGGAGGAGGAATCCGAAGGACCGGCCGAACCCGATGAAGATTACACGGCGATGGCCGAGAAATACGGCGCAACGTTCGACTTCTTCACCATCAGCAACCTCTGGGTGCTGATGGCGGCCGCGCTTGTCTTCATGATGCACCTCGGCTTCGCAACGCTCGAATCCGGGCTTACGCAGTCGAAGAACACGACAAACATCCTCTTCAAGAACGTGTTCATCATCTGCATGGGTATCATCGCCTACCTCGTGTACGGCTTCAACGCGATGTACCCCGGTGATTTCAACGGATGGTTCGCCGTCGGCAAGCCGGTGACCATGGCCGACTACGGGGACACCGACTTCTCCTACGGGGGAACGGGTCTCTGCATGACGGGATGGACCGACTTCATCTTCCAGGCGATGTTCGCCGCCACCGCCGCCACCATCGTGTCCGGTGCCGTGGCCGAGCGCATCAAACTTCCGGCCTTCATGCTGGGCTCCACGCTGCTGGTGGCCTTCATCTACCCGATCACCGGATCGTGGAAGTGGGGCGGCGGCTGGCTCGATCAGATGGGCTTCTATGACTTCGCGGGCTCCTCGCTGGTCCATGGCTTCGGCGGCTTCGCCGCTCTGGCCGCGGTGCTCGTGCTCGGTCCGCGCGCCGGCAAATACGTGGACGGCAAAATCAAACCGATCCTCGGTCACAGCATGCCGCTGGCCACCATCGGCGTGTTTCTGCTCTTCTTCGGTTGGTTCGGCTTCAACGGCGGGTCTGTTCTGAGCGCCAATCCGGAGGCCGTCTCCTACGTTTTCGTCACCACGGCTGTCGCTGCGGCGGCGGGCGGCTTGTCCTCGATTTTCGCAGCCTGGTTGTTCATCAAAAAGCCCGACCTCTCCATGTCGCTCAACGGCATTTTGGCCGGTCTCGTCGGCATCACCGCCGGCGCCGACTCGATCACCCTCTACGGTTCGCTGATTGTCGGCGCGATCGCGGGTGTGCTCGTTGTCTTCGCTGTCCTGTTCCTCGATCGCATCAAGATCGACGACCCGGTCGGTGCCATCTCCGTGCACGGCGTGTGCGGCATCTGGGGCACCATCGCCGTCGGTGTGTCGTTCTTCAACGGCGGCAACGAAGACCTCAAATTCAGCACGCAGGTCATCGGCACGCTGGCGATCTGCGGTTTCGCCTTCATCGTTTCGCTGATCATCTTCGGACTGATCAAAGCCATCTTCGGCCTGCGCGTCGGCGCGGAGGAGGAAGAGCAGGGTCTCGATATCGGCGAACACGGCCAGGAGGCCTACCCCGACTTTGTGGCCAACAAATAAACCGCCGCATCAAGGAGGATCACACCAATGAAAAAAATCGAAGCAATCATCAAGCCGTTCAAGCTTGAGGAAGTCAAAGACGCGCTGGCCGACCTCGGCATCGAGGGCATGACGGTCAGCGAAGTGAAGGGGTTTGGCCGCCAGAAGGGCCATACTGAAATCTACCGCGGCAGCGAATACACGGTGGATTTCCTTCCCAAGATCAAGATCGAGGTTGTCGTGGCCGACGACCTCGCCGAGAAGGCCACCGGTGCCATTGTCAAGGGAGCCAAGACCGGCAAAATCGGCGACGGCAAAGTGTTTGTCTCCGCGGTGGAGGAAGCGATCCGCATCCGCACCGACGAGACGGGCGACAAAGCCGTCTGAGCAATTTGCCCGCCAGGGCAAGTGATAGGGTTGGTATAGCACGAAGCGGCGGGGAGAATTCCCCGCCGCTTTCGGCTTTCCGGGAAAGCCGCGCTGGTTCAGGGTGGTGCCATGAAGCAACTCGTTATTCTTCTGCTCCCCGTTCTTCTGGCCGCCTGCGCCACCTCCACCAAGCCCGGTTTGGAAAAGCCGGGCTACATCGGCGTGCTCGAGAAAAAAGGGGTACCCGCCTCCACCTTGGCGCGCATCGCCAACGGCCGAGTGCTCGGCTACGGAGACATCAAAAATCTCGTTGTCGCGGGTGTGCCGGGCAACATGACCGTCCCATATCTCAAGGCGACCCGCGCGCCCTACGACTTTTCCATGAACCAGATCAACGGCCTGATCGATGCCGGGGCCGACGACTCCTTGATCAACTACCTCGGCAAGGCCAAGGGAGTTTACCTCCAGGACGACGACAATATTCCCTCGGGCCTGAGCAACGACGGCGGGACCAACCATCCCTATTTCGCCGATCCCGACTACATGGGCGTGGCCCCGTTCGCCTTCGCTTATCCGGTCGGCTGGTACGGTGACTACGGTGACTGGAACAACCGCGGCAACCACGGCGGATACCACGGCGGCGGGGGTGGCGGACACGGGGGACGCTGAGGCCGGCGTTCGCCGACCGATGGAGTGGTCCGCGCAGCCTTACGGTCCGCGGGCTTGGCTCGTGCGCTTCGGGCGGGATTTGTCGGAGGCGACGATGCTTCGCGCGCTGGCCGTGGCGCGCGAATTGGAAAAGAACCCGCCGGCGGGACTGCGCGAGTTCACCATGGGTTACACCTCCGCCTTGCTGGAGTTCGACCAAGCGATGGTCGGTGGCGCCGCGACCCGAATCGGAAAAATCATCGAGCGGCTCGCGGTACCGGGACCGGTGGCGGACGAGGGACGGCTCGTGGAGATTCCCGTTGTCTATGACGGGGAGGATTTGGCCGTGGTCGCGAGGCACACGGGACTGGCGGAGCGGGAGGTGATCGCGCGGCACAGCGGGCGCGACTACCGCGTGTGGTTGCTGGGGTTCGCCCCGGGATTTCCTTACCTCGGCGGCCTCGACGATGCCTTGCATTTGCCCCGCCGTGCCAAACCGCGGACCCGCATCGCGGCGGGCAGCGTGGCCATTGCGGGAAGCCAGACGGGGATTTATCCGAGCGAAAGCGCCGGTGGATGGCACATCCTCGGCCGTACGGCGGCGACGCTTTTCAATCCGCAGGCGGCAGAGCCGTTTCTTCTGCGTCCGGGTGATACCGTGCGCTTCGTCGCAGTGGGGGCACACGATGTTTGAATTTCTCGAGGTGATCGCCCCCGGTTGCGGCGCGACGTGGCAGGATGCCGGGCGTCCGGGTTGGAAGCGCTTCGGCGTGCCGCCGGGCGCTTGGATGGACGCAACCGCGGCGCGCTCCGCCAACCGCCTGCTGGGCAATGCGGAGGATGCCGTGGTGCTCGAGTTGGCTCTCCAGGGCGCGCGTTTCCTCGTGGTGGCCGATGGGTGGCTAGCCGTGGCGGGTGCCTCGATGGGTTGGCCTCCGGGGACGGCGCGCCAAGTGCGGCGCGGTGAGGAACTTTCTTTCACCCGTCACCGCGGCGGGGTCTACGCGTATCTGGCCGCCCCCGGCGGGTGGGTGGCCCCGCAGATCCTCGGCAGCGCCTCGGTGTCGGCCCGCAGCGGTTTGGGGCGGCCTCTGGCCAAAGGGGACGTGCTTTCGTGTCACCATCATCCGGCGTCTCCCGATGCGCCCCGGGGCGGGGAGGCGCAACCTGCGGCAGCTTACCCGCTCCATCTTGAAATCAACGTCTGGCGCGGCCCGCAGTGGAGGGAGTTTTCCGAGGCGGCGCGAAGGATCTTTTTCGGTACCCGTTGGACCGTCTCCGCGCAACTCGACCGCATGGGGGTGCGTTTGACCGGCGCGACCATTGCGACACCCCCGGCCACCATGCCGAGCGAGCCGGTGTTACCGGGTTCGGTGCAAATCACCGGCGGGGGAGAACCGGTGGTGACGATGCGGGATGGACCCACGGTGGGCGGTTATCCCAAAATCGCCTGGCTCGACGAGGAGGCCTGCCGCCGGGTGGCGCAGATTCCGCCGGGTGGAACGGTGGCCTTCCTGCCGCCGCTCGAATGAAAGTGCTGCTCAATTGCGATTTGGGGGAAGGCGAACCAGCGGAGACCACCGCGGCTCTCTTGGAGGTCATCGATCTCGCCAATGTGGCCTGCGGAGGTCACGCGGGTGATGAGAAAACGATGCGGCGTGTGGTATGTGCCGCGCTCGAGCGCGGTGTGCAGACGGGAGCGCACCCGGGTTGGCCGGACCGCGAAAGTTTCGGGCGCGCGGGGGCGGAGGTGAGCGCACCGGAGTTGACGCGTCTCCTCGCGGACCAAGTCGGAGCCCTGCGCCGCGTGGCTGCCGCGGAGGGCGCACCGATCGGCCACGTCAAACTGCACGGGGCTCTTTACCATCTGTGCGACGAGCGCACGGATCTGGCCGAGGCCTGCGTGGATTGGATGGATTCGGAGTTGGAACGTGTGCCGCTGATTGTCGGCGCCGGCGGTTTGCTCCATGCGGTGGCCGAGGCTCGCGGGGTGCCGCTGCTGCGCGAGATTTTCGCCGAGCGCGGTTATGCCGATGAAGCGCGGTTGCTCCCGCGTGGTCGGCCGGGCGCGCTGATCGGCGATCCCGACCAGGCGGCGCAACGCATCGGCGCGTGGCGATCCACGGGCTGCTTGCCGGTCGGCGCGGGGCGCCCGTGGCTGGTCGAGGCCGAGACGGTTTGTGTGCACGCCGACTCGCCCCGCAGTGTGGAGATCGCGCGGGCGGTGCGGTCCATCCTCGGCTGATCACGGCCAAGCGGCCGGGGATGAAAGGGCCGGCCGGAAACGCGGCCGTCGGCCGGCCTGCGGAACATCCCTTTGTTTTGGGATGTTTATCAGACGGCGCGTGCGCGGATGGCATCGAGGATGCCGGGGTATTGCGGGGTCCAACCGGTGGATTTGAGTTTGGTGTTTTGCACGCGTTTGCCGGTGGCGTCCGGAAGGGGGGTGCGGGCAGCAAGAGAGGAGCCGGTGCGAATGGCCTCGGCCAGTTCCTCGCGGCGCACGGGGTGATCGTCCACCGCATTCCAGATCCCCGCCAGGTGGTGCCGGCCCACATGGTGCAAGGCGGCGGCCGCGTCATCGCGGTGGATGAAATTGATGAAACCCCCGGGATCACCCGGGGTGGGCGTCCCGGTGCGCGCCGCTTCGATGAAGCGCGTGCGGCCCGGCCCGTAGATGCCGCCCAACCGCACCACCGCGCCGCCGGCCTCGAGAGCGAGGCGTTCGGCCCGGAGCAGCACGTCGGCGGTGGGGGTTCCGCCGGTGGGCGACTCCTCGGTCACGAGACCGCCTCCCTTTTCGGGATAGACCGAGGTGCTCCCCGTGAAGACGCAGAATTCGGGCTGCAGCACGTCGAGCAGATTGCGCAAGGTCTGCACATAGGTGACCAGATAGGCGTCCGCATCGCGCCCGGCGTGCCCGCTCAGGCAGTGGACGAGAAGATCCGGAGTCGGGTGGCCGGAAAAGCGGCGCTTGAGTTCCTCGCGATCGGCGGCGTTGGCAGCCAGAACTCCGTAGGGTTTGGCGGCCAGCCGTCGGGCCGATTCTTCCGAGGATACAAGACCGGTGACTTCGGCGCCATCCCGGCAAAAAAAATCCGCGCATCTTTCGCCGGTATAACCGCAACCGGCGATGAGGATGCGCGGAGTGTGTGATCCTTGGTTCAGGAAAGGCTGAAGCGGAACTTCATCTTGGCGCGCTTCGCGTTGGCTTTGGCTTTGCGGCGCGACTTCTGGGTCGGGGTCTCGTACGCACGCAGGCGGCGCACTTCGTCCATGATCCCTTCGGAGTCCAACTTCGCTTTCAGGCGCTTGATGGCGCGGTCGATGGATTCTCCTTTTCGAACGATGACTTCGGGCATTGGCGGTTCACTTCCTTTCTATGGATGTCTTGGCGACCGCTAAAGGCTAGGAGGTCGTCTGGAAGGACGTCAAATTATTCTTTTAAATGTTGATGATCAACATCTTAACTCGTGTTATTACCCTGTGAATAAGCTCTTTTCGGGGCGCGGAACCCCCTTTCCGGAGCCGCCCCGGCTAGCGCATCGCTGCCAGGCACTCGGTCAGGTAGGGCAAAAGTTGCTTTTTGCGGGAAACAACGCCTTGGAGAAACCAGACGCGGTCGGAGTGCTCGGGGTAGTTGATGGTGCGGAGAAAATCGGCGTCTCCCTCGGCCAACAGGTAGGAGTTCTGCTTGTTGATGTCGGTCACCAACAACGCGGCAAAGAGAAGATTGGCCGAGGCCGCGCGCTCGCGCAGGGCGGCAAGCAGTGCCTCGCGCCGCTCGTCGAAACTGCCGAAAGTCACTTCTTCGATTTGCGAAACACTGAAGCGCGTGCCGTGTTCCTCGTATTCCTTGCAGTCCGCGCCGGCTGCCTGGGTCGGCGTGAGCGTGAGCAGCGGGGAGCCCACGGCGAAGATCTCCGCGGCCAATTCTTTCGCCCCGATGCCCGCCGGGGTCGCCAGCGCGGCGAGGAACTTCCGGTCGGTCTCCGTTGTGGTCGGTGAGGTGCCGTTCAACGTGTCGGAAACGATCCCCGCCATGAGCAATCCCGCCATGGCACGGTCGGGTTCGACGCCGTGGCGCTCGTACAACTCCGCCACCAGGGTGCAAGTCGAACCAACCGGCTTGTTGATGAAAAAAATGGGTCCTTCGGTCGGCATGTTGCCGAGGCGGTGGTGATCGAGGATCTCGACGATCGGCAACTCCGAGGCGCCCGCCACCGCTTGCGACATCTCGTTGTGGTCCACCAGCACCAACTGCCGGGCGGGAGCCTTGAGAAAGTCGCTCTTGGAAACAATACCCTCCAGCAACCCGTCGCCGTCGATCACCGGGTAAATGAAACGGTTGGACAAAGCCGCGGCCCTGCGCGCCGCCGCCAAATTCATGTCCGCATCGAAATGTCCCGAGGGATTCTCCAGCACATGACGCACCACGACCGCTCCGCGGGCGAAAATCACGCTGGTCGCGGTATCGTGCGGCGAAACGACCACGGCGGTTCCCCGGCTGCGGGCCGCCTTCAGGATTTCGGGCGGCGGCTCGGCTCCTCCCGTCACGACAATGGCTTTGACGCCGGCCGAGATGGCCACCCGCAGCACATCCTCGCGGACGCCGACGAAAAGAACCACGCGCGCCGGATCCATCTTGGCCAAGCGCCCGGCGAACGTGTCCACATCCATGGCCGCCACCAGGAGCGTGTATTCAAGATCCTCGCGGTCGGGCGGTCCGGTCAGCGGTTGGCCGCCGATGGTTTCCACGATGCCGGACAAGGTGGCGCGCACCTGCCGGGCCTGGGCGGCGCGCTCCCGCGACGGGAGCACCAGGCCGAGGAGTTTGTTTTCACTGATGACGCCAAGGGAGCGACGGTCCTCATCCACCACCGGGAGCGCGCGCAAACCGTGGGTCACCATGGTGGCGAGCGCCTCGGCCACGGGCCGGTCGGGATGCACCGAGAGGTAATCGGTGATCATGACGTCCCGCACCCGCGGTGTGGCATCGGGGAAGAAGTCGGGTTGGGGGATGCCGAATTTCTCCAGGACGAAGGAAATGCGCTCATTGAGCGCGCCGGCGCGGGCCGCGCGCACATTCTTTTCGCCGAGCCGGCTTTTCAACGCGGCGTAGGCCACGGCCGAGCAAATGGAATCCATGTCGGGATTGCGGTGTCCGATGATGATGGTTTCCATGGCGGCGGCGGTCTCCGGCGCGCGCTTTCTGCTCGCCCGGAGCGTGCACTCTACCAGAGACTCGCCGCCGGTAAACGCCTCTCGCGCAGACCGGTTCGACCGGCTGGCGCCCGCCAACAAAAATTCCGCCCGTGCCCACAGCTCTCGTCATCGATGCCGTCGTCGTCGCGGTCTACTTCGCGGTGATTGTCGGCATCGGGCTGCGCGCCGGACGCGGCAGCAACAACCTCCAGGAGTTCACCCTCGGCGGACACAAGATTCCGTGGTGGGCCGTGCTGGCTTCGATCATCGCCGCCGAGACCAGCGCGGCGACCTTCCTCGGTGCGCCGGCCGAGGGCTTCAAGACCCGCAGCTTTGCCTACGCGCAATTGGCCATCGGCACGGTCATCGCACGCTTCTTCATCGCCTACCTGTTCATCGCTCCCTACTACCGCCACAATGTGCAGAGCATCTACGAGTTTCTCGACCTGCGCTTCGGCCCGCGCACGCGCAACATGGCCAGTGCCATCTTCCTCGTGACGCGGGTGCTCGGCATCGGCGTGCGGCTTTACCTCGGCGGTGTCATCATCGTCGTCATCTGGCGCTACCTGTATCCCGACGCGCCGGTCACGCTCGGCACTTATTTCTGGGGCATCCTTTTCACCACGGTGGTGACCACCATCTACACCGCGGTGGGCGGGATCAAAGCGGTGGTCTGGACCGATCTGATCCAAGCCTGCCTCATGATCGGCGCCATCTTTTTCGCCATCGGCACGATCTTGGCCGCCATTCCCGGCGGATGGGCCACGGTCTCGGCCAGCCTCGCGGCCAATCCGGGGGCGGGCATGTTCCAGACCGGATGGGACGCCACGAAGCCTTTCGGCGAGGCGCTCAAGCAGATGCTCGAAACGCCCTACACCATCTTCGCGGCGATCATCGGGTCGACGCTTTTCACCATGGCCACCCACGGCACCGACCAGGACATGGTGCAGCGGTTGCTCACCGCGGAAAATCCGGCCAAGGCCAAGCGCTCGCTCATCGTCAGCGGATTCGCCGACATTCCGATCGTCCTCGGCTTTCTCGCCATCGGCCTGCTGCTGGCCGTGCACTACGAGACAACGCCGGATCCGAATCTGCCGGCGCAGCACAACGAGGTTTTTGCCTACTACATCGTCAACGAAATGCCCGTCGTCATCCGCGGACTCATCGTCGCGGGCGTCTTCGCCACCATGATGGGGTCGACCTCCGCGGCGCTCAACGCCCTGGCCACCTCGTTCACCAAAGATTTTTACGTGCCTTACCTCGGCGGATCCCGGGCCAGCGACGCGCGGGCCGTGAATGTCGCGCGCATCGCCACCGCCGTGTTCGGGGCTTTGATGGTCGGCGTGGCCACCGCGGCCGCTTACGCCGTCCTGCAAACCAACATCACCATCATTCCGCTGGCCCTCGGCATCCTCGGCTACAGCTACGGCAGTCTGCTCGGCGTGTTCCTGCTCGGCATGCTCACCGAGACGCGCGGCAGCGACCGCGCCAATATCGCCGCGATGTTGGCCGGCATCGCCGCCGTTCTCGTGCTTTGCAAAGTGAAAATCCCCGCGCTCGAGCTGGGCGCGTTGGTGCGCGGTGAGCTTGTGCCGCAGGAGTGGTCCTTCGGCGTCTTTCTCCCCGAGTGGTGGCCGGCCATTTCGTGGCCGTACTACGTGCTGGTCGGCACGGCGGCCACCGTGGCCGTTGCCGTCTTTTTCCGCACGCCGCCGCGCGCCCCGCATCCGACGGGCCCGGCGCATTCATGATCGCCACTTTCCTGCTCCTCGTTCTCGGGCTGGTGCTTCTCTACGGGGGCGCCGAAGGCTTGGTCCGCGGGAGTTCCTCGCTGGCGCTCCGTCTCGGTCTCAGCCCGCTGGTTGTCGGTTTGACCGTCGTGGCCTTCGGCACGAGTGCCCCGGAGCTGATGGTCAGCCTCCGCGCGGCTTACCTCGGGCAGGGCGACATCAGCGTGGGCAACGTCGTCGGGTCGAACATCTGCAACATCGGCCTCATCCTCGGTTTCTCGGCCCTCATCGTTCCCATCAAAGTCGCCTCGCAGATCGTGCGCATCGACACGCCGGTGATGATCGCCGTGACCGGGCTCGCTCTCCTCTTCCTGCGCGACGGGGGTTTGTCGCGCGCGGAAGGTTTTGTTCTTTTCTCCCTCTTGGTTGTTTATGTGGTCTTCAGCGTGGTCATGGCCAAACGGCAGGGAGCCGACCCGTTGGCGGCGGAATTCGGCGAGGAAATTCGCGTTTCCAAACGCGGCGTGGCGGTCGACCTGCTCCTGGTGTCGGGCGGCCTGGTCCTGCTCGTCCTCGGTGCGCAGTCGCTGGTCGGGGCGGCCATCGACATCGCCGGCGCGGCCGGATTGAGCGAAGCCGTCATCGGTCTGACCATCGTGGCGCTCGGCACCAGCCTGCCCGAGTTCGCCACATCGCTGGTCGCCGCCCTGAAAAAAGAAGCGGACATCGCGGTGGGCAACATCGTCGGCAGCAGCATCTTCAACCTTCTCGGCATTCTCGGTCTGTCCGCCGGCATCACCCCGCTGACTTCCGCGGGGATCACCGCGGTCGATTTGTGGGTCATGGGCGGCTTCGCGGTCGTGCTCTGGATTTTTTCGTGGACCGGGTTCCGCATCACCCGGACCGAAGGTCTCGTCCTGCTGGTTGCTTACTTCGGGTATATCGCGTGGCTCGTCACGCAGTCGTGAGCAGCGCGCCGGCGTCCGGATCAGCGCCGGCCAACCTCGCTTGCTTCCTCCGCCTCCGCGTCGGGCCCGCATTGACTTCGCTGCTCTCCGCGGGTAATCCCCGCATCGCGTCATGACGAACGAACATCTGCTGACAGCCTTCCTGCTCACTTTGCTGGCGGGGCTCGGCACGGTGGTGGGTAGTTGCATTGCTTTTCTGGCCAAGCAGACCGATCACCGGTTCCTGTCCGTCACCACCGGATTCTCCGCCGGCGTCATGCTCTACGTCTCCTTCGTGGAAATCTTTCCCAAGGGCGAAGCGGCGTTGATCGGCGCGGGGCACAGCAACGCCGTGGCGGCTTGGATCAATGCGGCCGCCTTTTTCGGGGGCATCCTCCTCATCGCCCTGATCGACAATCTGATCCCGGCCGCGGAGAACCCGCACGAGGCCCGCTCCCACGAGGAGGCCGAGACTTTGCTCCACGCGCAGGACAAACCCGCGCCGAGCCGCCGCCATGACCACAAACTCATGCGCATGGGCCTCTTCACCGCCGTGGCCATCGGCATCCACAACTTTCCCGAAGGCCTGGCCACCTTCCTGGTCGCCCTGGAGGATCCGGGTCTCGGGGTGGCTATTGCCGTGGCCATCGCCCTGCACAACATTCCCGAGGGCATGAGCGTTTCCGTGCCGATCTATTACGCGACGGGCAGTCGCCGCAAGGCCTTCATCTATTCCGCGTTGAGCGGTCTGGCCGAACCGATCGGCGCCCTCGTTGCTTACGCCGCCTTCGTCATGCTGGCCGGTGGCGGCGGTGCCGTTATCCCGGGAGACCTCGTCGGCCCTGTCTTCGGTGCCGTGGCCGGGATCATGGTTTACATCAGCCTGGACGAATTGCTGCCGACCAGCCGCGCCTACGGCAAAGGGCATGACAGCGTGCTCGGCCTCGTGGGCGGCATGCTGGTCATGGCGCTCAGCCTGTTGCTGATGAAGTGAGCGGCCGGACGGTGCGGGAGGCCCGTCTCGCCGGCCGCAGCAGACTGCGGCGCGCGTGATCGGGCGGAATTACGAGGCTGCCTGGGGGAGATCGCCGAGGACTTCCCGCTTGATGCTCTTGCCCGTGCGTTTGGCCCACCACAGTACGATGGGGGCGGCGATGAAGATCGACGAATACGTGCCGACGACGATGCCGATAATGATGGCCAGCGCGAAGTCGCCGAGCACCGGACCGCCGAGGAAGTAGAGTGCGGCGGTGGCCAGGAGGGTCGTGCCGCCGGTCAGGATGGTGCGGCCGAGTGTCTCGTTGATGCACTCGTTCATGATGTGGGCCACGCTGCCGCGCCGCCCGGACGCGAGACCCTCGCGCACGCGGTCGAAGACGACGATGGTGTCGTTGATCGAATACCCGGCAATGGTCAGCACCGCACCGACCATCACGATGGTGATCTCCCGGCCCAGCATGGAGAACACGCCGATGGTGAGGATCACGTCGTGCAGGAGCGCGACGATGGCGCCGAGTGCGAAGGAAAATTCGAAGCGCAGGGTCACGTAGACAAGAATCCCCAACAGTCCCAGCGCGAGGGCGAAAAGCGAACGCCCGGCCAGTTCCTCCCCGACCCGCGGACCGACGGTGTCGTTCTGCTCGATGGTCCAGCCCGCCGAGGGGAAGTCCTGCTGCAGTTTGGCCACCACGGTGTCGGCCGTGCCGAACTTGCTTTGCACGGTGACCATTTCGCGCCCCTCTTCCATGAAGGTCTGGAGGGTGGCTTCCCCGAGGTTGGCCGACTCGACGCTGCGGCGCAGGTCGGCAAGGGGGATCGGTTGCTCGGATCCGAGCACCACCAGATCGCCGCCGGTGAAATCGATGCCGAAATTTTTCTCGCCGCGCCAGGCGAAGAAACCGATCGAGCCGAGGATAAGGATGGCGGAGAGCGCCAAAGCGACCTGGCGGCGCCCGATGAAGTCGATCTTGCGCGCCGGGATCCAGTTGAGCATGCGCAGTTTCTTCAGCCCGAATGTTTCCAGCATGTAGCCGAAGCACGTGCGCGTGAAGAGCAGCGCGGAGAACATCGAGGCGATGATGCCGAGGGTCAGGGTGATGGCGAAGCCCTTGACCGGACCCGTGGCTTGCCAGAAGAGAATGGCCGAAGTGATCAGCGTGGTCACGTTGGCGTCGAAAATGGCGGAAAACGCTTTGTTGTAGGCGGAGTTGACCGCCGCGCCGAGCGACTTGCCCGCGGCCATCTCCTCGCGCAGGCGCTCGTAGATGAGCACATTGGCGTCGATCGCCATGCCGATGGTCAGGATGATGCCCGCGATGCCCGGCAGCGTGAGCACGAAGTTGAACATGCACATCGCGCCGAAAAGCAGGATGAGGTTCACGAACAACGCCAGGCACGCGACCAGTCCGGCCAGGCGGTAGTAAAAGAGGACAAAGAGCAAAGTGAGCGCCACACCCAACAGCCCGGCGCCGACGCCGCTCCTTACCGAATCCGCCCCGAGCGAGGCCGAAACACTGCGCGTTTCCTCGATCTCCACCGGCGTCTTGAGCGGATTTTCCAGGACACTGGCCAGATTGCGCGCCTCCTGGTCGGTGAAGCGCCCGGTGATGACGGCTTCCCCGCCGTAGATGGGTTGGCGGATGCTCGGGGCGCTCTGCACGTCGCCGTCGAGCATGATGGCCAGCCTTTCGCCGACGTGCGCGGTCGTCAGGTCGCCGAACATTTTCGCGCCGTCGCCGTCGAGCCGCATGGCCACGCCGTAGCCTTGGGTGTCGTAGAACGGGTTGGCCGAGACCACGCGGTCCCCCGTCAGGTCGGCGCGCGCTTTCACCAGCAGCCTGATGGTCTGTTCCTTGCCCTCGATGACGTCCTGGTACTCCTTGACCAGGTAACCCGGCGGCAGCACGCCTTCGCCGGCGTCGGCCTGCGCAAGGACGGATTCGCTCTGCGGGTGCACGAGGGCGAATTCCAGCTTGGCCACGCGCTGGAGCTGCTCTTTGGTTTGCGCGAGCTGCTGCGTGTCGAGCCCGGGAATTTGCACGAGGATGCGGTCGCGACCCTGCGCGGCGATGACCGGCTCGCTCACGCCGAATTGGTCCACGCGCTTGCGGATGACCTCGATGGCCTGGTCCAGGGTGGTCGGGGTGATTTCCTCTCCGTCTTCCCCGACGAGACGCAGCAGGAAGGACGTCCCGCCCTGCAGGTCGAGGCCCAGCCGGATTTTTTTCTCCGGCGGCATGATGGCTTCAATGCAGAAAGCGACCAGCAGCAGCGTGAGCACGAGCCCGATGGCGCGCTTGCGGCCTGCCGCATCGGTCATGAAATACCAGGCGAACAGGCCGAGGAGCAGCAGCCCGAAAAGGAATGTGAAGGTGGGACTCATGATTTCGTGCGGCGGGGGGGCGCCGGATCAGGCGGCTTCGGTCTTGCTGACGCTGGTGATGGAGTTTTTGTCGACCTCGATCTTCACGTTGTCGGCGACCTTGAGCAGGATGGTGGTCTCCTTGAGGTTGGCCACGATGCCGTGGATGCCGCCCGCCGTGACGACTTTGTCGCCGGTTTTCACCCCGGCCACCAGTTTCTCGTGCTCCTTCTGTTTCTTCTGCTGCGGGCGGATGAGAAGGAAGTAAAACAGCACCGCAATGATGATCAGCGGCATGAATTGGAACAGCATCGGCGGCTGCTCCGGACCGGGTGCGGCTTGCGCGAGAAGAATCGGGATTTCCATAAAACCGAGCAGGATAGGCGGGTCGCGGGGGGCTTCCAAGGAATTTGCAGAGCCTCTTTCGGCTTGGCCGCGGGGCCGTTCGACTCTAGAAAACCCGCGCCGATGAGCGACCTGCAAATTCCCGGCTGGCCCCTTCTCCGCCGCGGCAAAGTCCGCGAGGTTTACGCCTCGGGCGACCGCGCCCTGCTGGTCGCCTCCGACCGCTTGTCCGCTTTCGACTGCATTTTGCCCGATCCCATCCCCGGGAAGGGTGAGGTGCTCACCGCCCTGTCCGCCTTCTGGTTCCAGCGCCTCGACTTCGTGCCGAACCATTTCATTACGGCCGATTTCAACGCCTTCCCCGGCGAACTGAAAAATTTTCCCGATGGACTTGCCGGTCGCGCGACCCTGGTCCGCCGCACCAAACCACTGCCCGTCGAATGCATCGTCCGCGGCTACCTCGCCGGCGCGGCCTGGGATGAGTACCGCGATCGCGGCTTGGTCGGCGGCCATGCCGTGCCGCGCGGCCTGCGCGAGGCCTCGAAATTACCCCAACCGCTCTTCACCCCGACGACCAAAGCCAGCAGCGGGCACGACGAACCCATCACTTGGGAGCAGTGCCGCAGCCTCCTCGGCGATGATTTGGCGCATCAGGTCCGGGAGGCCAGCCTGGAGGTTTACGATCATGGCCGTGCGCACGCCGAGCGCGCCGGTGTCATCATCGCCGACACCAAGCTGGAGTTCGGTCTGGTCGACGACGAGTTGCTCCTTATCGACGAATGTCTCACGCCCGATTCCTCGCGCTTCTGGCCGGCCGACCGTTGGGAACCGGGGCAGCACCCGCCCAGCTTCGACAAACAATTCGTGCGCGACTGGCTTCTCCAGTCGGGCTGGGACCGTCAGCCGCCCGCGCCGCGTTTGCCTGCGGAGATCATCGCGCAGACCGCCGCCAAATACCGCGAGGCCTACGAACGGCTGGCGCTCGGACGCACTCCCGCGTGAATGCGGAGATCAACCAGTTCATCATGTACCTCGCCACCGAGCGGGGACTTTCCGACAACTACCAGCTGAGCACGCGCGCCTCGTTGGAGGTTTTTGCCAAGTGGGCGGCGGAGAACAAGGCGGCCACCGAACCGGCTGCCGTGGAGGCCGGGCTGATCGGCGAGTTTCTCGGTTGGCGCAAACGCGGCGGTGCCTCCGCGGCCACCGTCAAACTGCATGCCGTGGCGCTGCGCATTTTTTTCCGCCATCTCGTGCAGCGGGGCCGGTTGTCCAAAGACCCGACCGAATTTCTGCCCGTCCCGAAAATCGAGCGCTACCTGCCCGACACGCTTTCCGCGCCGGAAGTCGAGCGCCTCATCGCCGCGGCCGCGGGCCGGACGCCTCTCGAAATGCGGGATCGCGCCATCGTCGAACTGCTGTACAGCAGCGGGCTGCGTGTCTCCGAGTTGTGTGGCGCCCGCCTGGAAAACCTCGACCTCGAAGCCGGTTTCATCCGCGTGCTCGGCAAGGGCGACAAGCAGCGCCTGGTCCCGGTCGGCGGCCGGGCCCGCACAGCGGTGCAACGCTACCTCGACGGAGGGCGCCCGGCGCTGGTCGGCAAAAAGACGGGGGGTGAGGTGTTTCTTTCGGTGCGCGGACGCAAACTGACCAACCAGCGCATCTGGCAGTTGCTCGTCGCGCTGGGGCGCCGGGCCGGTTTGGAGAAGGAAATCCACCCCCACATGCTGCGCCATTCCTTCGCCACGCATCTGCTCGGCGGCGGGGCCGACCTGCGCATCATCCAGGAAATGCTCGGGCACGCCGATATCTCGACCACCCAGATCTACACGCATGTCGATACGCGCCAACTCCGGCAGACGCACCGCCACTTCCATCCGCGGGCGAAAAACAAAAGCGTGCCCCCGGCCGGCGCCTAGACGATCTTCCGGGCATGACAAACCCCTACACTGTCCCCGTGGCCGATCTCGCCGCGCGCGAGCAAAGCTCGTTTCTGACCCGCGTGTACGCGCATCTCGTTCTCGCCATCCTGCTCTTTGTCGGTTTGGAGGTCTGGTTCTTCCGCAGCGGCGTCGCCAACAGCGTGCTGCAAATTTTTTCCGGCGTCTCGTGGCTTGTCGTGCTCGGCGGATTCATGCTGCTTTCCTGGCTCGCCACCCTCATCGCCGTGCCCACGGTCGCGCGCCCGCTGCAATATGTCGGATTTGCCCTCTACGTCCTGCTGCAGGCGCTGATTTTCATTCCTTTGCTGGCCGCGGCCGACAGCGTCGCGCCGGGTGTCATCGGCAGCGCCGCGCAGGTGACCATCGGCGGTTTTCTCCTTCTCACCGCCGTGGTGGTCACCACCGGGAAGGATTTTTCCTTCCTGCGCTCCTTCCTCGTCTGGGGCGGCCTCTTCGGATTGGCCCTGATTGTCGCCGCGGTCCTGTTCGGCTTCGATCTCGGCACCTGGTTCTCCGTGGCCATGATTGTGCTGGCCGGCGGATCGGTGCTCTACACGACGTCGAACATCATGCGCGGCTTTCCGGCCGGGGCCGACGTGGCCGCGGCCATGCAGCTCTTCGCCGGCATCGCCATGATGTTCTGGTATGTTCTCCGGCTTTTCATGGCCTCGCGGCGCTGAGGCCGCCCGCCGCCGCTTTGATCCGGCTCAACCTCCGCCGAGCATTCCCGCCGGCGCTTCGACGTAGCCGTAGGGTCCCGGCGGCATGTTGATATAGTAGATGCGCCGGCTGGCCACGCGTCCCGAGGCCGTGTCGTAGACCATGACCGGCCGCCCTCCCGAGGGCTTTTCCGCGATGGTATCGACGAGGATGTAGCGCGGGATGTTCGTCGCCCCGCGCCCGTAGGCTTGTTCGACGATCGACCGGCCGCGCTGCTCGGCAAACAGGCGCTGGTCGCTGTTCACCTGCATTTTCGAAACACCGTAACCCAGCGCCCCCGCCCCCGCGGCGGCACCCAGTGCCACCGGCAAAGTCGTGCCGACCGGAACGCCGGTTGTCCCCAGCGCGATACCGGTGGCGGCCCCGGCCAGTCCGGCCGCGATGAGCGCGTTTTCCCCCGCCGTCATATTTTCGCAGCCCGCGGCCGCCAGGGCGGTGAGGGCGGCGGCGGCGGCCAAGCGGCGGGCGTGCGTGGTCATGGTTTCTTCTAAATAGGCGAAGTTGCGGTCTTGGCAAGTCCGCCCCTTTTCATGGCGGGCGAAAGTGGCTAGCGTGGCGCCCATGGATCTGACCGACGAGCACAAGAAAGCCGTGGCTGCCTGGATCGCCGCCGGCGCCTCCCTTTCCGACGTGCAAAAGCGCCTGAAGGACGAACTCCAGCTCGCCATGACCTACATGGATGTCCGTTTTCTCGTCGATGACCTCAAGCTCCAGATCAAAGAGGAGGAGCCGAAACAATCCGAGGCCGCCGAACGTCTGGCCGCGGCCAAGCAGGAAGGTGAAACGCAACGCGAGGCCGCCGCACCGACGGGCGGAGTCAACGTCACCATGGACCGCATCACCAAGCCGCAGGCGCTGGCCAGCGGCCAAGTCACCTTCTCCGACGGCGAGACCGCCGAGTGGATGCTCGACCAGACCGGCCGACTTGGATTGGTTCCGGGCCGGCCCGGTTACCGCCCGAGCGAGGCCGATGTCATGGCCTTCCAGCGCGAGTTGCAGCGCGTCGCCCAGGGATTCGCCTGAGTTCTTACAGCTGCTCGGGGTGCTCGAGCAGTTCGGCGATGCGCATGAGCAAACGCCCCGCCGCGCCTCCGTCGAGCACACGGTGGTCGAAGCTCAGGGTGAATTGCGCCACGGTCACCGGCAGGAATTGCTGCTTCTCCTTGTCCCACTTCGGCTCGATGCGGCCCGCGCCCAGTCCGAGCAGAACCGTCTGCTCCGGCAGCGGAATCGGCGTGGCCAAAGTCAGGCCGAAGGTCCCGTAATTCGTCACCGTGGAAATGCATTGTCCCATGTCCGCCGGCGTGAGGCGGCGTTGGCGCGCGAGTTCCACGAGACGCGCGTAGATCGGGACCAATTCCTTGAGCGGGTGTTTGTCGGCGTTGCGGATCACCGGCACGAGCACGCCGTCCTCCGCCTCGACCGCGAAGCCGATGTCGATCGAGCTGGGGTGGATGACCTGGCTGCCGATGAGGCGTCCGGCCGGCGCGCTGTTTTCGCTCAGTGCCATGGCCAGCGCGCGCAGGGCGTAAAGCGACACGCCGGCTTTTTCCGCCGACGCTTTGCGGTGCACGAGCATCTTGTCGAGTTCGACGGGCAGCACCACGGTGGCCAGCGGCCGCGTCCAGCTGCGGCGCATCGCGTCGGCCACGGCCACGCGCATGGAGGAAGCCTCGGTGATCTTTTGCTCCACGAGGTTTTCCATGAAGCGCTCGAAATCCTCGATGGTGACGCGACCGCCCGCGCCGCTGCCGGCCACGCCGGCGAGGTCGGCCGCGCTCAAGCCCAGTTCGGTCATGCGCGCTTTCATCCGCGGCGAGAGGTAGGCGGCCCCGCCGGCGTGCGCGGGGACCGGCAGGCCTTTGATCACCGGCTCGGGTTTGTCCGATCCCTTGATCTCGGGCTTGGCCTTGCGCTGCTTCTTCGGTTTCTCCGGCGCGCCGGCCGGCATCGATCCGGCCGGTTGTCCGTTCGCCGCGGTTTCCTCCGGTTCGAGATAACCCATGCGCTCGGCGTCCTTGTCGGAAACCTCGAGGTATCCGAGCGTCGCCCCCACGGCGTAGCTCTCGCCTTCCCGCGCCCGCAACTCGGTCAGCTTGCCGCTGCAGGGCGCGACCACCCCCATGACGGCTTTGTTCGTCTCGACTTCCATCACATCGGTGTCGGCGGCGACCTGTTCGCCGGTTTTGGCGATGAGGCGGACGATGGTGGCTTCGGCGATCGATTCGCCGAGTTGCGGCATGAGGAGAGGAATGCGGGCCATGAATTTTATTGGGTGAGAAGTTTGCGCAGTCGCGCGGCGATGGCCGAGGCGGTGGGACGATGGGCCGCCCACAGGTCGGGATGGTAAGGCACGGGCGTGTCCTTCGCGTTGAGGCGCATCGGCGCGGCATCGAGCAAGCCGAAGCCCTCGGTCGCCACGCGCGACACCACTTCCGCGGTCACGCCGCCCCAGGGCCACGCTTCGCCCACCACGAGCAGGCGCCCCGTGCGCGCCACCGAGGCGAGCACCGTGTCGGTGTCGAGCGGCTTGACCGTGCGCAGGTCGATCACCTCGATGTTCCAGCCCTCGGGGACAAGTTCCTCCGCGGCCTGCAGCGATTCGTGCAGCATCGCGCTGTAGGTCACCACGGTGGCATCGCGGCCGGCCCGTGCGATGCGCGCCTTGCCCGCAGGTTGCGCGGCTTCGGGCAGTTTGGCTGCCTTGAGGTGGTAGTAGAGGAGCTTGTGCTCGCAGAAAATGACCGGATCGTCGATGGCCACCGCTTCGAGCATCATGCTGTAGGCGTCTTCCACCGTGGCCGGCGTCATCACCACCAGCCCCGGGTAGTGCGAGTAAATCGCCTCCATGCTCTGGCTGTGGAACGGCCCTGCGCCCAGCGTGCCGC
This sequence comes from Chthoniobacterales bacterium, assembly GCA_049451035.1. Taxonomy (GTDB): domain Bacteria; phylum Verrucomicrobiota; class Verrucomicrobiia; order Chthoniobacterales; family JACTMZ01; genus JACTMZ01. Next base: position 6,990 of record JBMTVD010000020.1, on the reverse strand, counting down.
CGCTGGGCAAACGCACCACGATCGGGCAGGGGACATCCGTGCGGTAATAAAGCGTGGCGGCCTGGTTCACGATCTGGTTGAACCCGACGGTCGAAAAATCGGCGAATTGCATTTCCACGATGGGCCGTGCTCCTTCGATGGCCGCGCCGACCGCCATGCCGACGATCGCGTCCTCGCTCAAAGGCGAATCCATCACCCGCCCGGGAAATTCCGCCGCCAGATTTTTCGTCGCCTTGAAGGCACCGCCGAACGCGCCCACGTCCTGCCCGTAAATGAAGACACGCGGGTCGTCGGTGAGCGCTTTTTCCTGCGCGGCGCGGATCGCTTCCAGGTAGGTGATGCTCATTCGTCCTCCGCCGCGTATTGCCCCTCGACCAGTCGTTCGGTCGAGATGGCCTGCCAGCCTTCCGCGTCCGGATCCGGCCCCTTCTCGCGCTGTGCGATGTCGAGGGCTTCCTCCACCTCGGCCTGCGCTTCTTTGGTCCACGCCGCGACGTCCGCCGCGGTGGCCAGTCCGGCTCCGGTGAGTTGTGCGGCCCCGACTTCGATGCAGTCGCGCCCCACGTTGCCTTTGCGCAGGTTCGGGTCGACGTAACCCGCGTCGTCATGCTCCCCGTGCCCGACCAGGCGCAGCAGCGTGGCCACCACGAGTTGCGGCCCGTGTCCCTCGCGCGCCGCCTGCACCGCGAGGTGCAATGTCTCGAGGCACGCGGCCGGGTCGGTGCCGTCGCATTTGAAACCGGCGATACCGTAGCCGGCCGCTTTGTCGAGCAGATCGGCGCAGGCGAACTGCCGGTTGTTCGGCGTCGAGTAGGCGTATTGGTTGTTGGCCACCACCACGACGAGCGGGAGCCGCTCCACCGCGGCGAGGTTGATCCCTTCGTGGAACGCGCCGGTCGACGTTCCCCCGTCGCCGATCGATGTCACGCCGACCACGCCCGTCTCCCCGCGCAAACGGCGCGCGTAAAGACCGCCCGCCACCACCGGGATAAGCGCGCCCAGGTGACTGATCATCGCGTAGTAGCCCTCCCGCGGGCGTCCGCGGTGGATGTTGCCGTCGCGTCCGCGCATCGGTCCCTTGGCCGAGCCGAGGTACGTGCGCAGCGTGTCGAGGATCGTGTCGCCGAAAGCCAACCGCCCCGCCTGGTCGCGGATGAGCGGACCGAAAATATCGCCCTTTTGCAGGAAAATGGCCGACGCCGTGCTCAAGGCCTCCTGGCCCTTGCCCAAAAAGACACCGCCTTTGATCATGCCGGCACGGTAGAGCGCCGCGAGCTTGTCCTCTGTCGCGCGCGCCCTCAGCATCGTGCGGAAAGCGCGTCGTGTCAGATCGGCATCGACTTCTTGGCGCTTTCCCTTCTTTTCCTTCACAGCCGTGACCATGGGATAGGGGAGAATAAGACGGCGGGGTCGCCGCCTGCAAAGGCAAATCCCGCCCCCGCCGCGGCATTTTGACTCGCGGTGCGGGGATCGGCGGGGAAAATGCGCCGGATGCCCCGCGTGCGGACCCTGATCATCGGTATTCCCCTGTTCCTCACCGCCGTGACGGCGCTGGCCCTGTGGACCGTCTCGCGTATCTCCTCGGACAAAAAGAACGAGATGTACATCGGCAGCATCGGCGAACCGACCACCCTCAACCCCCTCCAGGCCGCCGACTCCGCCGCGGCCTCCGTCACCGGGGTGATTTTCAACGGCCTCCTCAAATACGATGCCGACCTCGTCATCGAGGGTGATCTCGCCGAATCGTGGGCCCTGCGGCAACGCAGCACTTTTTTCTTCGCCAGCCCGGCCGAGGCCATCCGGGCCGCCGCCGGCCTGGAGTCCCGGATCGTCGACCGCGCCGCCCTCCATCTCGGGCCCTACACCGTCGACGGCGACAAACTGGTTCTCGACCTCACGCTGCCCGGCGTGTCGGACTCGGAAAAAATCGCCGCCATGTTCGGCGTCGCGCCGCGCCCCGTCAAAACCCTCGGTATCACCGCCCCGGGCGCCCTCGGCACCGCCCTCGACGAATTCGCCGGCCAAAACCCCGCCGCGCGCGTCGTGCGCGTCTGGACCAACGGCAACCTCGGCGAAATCTGCTTCCTCGGCGACGCCGCCCCGGTGCGCGCCGCCCTGCAGGAATTCCTCGCCGCGCGCTTCGGCACCGGCGAGGGCCTCGCCCTCGAGGACGTTGTCGCGCCCCCCTTCCTCGCCGAGCCCGAGATCACCTTCCGGTTGCGCGACGGCGTGCGCTGGCAGGATGGCGCACCCTTCACCTCGCGCGACGTGCGCTTCACCTACCGTGCGTTGATGGACGATCGCGTCGCCTCCCCGCGCAAGTCCGACTACGAACTCGTCCTCTCTCTCGACGTCCCCGACGCGCGCACCGTCCGCGTTGTTTACCGCCGCCCGTTTTCCCCCGCGCTCGAGAGCTGGATGATGAGCATCTTGCCGGCGCACCGGCTCGAGGACCTCGCGCCCGACCAGTGGCCGCTCGAATTCAACCGCGCCCCCGTCGGCACCGGCCCGTTCAAATTTGCCGAGTGGAAGACCAACCAGTTCGTCCGTGTCGTGCGCAACGACGATTATTTCCGCGGCCGCCCGCACTTGGATGGCATCGTCTTCCGTGTGCTGCCCGACCCGCTGACCCTGCGCCTCGCCTTCGAGACCCGGCAGATCGACTTCTGGGGCGTCGACCCGTGGGCCGTCGGCAGCTTCCGCCAGGACGACCGCTTCACGCTCTTTTCGGCGCCGAGCAATTCCTACAACTACATCGGCTGGAACCTGCGCCGGCCCATGTTCCGGGATTTGCGCGTCCGCCAGGCCCTGGCCCACGCGGTCAACATCGGCCAGATGATCCGCTACGTCCTTTATGGCTACGGCGTGCAGAGCACCGGCATTTTCACGCCCGAGATGTGGTTCTTCAACCCGGACGTCCAGCCGCTCGTTTACGATCCGCAAAAGGCCCGCGAACTTCTCGCCGCGGCCGGCTGGAAACCCGGACCCGACGGCATTCTCGAGCAAGACGGCCAGCGCTTCTCCTTCACCCTCATCACCAACAACGGCAACGCCATCCGCAGCGACATCGCCACCCTCGTGCAGGCCGATCTCAAAGCCGTCGGCATCGAAGTCAACGTCGAGATGTACGAATGGGCCGTCTTCATCAAAAACTTCGTCAACAAGGGCGAATTCGACGCCGTCGTGCTCGGCTGGGCGCTGGGGCAGGGGTTCGACCAGTTCCAGATCTGGCACTCCTCGCAGACCGGCCCCGAGCAACTGAACATGGTTGCCTACCAGAACCCCGAGGCCGACCGCCTTCTCCGGGCCATCCGCGAGGAATTCGACCGCGACACCATCATCGAGCTCTGCGGCCAACTCCAGCAACTCATCTACAACGACCAACCTTACATGTTTCTCTTCGTCCCCGAGGGCACCTCGGTCATGTGGCAGAACGCCTTCCGCGTCTACCGCCCGGGCCCCGACGGACGCTGGATCGACGAACCGGTGACCATGACCAAAGCCGGCTGGTCGCACTACCTCGAATGGTTTTACCGTCCGGAATACCCGCCACTCTCCGATTTAAAATCTGAAGTTCGCTAACCTTCCCGCTTTCCCACCTTTGTACCTTCCTGCCTTCGGCTACCCATGACCGCCTTCCTCGTTCGTCGCCTGCTCATCTCGGCCGTCCTGCTGTTCTTCATCAGCATTATTTCCTTTTTCATCATCACCCTCACGCCGGGGAGCCCGTATCCGTGGGGCGAGCTCAACCCGAAAGTCTCCGAGGAGGTGAAGCGCGTCTTCCGCGAGAAATTCCACCTCGATCGCCCGCTGCACGAGCAATACGCGTTCATCATGCGCGACCTTTTCACCGGCAACCTGCGCAGCATCAAGGATGAGCGCCCCGTGCTCGAAAAGATCGCCGAGCGTCTCCCCGCCACCCTCTTGCTGAACCTCGGCGCCCTCGCGCTCTCGCTCAGCTTCGGCCTCATGCTGGGCATCTACGGCGCGCGCCATGCCGGGCGGCCGCCCGACGTCATCACCAGCATCATCGCCTTTGTTTTCATCGCCCTGCCCGGGTTCTGGGTTTCCTACCTCGTGGCCATCGCCCTCGTCGACTGGGCCGCCGTGCCCATCCTCGGCACCCACACCATCGGCGTCGCCTTCACCGGGGGTTTGCAGGTTTTCCTCGACCGCTGGTGGCACGTCATGATGCCCGCCTCCATCCTCGCCATCGGCGGCATTGCCGTGCAGTCCCGCTTCATCCGCGCCAGCATGATCGAGACCCTCCGCGAAGACTACATCCGCACCGCGCGGGCCAAGGGCCTCGACGAGAACGCCGTGTTCTACCGCCACGCCCTGCGCAATTCCATCCGCCCGCTCGTCACGGGCATCGGCATGCTCCTGCCCGCGCTGATCAGCGGCGCCGTCATCATCGAGAATATCTTCGCTTACCCGGGCATGGGGCGGCTCGGTTACGAGGCCGTGCTCGAGCGCGATTACCCCACGCTCGTCGCGCTCAACTTCGTTACCGCCGCCCTCGTCCTTCTCGGCAACCTGATCGCCGACCTGCTCTACGCCGTCGTCGATCCGAGGGTCAGACTCGAATGATCACCACCGCCCCGGTCCCGGTCGAAACCGTGCCCGCCACACCCGGCGGGCGCGCCTGGCGCCGCTTCCGCCGCAACCGGATCGGCGTGGCCGCGCTCGTCATGGTCGTGATCCTCGCCGTCGTCGCCCTTGTTTTTTTCGTCCTCGACCGCCTCGGTATCCCGTTCCCCATGGATCCCGACGCGACCGACCTCGAGCGCAAACTCCTTCCACCCAACGCCGTCAACTGGCTCGGCACCGACAACCTCGGGCGCGACGTCCTCAGCCGCCTGCTCAACGGCGCCTACATTTCGCTCACCGTCGGCTTCGTCGCCGTCTTCGTTTCCCTGTTCATCGGCGTGGTGGTCGGCGCCGTCGCCGGGTACTTCGGCAAGTGGGTCGACAACCTCGTCATGCGTGCGGTCGACGCCCTCATGTGCTTCCCCACGTTTTTCCTCATCCTCACCGCCGTCGCCCTCCTCGGCCCCAGCATCTTCAACATCATCTTCGTCATCGGCCTGGTCAGTTGGACCGGCACCGCCCGCCTCGTCCGCGCCGAATTCCTCACCCTGCGCGAATCCTCCTACGTCCAGGCCGCGCGCGCCCTCGGCCAGCGCGGATGGAAGATCATCTTCCGCCACATCCTGCCCAACGCCGCCGCGCCCATCCTCGTCACCGCCGTGCTCGGTGTGCCCGAGGCCATCCTGGCCGAGGCCGGCCTGAGCTTCCTCGGCTTCGGCGTGCAACCCCCGCAGGCCACGTGGGGCAACATCATCGCCGACGGCAAGACCTACATTCTCGACGCCTGGTGGCTTATTTTGTTCCCCGGGCTTGCCATTCTCCTCGCGGCACTGTCGTTTTACCTGACCGGCGACGCGCTGCGCCAAGCGGTGGAAACCCGGTCCGAACGCCAATGAGCCAACCCATCCTCCGAGTCCGCGACCTTTGCATCGACTTCGTTCTCGAAGACCGCACCATCGAGGCGGTCCGGGGCGCGGGCTTCGAACTCGCCGCCGGCGAAACCCTCGCCATCGTCGGCGAAAGCGGCAGCGGCAAGAGCGTCACCGCGCTCGCCCTCACGCGCCTGCTGCCCGTGCCGCCCGCTGTCATCAAGCGCGGCGAAATCGAATGCGAAGGCCGCAATGTCCTGGCCATGGATGCCGCGGAACTGCGCCGGCTCCGCGGCGGCAAAATCGCCTACATCTTCCAGGAGCCGAGCACCTCGCTCAATCCGGTCTACACCGTGCGCAGCCAGATCGCCGAGGCCGTGCGTCTGCACCGGCCCGATGTCACCGACATCGACGGCGAAGTTGTGCGCTGGCTCGACGCCGTCGGCATCGTCGATCCCGCCAAGCGCATGCACGATTACCCGCACCAGCTGAGCGGCGGCATGCAGCAGCGCGTCATGATCGCCATGGCGCTGGCCTGCCAGCCCGACATCCTCGTGGCCGACGAGCCCACCACCGCGCTCGACGTCACCATCCAGGCGCAGATCATGGAGTTGCTCGCGTCCCTCAAAGAACGCTTCGGCATGGCCGTCATCCTCATCACGCACAACTTCGGCATCGTCTCCGGATTCGCCTCGCGCGTGCTCGTCATGTATCGCGGCAAGATTGTCGAGCAGGGCCCGACCGCCGAAGTGCTGCGCTCGCCCAAGCACGCTTACACCCGCGCGCTCATCGACTGCATCCCGCGGCTCGACTCGAGGGAAAAACGTCTCAAGACCATCGACCACGCCGCCCTCGACGCGGCCTGATCGGCATGGGCAAACACGCGCGCATCGCCGCCCGCGTGGCGGGGAGGGGCCATGAGGGCGGCTTCCATCCCTGCTACCTGGATTACTTCCGTCTCTTCAACGCGCAGGAATATTACGAGGCGCACGACGTGCTCGAGCACCTTTGGCTCGACGCCGAGGGCGAGCGCCATGTTTTTTACAAGGCCCTCATCCAATTCGCCGGCGGCTACGTTCACCTGCAGCACCACCGCCGCGAACCCGCCCACCGCGTCCATGGCCGACGCCTGCGTCCTGCAGCCCGCCTCTTCCGTCGCTCCGCCCAATTGCTCTCCGTCCTTCCGTCCGAATACGAAGGCCTGGGCTTGGCGGATGTCATGGCCACGGCCCTGTCCACCGCCGATCTTCTCGAGGCGAGTTCCTTCACCCAAAATCCCTACCACCCCTCCCGCGCCCCGCATCTCCGCCCCCCCGTCTCTTAGTCTCTGGGCCTCTCGGTCTTTCTTGCTCTCCCTGTCTTCCCGCCACTTCTCACTTCCTTCCGCCCGGCCGCTTCTTTTGCGGCAAACCCGCCACCGGCCAGATGGTCACCTCGCCGCGTGAGCCCTGCAGCATGTTGCCCGAAGGCGAGAGGCCTTTGGTGAAATCGAAGGGAACCTCCGCGTAACTCGCCTCGTCACCCAAGGCGA
>JBMTVD010000019.1:0-30114 GCA_049451035.1 Chthoniobacterales bacterium | reverse complement strand
TCGGGTTCGTCTCCGTTTCTGGTTCTAAACAGCATCACGGTGGGTACGAGGGTTAATCCCGCCACAAACGTTACGCTGCGCCTCTACTCCGATAGCGGCGGCCTCCCTGGAACCCTCCTGACTTCGTCCTCCTCGGCAGTCACCAGTATTACGACCAAGTACAGCTTCGACTTCGGTGCCTACTCCCTCGCTGCCAACACCACCTACTGGGCGGTCCTCGGCGGGGAAACTGGCGTTGTTTGGGCTGTTGCAACTGACGGCGTACCCACCGAGCAGAACTCTTCGGGCTACTCGTACGTCGATTGTGCCTTTACAGATAACTCCGGCTCAAGTTGGGTCCTCGATGAGTTCGACCGTGAAGCTGCGATCTCCGTGGAAGCCGTTCCCGAGCCCTCTACTTACGCGATGCTACTGGCCGGTTTGGCGCTGTTTTCGCTCCTCAGGCTCCGCCGATCGGCGCGCTGATCGGTGCAGACGAGCTGAGCCCGGGCCGGGATTGAGGCTCAAAGGCATTTGTCGAAATTACTGGCTCAAAAGGGAGCCGTAGCATCATGATCGTGCCATGATAACGCTCTTGGTTTTCGCGGCGGCCGTGGTCGTGGTTCTCCTTTACGCGGTCGGGACCTACAACGCACTGGTGGGGCTGCGCAACCGTTTCAAGAACGCTTTTGCGCAAATCGATGTCCAGCTCAACCGGCGCTATGACCTCATTCCCAACCTTGTCGAAACAGCGAAGGCTTATCTCAAGCACGAAAGGGATACGCTTGAGGCCGTCATGGCAGCGCGCAATGCCGCGTCCTCGGCCAGCAGCAAGGCGGCGGCCCACCCGGAAGACGCGGGTGCGGTCCGCGGATTGGCCGGGGCAGAGACCGCTCTGGGCGGCGCGCTCGGTCGTCTCTTTGCCGTGATGGAGGCCTACCCCGACCTGAAAGCCAACCAGAACATGATGCAGTTGAGCGAAGAGCTGACCTCCACCGAAAACAAAATCGCCTTCGCCCGGCAGGCCTACAACGACTCGGTCATGGCCTACAACACCAAGCGCGAGACATTCCCCACGGTAATCATCGCCGGGGCGTGCAATTTCCAACCGGCCGAGCTTTTCGAGGTGGCCGATCCGGAGCGGCGCGAGGCGGTCAAAGTGAATTTCGGCTGAGCCGCGGCGGCTCGCTTCGGCGATGGACTTTTTCGCCGCGCAGGACGAAGCCCGGCGCCGGTCGCACCGGCTACTCTGGCTCTATGTCGCGGCGGTGGCCGGCATCGTCGGCTCGGTTTACCTCGGGCTCATCGTGCTGGTGGGCCAGGGGCCTTCGTTGTGGGAGCCGGTCTTTTTCGCGTGGGTGGCCGGTGGTGTCATATCGGTCATCGGCATCGCGTCCGTGGGCAAGATTCTCGCCCTTCGTTCCGGAGGGCCGGCCGTGGCGGCCAGCCTCGGCGGGCGGCGGGTGGATCCCGGCACGGCGGATCCGGAGGAGCGGCGCCTCCTCAACGTGGTGGAGGAAATGGCCATCGCTTCGGGATTGCCGGTCCCGGCTGTCTACATTCTTCCCCATGAAGGGGGTATCAACGCTTTCGCCGCGGGATTTTCCCCCGATGACGCAGCGCTTGGTTTCACCCGCGGGTGCGTGAAGAAACTGAACCGCGACGAACTGCAGGGTGTGGTGGCGCACGAGTTTTCCCATGTTCTCAATGGCGACATGCGGCTCAACATCCAGCTCGTCGGACTTCTTTTCGGTATCCTGGTGCTGAGCATCATCGGCGAGGGACTGGTGCGGGTGGCGGCCCGCGGCCAGCGGGGTGGTCGTCGCGGCAAGGACGGCGCCAGCGGCGTCGTCCTGCTCTTTTCGGTGGGGGCCACGCTTTTTATCGCCGGCTGGATCGGGGTCTTTTTCGGACGCCTGATCCAGAGTGCAGTTTCCAGGCAGCGGGAATACCTGGCCGATGCGGCCGCGGTGCAATTCACGCGCAACCCGGATGGTTTGTCGCATGCTCTGCAAAAGATCGGCGCGGGGGGCTCGCGGGTGGGGCACCAGCACAGCCGCGATCTGGCGCACCTTTTTTTCGCCAACGGGTTGCGCATGTCTTTCGGCGGGTGGTTCGACACCCACCCGCCGCTGGAACAGCGGATCAAGGCCATCGATCCCGCTTGGGACGGGCGTTTCCCCGGGAAGGAGTCGGCCGCCGAACCGCCGCCAGTTCCGCCAGCGCCCCAGGCGCCCGCCGTGCCGCCCCCTTTACCCGCGGTGGCTGCGGTCGCGGCCGCGGCCGTCTTGCCCTCGCCGGCCGCCCTGGAGGAAGCGCGGGCCATCCGGGAAAGCCTGCAGGCGCGTTGCGGCGTCGGCATGCGCGACCCTCTCGAGGCGCGCGCCCTTGTTTTTGCGCTGCTTATCGCCGATTCGCTCGAGCCCGCCCGTGCTGTGCAACTCGACTATCTGCGCGGCAGCGGGGGGGCGGAGTTGGAGGAGGCGGTGGCTGAACGGCTGAAGGGTTTGGATGGGTTGCCCGAGAACGAGCGCCTTCCGCTGGTCGAGATGCTTCTGCCGGTGCTGAGCATACTGGACCCCGAGGGGCGCCGCCAATTCCTGCAGCGTGTCGAGCGGGTGGTCGTGGCCGACAACCAAGTGACTTTTTTTGCCTTTGTCACGGCATGGATGGTGCGCCGCCATCTGCTGCCGCCGGAGCGCTTGCGGCCCGTCGACCGCGCGGACCAATTGGCAGCCCCCGCCGCGGGGTTCTTCGCCTTCCTTGCCGGGCTCGATGCCACGGGCGAGCGGGCCGAAACCGTCTTCGCCGGTGCGGTGCGAAGTTCCCCCGTCTTCGCTTCCATCGTGACGTGGCCCGGTACCACCGAGGCAGACTACGATGCTTTGGGGGCCGCGTTGCGGGAATTGTCCTCGGCCAACTACGCGCTGCGCAAAGAGGTGCTGGCTGTCGCCACGCGAATCGTGGAGGCGGATGGATTGGAGTCCGACCGCGAGCGCGAAGTGATGCGCTTCACCGCCGCCGCGCTCGGCTGCGCGTCGTTTCTCGCTCCGTCCGCGCAGGACTGAGCTTGCCACGGCGGCAATCGAGAAGGATTCACCGCCGGCGGGAATGACCAGAAGGAAGAAGACAAAGGCCAACACCCGATCCACGGACAGTCGCAGGGGCATGGCTTTCTTGGCCCACACAGCCAATTCCGGACTCAACGTGAAGTTCGCGCCGCTCAAGCCGAGAATTTCTCTCGGGTGCGGGCGAAGCGTTGCAGTACACGGTCGCGGCCGAGCAACTCCAGCAGGTGGTAAAGGCTCGGGCCGACGCTGCGGCCGGTGGTGGCGACGCGTGCCGGATGGACGAGGGCCGCGTTTTTCACCCCGAGGGTGGCGGCCAAATCCTTGAAGGCGGCTTCAATGTCATGGGCCGTCCAAGACTCGACCCGGGTGAGTCGGTCTCCCAAAACGTGCAGGCGTTCCAGCGCGCCCTCAGCCCCGAGGGCCTTGTCGACGCTTGCCGTGTCATAGGGGTACTCGTCATTGAAGAAAAAGTCGATCCACCCCGGTACATCCGTCAGGTGTTTTACTTTTTCTTTGACCAAGGCGAGGGCGGGGAGAAGGGCCTCCCGGTGGCCGTAAGCGATACCGGCTTTGCCGATGAAGGGCAGGCTGAGGTCCGCGAAGCGCTCCAGCGGCATTTGGATGAGGTATTGGCCGTTCATCCAGAAACACTTGTCGAGGTCGAAACCGGCGCTGCGGCGGTTGATGTTTTTCAACTCGAAGAGCGAAATGATTTCCTCGATGGGCAGAACTTCACGGTTGTCCTTGGGCGACCAGCCAAGGAGGCAAAGGTAATTGCGCACGGCCTCGGGGGCATATCCTTGCTCCATGTAGCCCTGCACGCTGGCCCCTTGGTCGCGCTTGCTCATCTTGGTGCCATCCGGATTGAGGATGAGCGGGATGTGGGCGAAGCGCGGGGGTTCCACGCCGAACGCTTTGTAGAGCTCGATGTGTTTCGGCGTGTTGGAAAGATGGTCCTCGCCGCGGATGACATCGGTGATTTTCATTTCGATGTCGTCGACCACATTGACGAAGTGGAAAATCCAGGAGCCGTCCGGACGGCGCACGGTCATGTCCGGGTGCGTCCCGGGGTTGGAGAGATCGAACGGGATGGAGCCGCAGACCTCGTCGTGCACGGTGACGGTTTCGCGCGGCGAGCGGAAGCGCAGGGCGCCCGCATCCTCGTAGATCATTCCTTTGTCCTGCAGGATCTTGAGATAGCGCTCGTAAACGGGGCCGCGCTCGCTCTGGTAGTAGGGACCGAAGTCGCCGCCCTTCTCGGCGCCCTCATCCCAGTCGAGTCCGAGCCAACGAAGTCCATCGTAGATAGCGCGGACCGCTTCCTCGTTGTGGCGCTCGCGGTCGGTGTCCTCGATGCGCAGGACAAACGTGCCGCCGGTGTGGCGGGCGTGCAGCCAATTGAAGAGGGCGGTGCGGGCCCCGCCGACATGGAGAAAACCGGTGGGCGAGGGAGCGAAGCGGACGCGGACGGGTGACGACATAAAGCTGGGGCGCCGAGGCGCGTTCAGTCCTGGTGCTCGAGGCGCCGCAGCGACTCGAGGCCGTATTGCTGTTTGATGCGTGCCTCGTCGGCCCGGGAGCCCTCGACGTCGAGCACGAGCAGGCCCGGATCCTCGGCCAGCCGGATGCGATGGTACGGTCCTTCGGGGTTGTCGACGGCGGCGGCAACGTCGGCGAGGCTGCGGATGGGTTTCCCGTTGATCTCCTCCACGACTTCGAAGCCGAGCCCCTCGTAGCCGATATTGTTCGGGCTGCTCAGCACGCTGCTGATGAAAACGACCCGGCCGCGGTCGGGCGGAAGCTCGCTCTGGAAACGGTCGAGGTAGACCAGCTTGAGCGGCGCATCCTCGGGCCAGTTGCGCCCGAACTCACGCAGGAACTGACGGGAGAGTTCGGAGAAAACAACCCCGCCGACCACGACGTAGTCGGGTTCCTGGTCGAAAATGTAGGGCTGGCTGATCATGCTCGAGCGGTTGCGAGGAGCCAGGGTGCCCTCGAGTGTCAATTCAGCGCCGTCGCGCCAGACGACAATGGGGATTGTTTGCCCGGCCTGCAGCGCCGTGGAGACGTAATGGGCCAGAGAGATCTTTCCGAAGCGCTCGTCCTCGTAATTGCCGTCCTGGTCGATTTTCTTGCCGTCCACGCTGAGCAGGGCATCGCCCGCCATGATTCCAGCCGCTTCGGCCGGGGAACCGGGAAGCACCTTTGTGACATAGGCTCCGCCGTTGCCGTCGGGAAGCTTGGCAAAGCGCCGCAGTTGGGGATCGCGGGTGTCGGAGAAGGTGAGCCCGGCCCGCGGGAATCCGGCGTAGGGCTCCTCGGCTGCAGCGCGCAGGAAGTGGGCGATCACCGGGGCGGGCACAAGGTCTGCGGTCTGGGTGGCGGGACTGTAGCGCATGACCAGACCGACCAGCCGGCCGTCTTTCAGCGCCGGGATGGTGAAGCTGTTTTCCCGCGATTGGAGGGGGACACTGAGTTTGAAAACAAGAAAGGCGTTCTCGTCGACCGGGTAGGGGCCGACCTCGATCGTGGTCACGGTGGCCGGTGTGGTGACCGGCTTGCCGTTCGACTCGAGTTGCATGATCTCGACGCGGTCGCCGACGGAAACCGACTCGTCAAGGCGTGCCCCGGGAATGCTTTGGAGGAATTCCGCGGCCGGTGCGGCGAGCAGGGCGAGGTTCGCGTCGTAGTCGATGACCTCCACCTCGGCCGCGGCTTTCGCGGCCGTGTCGGGTTTTTCTAGTTCGACGTCGATGTGGTCGGCGACGAGTTCCGCGGTGACAAGGATGCGGCCGTCGGCAAGTACAACGCCCAGTCCCTGCCGGATGGTGCGGGGATTTTTGCGCCACGGTTGCAGAAAGTTGGGAGATTGGGCGGCGACATTGACGCGGACAACCGGGGGTTGTCGCAGCGCGGCCGGTTCCGCGGGTTCGGGGGTCGGGCTGGGGGTGGCCGAGGGGGGCGGGGCGGGTGGTGCGGTTTCCGCGACCGGCGCCGGAGTCGCGGCGGGGGTCGGAGTCGGGCCCATCGCGTCAAGAACGCCGCGCAGGCTTTCCATGGCCTGGACCGGCATCGTGACGGCCAAGGTCAAGACGAAGAAAGCGCTGAGAATGCGGTCAGTCATGGGTGGTTAAAAATTTTGCGGGTTGGTCACGCCGTAGCGGCGGCGGATGCGTTCCTCGGCTTCGGGCAGACCGGAGCGGTCCATAACGATGGGGCGTCCTTCCCCCAGCAACTCCACGACGTCGAACTCCTGCTCCGTGGCGAAGGCATCGGCCACGTCCTGCAGGGTGCGGATGTTTTTGCCGTTGATTTTCGCGACGATGTTGCCCGCAAAAGGACGGGCGTAAGTGTTGGCCTGGTCGCGCAGAATATCGCTGAGGATGATGACTTCGGGGCGTTCGCGATAAAGATGGTCGGTCACGTAGTTGTCGAAAAAGTAGCGGGTGCGCGTCGGGATTTCCTTCCGCGTGGCCAGAAAGTCGCGGTCGAGGGGTTGGAAGACGAGGCCGCCGAAGACGACATAACGCGGACGCTTGTCGTAGCTGTTGGCTTGCATCTCGAAGGGCCACGGGCGGGTCATTTCCAGGCTCACGTCTTCTTTCTTGCCGTCACGGAGGATCTGGAGACGGGCCTTGTCGCCCTTGAATTTGCGCTCGAAAAGCTCGGCCATTTCGACGCGCTCGCCGTCCAGCTCGATTTTTCCGTCGGCAAAAACCTTCGTGCCGTCGACGGAGAGAATCACGTCGCCGGGCAACAGTTTTCCCTGCGAGGCACCGCCGTCGAAAACACTGCCGACGAGGACGCCGCCATCTTCGTCGCCCAGTCCGAGGGCCGCCCGTTGCGCGGGATTGAGGAGCGGGAAATAGGTGGCGGCAAGATCCATGTAGCGGTCGTAGGAGCCGTCTTCCACGTCCTTGAGAAAGCGTCCGACCACCGGAGTCGGGATCATGTAGCCGACATTTTGCGCCACATCGCCGCGGAAGCCCTGGAAAGCGACCCCGACGACTTTGCCGTCCTGCATGACGGGGCCGCCGCTGTTGCCGGGGTTGATGGCCGCGTCGATCTGGATAGCCAGGTGGCTGTCGACGGCCGAGTGGCTGTACGGTTGGAAGTCGATGCGCGAAACGATGCCCCGCGTGACCGACAGCCGGTCGCCGCCGATCGGATATCCGTAGACGCTGACTTCCGACTCGAGGGCCGGAACCCCGCCGAGTTCGAGGGGCTTGGTACCTTCGAAAAAAGACGGGTCATAAACTTCAAGAATGGCCAGATCGCAGTCGTGCGCGGCATAGAGGACGCGAGCCTCCCACGGGTTCGGGTCGCCCTCTTTGAGCACGGAAATGAAGGTCGCGTTGCTGACGACGTGCGCGTTGGTCATGATCCGGTTGCCGGCGATGACAAAACCGGCGCCCACGCCGCTGGCGATGCTGCCGGGGCTCCACGGGCTGGTGTAGTCCGGTTGCTGCGAGGTGACCTCGATCCGGACCATGCTCGCGGCCGGCGCGACCGCCGCCCGACTGGCGGGCACGGCGCCCAAAGCAGCGGCAGCGGCCAGCAGGCAGAGCACTCGGTGGAACATGACCATTGAAGATTAGCGGCTGGGCGTTTTTTGGCAAACCGCGAAAGGGGATATCTGGCCAAAGCGGCGCGCGCCCTTATCATAATCGGGCACGCATGACCCAACCGTCCGATCTGCTCCAGCCGGGAAGCCTTGCGGAGTTGTCCCGCATTGTCCGGGCGCCGGCCATGGCTGTGACCGGGGTGGATCTCCTCCGGGACGGCCGCGAAGCCTTTCCGGCGATGTTGGACTTGATCTCCGCGGCGCGGAGCACGGTCTGGTTCGAGAATTTTATTTTCGCCGGGGATGCCACCGGCCGCAAATTCGCTGCAGCCCTCGGCGAGGCGCAGAGGCGCGGGGTCGAGGTGCGCGTGATTTACGATCCGGTCGGAACGATGATGGTCAAGGGAGGGTCCATCGCGCGTGCACTGGCGATGGAGGGTGTCACGGCGCGCGCCTTCCGGCCGGTGTCGCTGCTCCGCCCGCGGACGTGGCCGCGTTTGCGCCACCGCGACCATCGCAAGACCCTTGTGGTCGACGGGACATCGGCCGTGGTCGGAGGGTTGTGCATCAGCGACAACTGGGCGGCCCGTTCATGGGGCGGCCGCAATTGGCGGGATACCGCGGTGCTCGTGCACGGTCCGCTCGTTTCGCAGGTGTCCGCAGCCTTTGCCCGCATGTGGAGTCGGGCCGAAGGCGAGTCGACCATGGTCAGCCCGCCGTTTTTCGAGCCGGCTGCTATGCCGGGATGCCCTTGCGGCATGGTGGCCGCCGATCAGCCCGGCGCCCACCGTGTCGGCGAGGTTTACATCTGGCTGGCCGACCGTGCGCGGACCAGTCTTGATATCACGGATGCGTACCTGGTGACCCCCGAACCGGTGGTGGCCGCCTTCGAAGGCGCCGCGCGGCGCGGAGTGCGCGTGCGCTTTCTTCTCCCCGGCCGCAACAACCACCCGGTGGCGGCCGCCTCTGCCCGGCGCCTGTACGCGCGACTGATGGATTCCGGCGTAACCATTCACGAGTGGAGAGGCATGATGGTGCACGCCAAGACCGCAGTGGCCGACCGCTCGATCGTCCTGGTGGGCTCGAGCAATCTCGACCCGCTCTCCATGATGCGGAATTTCGAGCTCAATCTCCTGCTGGCGGATCCGCACACCGGAGCCCGCATGGCTGAAATGTTCGAGAGAGATCTGTGTGGCGCGCGTGAAATTTCCCCTCAGTTGTGGGCACGGCGTCCGTGGTGGCAAAAAGCCGCCGAGACCGCCGCCGGCATTTTCGACGGCAATCTGTGAGGAGGGCGGCTATTGCCAGTCGGCCGGGTCGACTCCCTCGAGGACCCTTTTCGCGTTGTCATAGCCCCGCTTCACCGCGAGGTCGAAGCGTTCCCATTCCAGCAAACTGATGTCCGAGACAGGGGACTCGAAGTAAAGGTCGGCGGCCGTTTTCCATGCCCGGCCGCTGATGCGGCTTTGCAGCACGACCGATCGCATGATGATTCCCATGGCATTGGGCTTGTCGGCCCCGGTTCCTCCGCTGCCGCCCTGGTCGCAGGCGATCAGGCGTCCGGCCCCGATGTCGCGCGCCACATCGGCCGGGAGGTTGTTGACCACGCCGCCGTCGACCAGAAGTTCACCCTGGTCGGTCGAGACCGGGGGAAAGACGCCCGGGATGGAAACCGTGGCCCGTAGCGCGCGCAGCAACTTGCCCTCGTGGTGCAACTGGGCCCCCGGGTTGGTGATGTTGGCCGACACGCAGGCAAAGTCCTTCCAGCAATCCTCGATGTCCGTGTCGGGGAGGAGGTGCGGCAGCAACCGGTCGAGTTTGCGACCGGAGAGGAGGGAAGTCCTCGGAATGAGCAGATAATCGCGTTTGGTCGGGTTGGTTTTGACCATCACGCGGAAGCGGCCCATGAGGTCCTCGAGATCGAGGTCCAAGGCGATTCCGGAACCTATGATGGCGCCGAGGCTTGTTCCGGTGGCGAGGTCGAGAGGGATGCCGTGTTCGTGCAGCGCGCGCATGACCCCGAGATGGCAGAAAGACCGGGCGCCCCCGCCCGCGAAGGAGATTCCGACCGCGCGCCCTCCGAGGAGCCGCGCCAGCCGGGCGAAGTCGGCCGGCGAGTTTTCGCGCAAATGAAAATGCTCGGTGGCTCCGCATGCGGAACGGGCTGCTGCGGTGCCGGCCGGGGGCGTTGATCCGTCACGGTGCAGTACCACGAGTTTGCGCCGCACGCCCTCGGGGATGGTGCGGCTTTGGAGGGAAGGAATGTTGCCGGAGCGGGAGAGGATGAGAACGAGATCGGCGCTGCGCAGGCACTGGTTGGTCCAGATATCGTCTTTGCCGTCGCAGGGCATGAGCAGGACTTGTGCGGAGGCCTCGAGTTCGTTGAGCCAGATGGCCAGGCGGGATTTGCGGTCATTCGCGGAGCCGGTTCCGTTGGGGGCGTTGCAGTCTTCGGCCAGCGCAGTCGTGCTGCGACGGCCGATTTCGGAGGCCAACCGGCGGGCGAACGAAGGCGCGTCGCAGGCCGTGTCGGCGGCCAATACGGCAATGGACAAACGCAGGCGTTCGGCGCCCCGGGGGCGGTTGGCGCGTTGGATCCGGTCGAATTGCACGCGGGCGACGTGCAACACCGTTTCGGGGCTGAGGCGCGCCAACTGGGCGAATGACGGGCTGTCGAGTCCTACCAGAACGCAGTCCCGCATGGCTTGGACGGTGGCCGATCGTTTGCCGCCGGTGAGGAGGGCCATTTCGCCAACCGTTTCTCCACGGGTGATTTCCCCGATGGCGCGTTGTTTGCCCTCTTCGCCGCGGGTGGCCCGCAACCGCCCGCTCAAAACCACATACATGGAGTCGGCTTCGTCGCCTTCGCGGAAAAGGATTTGCCCGGCGGGCAGTTGGGTCCAGCGCGCCGAGGCGTGCAGGTGGGCTTTGGCCTCGTCGTTGAGGCCGCCCAGCTCTTTGTCCAGCACCTCGTGGAGCAGTGCGGCACGCGACTCTTGGAGACTCGCGCTTTCCTGATTTGTTGTGTCGTCCACGGAGACCGATTAAGTCAGAGAACCAGCCATGTGGCCAGACCGAGGAAGAGCCCCATGCTGACGACATCGGTCGCCGTGGTGAGAAAAATGCTGGAGGCCGTGGCGGGATCGGCGCCGAGGCGCCGCAGGACGGTGGGCACCAGTGCGCCGCAGGCCCCGCTGACCAGGCAGCTGCCGACCATGGCGAGGAAAACGATCCCCCCGAGCTTCCAAGGTACGGGATTCTTCATCATGTGGGCATACACCACCATCCCGGCTCCCGCGGTAAGTCCGACGAAAGCTCCATTGGCCAGACCGAGGAGGGCTTCTTTGACCACCGCCTTCCATTCCGCGCCTTCCTTGAGTTCACCCAAGGTCATGGCGCGCAGGGCCACGGCCAGAGCTTGGCAACCGGTGTTGCCCGATTGGCCGGCGAGCACCGGAAGAAAAACCGCCAGCAGGACAATCTGGTCGAGGGTTTTTTCGAAAAGCCCGACCACGGCAGCAGCAACAAACGCGGTCAAAAGATTGAGCTGCAGCCACGGGTGGCGGAACAAAAAGCTCCGCCAGATCGGCGTGGCCAGACGTTCCTCCTTTTCCACGCCGACCATCGAGCCGGCTTGCGCGGAAAGCTCGAAAGCCTGGGCTTCGGCCAGTGCCTGACCCCGGACCAGTCCGAGCAGCCGCGCGTCACCCGAGCATACGGGATAGACCGGAAAGTGGCGGTTCATCGTGGCCTTCATGGCCTCGAGCAGCGGCGTCTCGGGCTGCAGGGTGAAAAGGTCGCGCAGCATGAAGTCTCCGAGGCGGATTTCGGGAGGCTGCAGCAGCAGATCCCGCGTGGTCACGACGCCGAGAAGGCGGTTTCCTTCGTCCGTGACAAAGCAGTAAGTAATGACATGTTTTTTGGCGAGTTCGCGCAGCCTTTCGATGGCTTCTCCCACGGTGTCCTCCGGACGGAAAACCCCGAAAGGGGGCTCCATGAGGCTGCCAACCGAGTCCTCCGGGTAGTTTGATTCGAGCCTCCAGGTCTTGGCGACGTCCGCAGACGTGACCGCCAGAATCTCGCGGACTTTTTGGGCCGGCAAGAGGCCCAAAATATCCTGCGCTGCATCCGGAAGCAGGGTCGAGAGAACTTCTGCGGCCGTCGCGGCGGGCGCGCCTGCCAGCAACCTGGCAGCATCGGCTGCCCCCAGCGCCTCGCATTGGCTTTTCAGGTTCTGATCTGACGCCGCTGTCATGGGCGACTAGCGTACCGGGCGCCTACCCGCCTGACTGGATCGTCCCCGGCGGCTTGTTCTGGTCGTAAGGCTTATTGGGGTCGTAAGGATCGTACGGCTTAGCCGGAGGAGGCGGGGGTGGCGGCGGTGGCGGCGCCGCTGCCGGTTGCTGGGTGGTGTTGCGCTGCAGGTTGAGGTTGTTCAGCACATTGGCGGAAATGTTGGCGGGATTTGCGGGGTTCTTTCCAAGGGTGGGCGGGGCCTCGCCCAACTCGCCATCGCGCAGCATTTGCTGCTGCTCTGTGACGGTCTCCAAGATGAGCCCCATGGCTTCGAGTTCCCCGTCTTTGATGAGTCGCGAAGTCTTGAGCAGGCGCTTTACGTCGACGACCGACGGGTCGGGCAGGGAGCGGGCGTTCGCGGCCACCGCAATCATTTGCCCGGGTCCGACGAGCACGGATTCGCCGAGGCGCCCGGTCAAGGAAAGCCGCACCGTTCCCTCGAGCACGATAAGTTTGACGGTGCCCGGATTGCCGGGGCTGTGCTCCATCATGACAGTCGTGCCGGTGATGGCGGCCGTGACGGGCGCGCTGCGGATGGTAGCCCCTCCGGCGTCTTTCGGAACTTGAAGCAGGATCGCGCCACTCTCGAGGTCCAGAGCGCGCGTGCCGCGCTCGAAGCTGAAAAGGGTGTTCTCGCCCAAGCGGGCCAAGGTCTGGTCGGGGAATGTCAGTTGGGCCCGCGATTCCTCGCCGGTGCGAACATCGGAGTTGCCCCGTACGACTTCCCCGACTGCAGCCGGTTTGGGTTGCGCTCCCGGCGGGATCACTTCCACGCTCCGCACCACGCGGGTGACGGTGGCCTCGTTAAGATTGGCGGCGAAGGCCGTCGCACCAAGGGCCAGAAGCCAGAGGCAAGCCGTGGGCAAGAAAGTCTTCATGTCGGGTCAAAACTTCACCACCGCCGACACGCCGGCGCCGGTGTTGAGGACGGAGTAGGTGAAAAAATCGTCGTTCGAGTCGTTGAAAGATGCGGCCAAGGAGGCGTTCACGCTGAACCAAGGGGTGAAATTGTACGCCAGTCCGGCGCTGAGAATCTGGTTCCAGTCGCGGCGTCCGTATTCGATGAACGGCATGTAGGCGATCTGGTAGAACAAGCTGGCCTGCAGGCGGCGGGTCAGATTGGCTTGATACCCCGCCAACAAGGCAAACCGGTTGCGCAGCGAGTAATCTGGCCAGCCGTTGAGGTTGAGATCCGTGTTGAAGGCCACTGTGGCCGAGTGCGCCCGGCTGAAGACAAAGGGCTTTTGCAGGCCCAGACGGATGGTCTGCTGGTAAAACAGCGAGGTGCTGGCCGAGGCGTCGGTCAGCAGGTTGTAGTTGTAGCGCGCGAAAGCCGAGAGGTCTCCGAGGTCGCGGAAGACGTAAAGAAGTCCTCCTCCGATATCCAGGCTGTTGAAGCTGAGTCCGCTCAAATCCGCGTAGCGGTAAAGTTGTTGCAGGGCGGTCACCTCGCCGTAGAGGCTCCCGCTGATGCGCGGAACCCAGGCGGCACCGAATTGCAGTGCGCTGAACCAGTCCCCCTGTCCGGCGCCGTTCGTCAGGGCCGCATTGCTCGTGTAAAACTCCGAGGCGTTGGCGAAAAGAGTCAAGGACTTGTAGCGAGCATCGGGCACCAGCAAGCGTTGTTCGCCGAGGTCGTCATCGGCAGGGCTGGGCGGTGCGTAATCAGGTTCGGGGGAAAAGCCCAAACCGGTGGAGGCAGTCACCATATCCCGGCGAGCCACGCCGGCGTCTGTGGCCACGACTTGGGCCGGTGTCTGGGCGAGAGCCGCGTCCGCGAGGGCAGCGCCCAGGGCAGCTAACAAGAGGCAACGGAGGCTTGGAGTCATGATTTTGTGGCCGGTGCAACCAATCGTCGGCTACAACTCATAGAGAATCCCGTGACGAACACAACCGCGAACGGCGTGACTCGCAAAAATTTCTGGCACCAGGCTCTGGGCCGGGCCCGGGGCCGTCCACTGAAACTGCTGGCGATCTGTGCCGCATGGGCGGTTGTCTTCGCCTTCCTTGGTTCGGTGGTCCCCTTGGCCCCCTTGGAGCTTGCGGAGCACTCCCTCCAGGATTCCATCGTCCGCCACGGGCTGAAAAATCCGGCGACCGATCGTTTTGTTTTTTTGGCCTTGGATGAAGCTTCGCTGGATCTCAGTCAACTCGAACCGGAGGAGATTGCCCAGTCCCGCGCCCTGGGTCTCATGCACGGCGAATTTCCGTGGTCGCGCGCCGTCTATGCGGAAATCCTCGAAAAGGTTCTCGGCGCGGGGGCGCAGGTCGTCGTCTTGGATGTGCACTTTCCGGCCCGTGCAGAGGGGGATGCGGAGATGCGGGAGGCTTTGCAAACCCATGGCTCCCGGGCTGTCATCGCCAGTCTTTTCGAGGACACGGGGACTTCACAGACCCTGGCCAGCCAATACCGTCCTCCCTCCGACTCTGTTTTGCCATCCGACTACCCCGGCGGTGTGGTCGGTTTCGCCAGCTTTTGGCCTGAGCCCGACAAGGTGGTGCGGGGAGCGCATTACCGGGTTTCCGACGCGCTGCTCTTGGGGGAACTCAACCTGACCAAGCCCCAGTTGCGCGGGCGCAAAAGCGGTCATGCCGGCGAGCGACGCGATTCGCTCGCAGCCGTTGCCCTGCGCAAAGCCGGCGCCGCGGGAGGCATCCCCGATGCCGGGCTCATCCGGTTTGGCGAACCGGGATCCTTCACGGTCGTCCCGCTCTATTCGATTTTTGTCCCGGCCATGTGGAAGGCAAACCTCCGCAACGGTGAAATCTTCCGGGACAAAATTGTGCTGCTCGGCCCGCTGGCTGGGAGATTCCGCGACCATTTTCGCACACCGGTGGGAACGCTGCCCGGACCGGAAATTCATCTGCACGCCATGGCCGCCGCCGCGGCCGGTGCCTTCTACACACGGGCTTCACCCTTCGTGGTGGCGCTCACTTGCCTGTTGCTGGGCTTGTTGGCGTGGATTGTCAGCGTGGCCCTGAAACGTCCGTTGGTGGCCTTGGGTGTCACTGGGGGCGCCCTCGTCTTGTACGCGGGCGCGGCTCTGGCCCTCTACAACCACGCGTCTTTTCTCCCGAGTATGCTTTACCCCTCGCTCACCCTGCTGCTCGCGGGTCTTACTTCGTTCGGGTACGACTTTGCCCTCGAGCGCCGCGAGAAGGCCCGCGTGCGTCGCAGTCTCGAGCGCTACGTCTCGCGCGACGTCGTCAAAGACCTGCTCGACCACGAAAGTACCTTGCTCGGACATCTGGGCGGGGTCCGCAAGGACGTGGCTGTCTTGTTCTCCGACGTCCGTGGTTTCACCGCCCTGACGGAGCGGGCCGATCCGGAGATTCTCGTGGCGCAACTCAACGAATACCTCGGTGAAATGGTGAGGATCGTCTTTGCCAACTCGGGAACGCTGGACAAATTCATCGGCGATGCGGTCATGGCGGTGTGGGGCACCGTCACGACCGACGGGGCTCGGGGTGATTGTCTGCGCGCGGCGCGCTCCGCTCTGGCCATGCTCGGGACGGTCGAAGCCATGCGGCGCCGCTGGAAAGCGGAGGCCCGTGCGGACCTGCGCCTGGGCATCGGCATCAACTTCGGTCCGGCCGTTTTCGGCAACATCGGTTCGGATGAGAAAATGGAGCCGACGGTCATCGGCGACGCGGTTAATCTGGCCTCCCGACTCGAGGGGGTCACCAAGAAATACGGCGTGCCGATCGTCATGAGCGGTGCTGTGGCGGACGAGGTCCGAGGAGAAATTCCGCTCCGCACTCTGGACATCGTGCGGGTCAGCGGCCGCTCGGCGCCGGTCGAGATATACACCGTGCCCCTCGACGACAACGCCCAGGCAGTCCGCCCCCCGTGGCTGGACCGCCACGAGGAAGGATGGGCTTTGTATCGTGCCGGACGTTTTGCCGAGGCGGCGGATTGTTTCGCGGATCTCTCGCCGGGAGGCGAGGGGGGGAGCATGTTGGAGCGTTGTCGGCGCTGGGTGGCCAAGCCTCCCGGTCCGGATTGGGAGCCTGTGACAAATCTCGAGAGTAAGTAGACCCTCCCCGGTCGATCTGAGGAGGGCGTCGAAGGCCCCGAAGTCCATGGCGGTTTGCTCGAGCTTCCTCCGGGTGGCAACGACGAAAATCCGCCTGCTCGCGGGAGGGTTCACGCCCGTGTCCGGGTAGCTGCCATCCGCCATGGCGCCACCGTTGGTGATTGACCGGTTCCTGCCGCGCGCCGCACCGAAGCTGCTCAAAAAAACTGGCTGAACGGCCCGCTTTTTTTGAGGTCTTCGAGAGTAACCGAGTCGGCCGGGAAATCGATGGCTTGGGTCTTCCCGTAGGTGGCGCGGATCTCTCCACGAAGGGAGAGCGACAGCGGAGATCGAGTGCCCTCGCTGACTCGTGTCTCCAGAACAATCCTGCGTGGAAGCGTATCTTGCCTGCCCACCCAAACTTTCATTTCCCCGTCGGCGCAGGTCAGGCTGTCGACCGCGCTGCCCGTGTCTGGCAGACTTTTGCCGGTGGCGAGTCCCTGGATCATGCCGACGATGGCCATATTCTCGTCTGCTGCCGTTTCCCTGATTAGGCGGCGCAATTCCTTGCTCAGCCATTTTCCGTTCAAAACGTAACGATGAATCTCGGTCGGAGTGCCGTCGATATCCTCGCCGCTTTCCTTGCCGGTGAAGCGCAGTTCCTTGCTGCTGCCGAACACCTGATCGGTCGGTCGGAAGAG
Source organism: Chthoniobacterales bacterium (assembly GCA_049451035.1). Classification (GTDB taxonomy): domain Bacteria; phylum Verrucomicrobiota; class Verrucomicrobiia; order Chthoniobacterales; family JACTMZ01; genus JACTMZ01. The sequence goes on along the minus strand of JBMTVD010000019.1, from coordinate 13,487 downwards.
AAGGGCCAGCGCGGCTTGCGACTCGCTGGTCCCGGCCGGACCGGCCGGAATGCGCACCCACGGGTTGGCGGCGATTTGCGGGCCAGCCAGGGCGCCGACGATGGCCATCAAGGCGTCGTCGCCACCTGCGCTGAAAGGGGTGCGGTCGAGATGAAAGAAAACATTCTCCTCGGCGAAGCGCAAATCGGCGCCCCCGAGGAATTTGCCTCCCGCTGCGATGGACATGAGCGCGGCCGCCATGAACCGCGCATCGGTCGCGGGCGACACGTTTTTGAGGTCCTTGCCGGTTTTTCCTTTGCGGTCCAGTTCCAGCTTCATGCTCGCCTTCGGTCGCGCCAGATCGGAGGTGTCCAGCGCGCCGCGGAATTGGACCAACTCAAGCGTGCGGTCCGAGCCTTCAAGTTGGCCTCGGATGTCGCCCTCGAACGAGACGTGCGTGACCAGCGCACGAATGGCCTGCGCCGAGGCAAAGTGGCGCCAGGCAAAAAATCCGCCGGCCAGAAGCAGCAAAGCCAGCCCCGCTGCGACCCAGGGCAGCCAATGTTTACGAAGGGGACCCGCTTGGGTGATCGGAGGAAGGGCGGGATCCGCCCCCTGCATCACCTCGGCGATGACGTCCTCTCCCCAATTTTGTCCGCGCAGATGCTCTTCGATCTCGGCGCGAGAGGCCCCCTCGGCGAGTCTCTGGCGCGCGAATTCCACGAGTTGCGGACGCTTCATGGTTCGAACCCATAATCGCCCGATGCCGGTTGAGCCAGATGATTTCGCCTCCGGCGTGCGGATGGGACTTGCACTGTCGGCCTCTGGGTTGATCTTTTTATCCGCATGAGTATCAAGGTGGCCACATTCGCGCTGCTCGGGCTGTCGGCTCTCTTGCTGGCTGTTCTCCTGGTGCCATCCGGTGCGCCGCAGCAGTCCTCGCCTGCCCCCGGCCCCGGCAAGTCCGGTCAAACCTCGGCGGGGGATGCTCATGGCGGTTTGCTCGAGGTGCACGAGGTTGCAGGTTCGACGAAAAACGCAGCCGCGCGAGCCAAGCAGGAACCAAGCGATGCGGATCTGCCGCCCGGGGGCGAGAGCCGGCGGCAGCGCGAGTTGCGTTTGGCGGAAATGGCCGCGCGGCTCGCCGCGCTGCCGCCTGACCAGGCGCTCGCGCGGATCGGGGAATTGCCCGACGAAGAGTCTCGCGATCTGGCCATGCTCCAACTGCTCTCCGAATGGTCGGGGGCCAGCACCTTGGATATCATCCGCCGAGGAAACGTCTGGCGCTTCGGTGCCGGCGGTGCGCTGGCGGTGTATCTGCTCGAGAGCGGAGAAATGACTCCGGAGCAGGCCGCGGCCATGGTCCGGCAACACACCGACGGCAACCGCCGCGGTGAGTTGTATTCCCGCATCGGCGCGCAGCTGGCCGCAACCGATCCGGCGGCGGCTTTGGCCATGGGCGACGATCTTCAGGGTTGGACGCGCCGGCGCTTTCTCTCCGACCTGGCCGGAGAGTGGTCGGCCAACTCGCCCGAGGAAGCCAAGCGCTGGATTGCCTCGGTCGCCGACGCAGGCACCCGGGATGCTCTTTTGGCGGGCTTGTTCGAGTCGGAGGCCCGTCGGGATCCGGCATCGGCTGCAGCCAGCCTTGCGGCCCTGCCTGTCGCCGACGAGGCCGCGCGTGCGAGCGCCGCTTCGCGCATTGCCTCGGAATGGGCTTCGAAGGACACGCTGGCCGCCATGCAGTGGGCGGGATCCCTGGCGGATCCGTTGCAGCGCGGGGCTGCGGAACAGGGGATTCGCCGTGCGGCGCCCGTCGGTATCGGGGCCATGCTCACGCGGGGAGAGGATGGGTTGCCCAGCGTCGGCAATATTGTGCCCGGCAGTCCGGCGGGAACCAGCGGTGCATTGCAAAAGGGCGACACCATTCTGGCCGTGACCGACGCCAACGGGGCTTGGGTGCAGGCGGGCAAAGTTTCCCAGCGCGAATTGATTGAAATGGTGCGTGGCGAGCCCAACACCCAAGTCTCCCTGCAGGTTCGGTCGCCCGGTTCTTCCGCCGCAAAAGTTGTCACATTCGGGCGGCAGCAGCTAATATTCCGTCCGCAATAAACTCCCCCGAGGTATGCCGAAGCTCCTCCTTGCCATGGCCGTTGCCTTCGTCGCCACGGCAGCGGCCATGGACAAACCCGCCGCGCACACCCGGGGAACACCCACGGGCAAAGCCACCGGAACACTCAAGCCCGGGGAATACTGGTGGAAGCCCGAATTGTCACCTGTCGGCCCGGTCGTCGCCCTGGTCAGCATCCCGCAGCAGGTGATGCATGTTTACCGCAACGGCATCCTCATCGGCCGCACCAGCGTCAGTACGGGAGCAAAAGGGCACTCCACGCCGAGCGGTGTCTTCACCATTCTCGAGAAAAAGCAAACGCATTACTCGCGCACTTACGACAACGCACCGATGCCGAACATGCAGCGCCTCACCTGGCAGGGCGTCGCCATGCACTCGGGCAATCTTCCGGGTTACCCTGCCAGTCACGGATGCATCCGCCTGCCTTACGATTTTTCCAAGTTGCTCTTCGGGATCACTTCCAAAGGAGGCACGGTGGTGATCGGTGACGGTAAGACGCCGCAACCTCGGCTTGCCGACAATCCCGGCCTCATGCTCGCGCCCGATGATTTCAGCCCGCAGATGGTGAGGCCTCTGCATCGCGACGAGTATGACTGGGATCCCTCTCGCAGTCCTGCCGGACCGGTGACCATGGTCCTGAGCGGTGCAGACCGTGCGCTTTACGTTTACCGCAACGGCAACCCGATCGGCCGCGCCGCGCTGGAAATTTCCGGACGCGGGCGCCTCGGGAGCCATGTCTTCACGCTTCTCGAGGGTGCACGGGGCAAGCCCAGCGCCTGGGTTCCCGGGCGTCCGGCGCTGAAATGGATGCGCGTGAGCACCGACAAGGGCCGGCGTATCGACGCGGATGACCTGGGGCGGCGCGTGGCGGTGAATCCCGGGTTTGCGGCAAAACTTTACGACGAGATCAAGCCCGGCACGACCGTCATCGTCACCGACGAGCCCGTGGCGCGAAAATTCAACCGCGACTTCACGATCATCAGCAACTGAGCGCCGCGCGGTTTCGTGTTACGGAAGTGTCACACGCTTGAAGGCTGGAAATTCTTGCGCCAGCGGCCTGCGCCGTGTTGTCCTCGGCGCTTATGGAAACGTTCCGCAAGAACGTTTCCCCCAGAGCAGGCAGTGCAGCTCAAGCATCCGGTCTCGCCGGACAGCCCCGTCGTCGCCGCTGGATTCCGGCGGTTTTGTCACTCAACATCCTCTTCGCGCCCTTCCCGGCCGACGCCGGTCTCGCTCCCCGGCCGCTGGGCGCGAGCGTGGAAAAAACTCCCGGCGGCCGCGTCAAGGGCGTGACCTTCCGCGTCTGGGCGCCGAATGCCGAGTCGGTCTCGGTCATCGGCACCTTCAACGGTTGGAATGCGCGCCGCGATGCCATGAGGAAAGAGAGCGCCTCCGGGGTTTGGTCGCTCGAAGTCAGAGAGGCCAAACCCGGGGACGAATACCTCTACCTCATCAACGGCGAACTTGAACGCAGGGATCCGCGCGCCCGGCAGGTCTCCGCATGCGAAAAACGCAGCGTCGTCTACGACACTGGGGCCTTCGACTGGGGCCAAAAATCGCCATGCGCGCCCGCCGCGCCGATCGGCGAACTCGTCTTCTATCAGCTGCACCCCGGGACCTTCCATGATCCGGATCCTTCGGACGACAATCCGGGCACACTGCGCGATGCCGCCGGCAAACTCGACCACCTCGCGGAAATGGGCGTCAACTGCGTGCTCCTTATGCCGGTCAACGAGTTCAACGGAAGGCACAGCTGGGGATACAATCCAAGCGACCAATTCGCCGTCGAGAACGCCTACGGGGGACCCGATGCGCTGAAGGAGTTCGTCAAAGCGGCGCACGAGCGCGGTATCGCGGTGCACCTCGACATCGTGCACAACCATTACGGGCCGGAAAACCTGAGTCTCTGGCAGTTCGACGGCTACGGTGGCGGCGACACGCGGGCCGGGATCTATTTCTACGAAGACAATGAGCGCGGCACCACGCCGTGGGGTCCGCGGCCCGATTTCGGCAAAGCCGAGGTCCGAGCGTTCGTTGCCGATCAGGTCCGCATGTGGTTCGACGAATACAAAATCGACGGGCTTCGCTGGGACTCGACCATCAATATCCGCGCGGTCTCCGACGGCGCGGTGGAGAATCCCGAAGGCGGCCAGATGCTCGAGCGTATGGCGCGCATGATCCGCGAGGAGTATCCCGGCAAAATCAGCGTGGCCGAGGATTCGGTCGGCGACAGCCGCTTCGACGCCTCGTGGGAATACGATTTTCACGGTGTCGACCGCGACGGCGTGGTTCCGCAGTTGCTGCGCAGTTCCGATGCCGCGAGGCGTGTGGAGGAAATCGCGCGTCGCGTGGAAAGCGATCTCGGCTTCCAGCGCGTTATCTACACGGAGAACCACGACGAGACCGGGCGCCTCAACGGGAAACGCCGTCTCATCACCGAGGTGAGCGAGCACGATCCACACGGCCTCAAGGCGCGCCGCAAAAACGCGCTCGCCGCCGTGCTCACCCTCACGTCGCCCGGTCTGCCCCTGCTTTTCATGGGACAGGAATTGCTCGAACCGCGCGAGTTCCACGATTCCAATCCGCTGGATTGGCAGCGCGGGGACGACTCGTTTCGGTCATTTCTCCTCCACCGTGATCTCATCCGTCTCCGTCGCAACCTCGCGGGAACCAGTGCCGCGCTGACCGGCGTGCGCGCGCGTGTGATGCTTGCCGACGAAGAACGCAAGATTCTCGCGTTCCGCCGGTATGTGCCCGGAAAGCCCGAAGAGGATCTCATGGTCGTGCTCAATTTTTCCGCCGAGAAAGTGGAGCGCCTTCCGGTTCGCTTCCCGCAGGGGGGCACCTGGTCGGTTCTTTTCAACAGCGACGATCAGAAGTACGGCCGCGATTTCACGGGGATCACGACCGTCGGCGTCCGCACCGGATCTTCCAAAGAAGTCGCGGTCTCCCTCTCGCCTTACAGTGCGCAAATTTTCGCGCGCAGAGGACGCGGCGAGGAGTCCCCGGGCGAGGCCGAGTTGCGGGCGCGTTGGGAGGCCATGCACGGCGGGACTCGCACCATAGCCGCCCGCTGACGGGCGGTCCGGGGCGGGGCCGGCGGCTTGCCTGTGCCGCCTCGTCGGCCGATCATCGCGACGTGTTCGAGATTCTCTTCATTATCGCACTCGCGGCGTGGCTGTTTTTCAGCGCGATGGAGTTCGTCCTCACGCTTCCGTTCGCGCCCACGCTCATTGCGGCGGTGATTCTCGTGCCGTTGCTCGCCGTGGTGCGCTGGCGAGCCTTGGTGCGGGCGCACCGCTTGTCGCGCCTGCACCCGACCACTCGGCCGGTACCGCCCGAGCGTTTCTATTGGCCGGCGCAGAGGCACCGGATCGGAAAGCGTCTCGCTGTCGCGTTCCTGCTCTCTTTTCTTTTGTGGCCCGTCGCCTGCCTGTGCCCGGCGGGGGCGACGGCGGATTGGCCTTCCTTCATCGGATGGACGTCGGGGCTCTTCGCTGTTCTTGCCACGGCCGAAATGTTGGCTGCAGGCTCTCTTTACCTGAGAGCCAGCCATTGGTTCGACCGCCATGCGCCGCGCTTTGTCGGTTGGATCCGCCGGGGGCTCTACCGTCTTTCCGACAACCACGAGTTCCTTGGCGAGGAGCCATTTCCCGTCGAGAGACGGCGCCGCGAAAAAGTCTACTGACTTTCCGCGTTTCCACGCGCGCTCCCGCGCGCTAAAAGGTCGGGATGCAAAAAGTGAAAGCGGCCATTGTCGGCGCGAGCGGTTACTCGGGAGAGGAACTCGTCGCGCTGCTCGCGCGGCATCCCCGGGTCGAGGTGGTGGCGGTGACCTCGCGGCAATCGGCGGGGCAGACCGTGGCGCAAGTGTTTCCGCGGATGGCCGGATCGGATATCGCCGCCATGAAGTTTGTCGAGCCCTCGGTCGGAACGCTGATGAAAGCCGGTGCGACCACGGTCTTTCTGGCCCTGCCCCACGGACTCGCCGCGGAGTTTGCCGCGCCTTTGCGTGAGGCCGGGTTGCAAGTCGTCGACCTCAGCGCGGACTTCCGGTTGAAATCGGCGGACGTTTTTGCCGAGTTCTACGGGGAAAAGCATCCGGCGCCCGGGTTGTTGTCGGAGTCGGTCTACGCGTTGCCCGAAGTTTGCGGCGCGGCGTCGTTGCAAGGCGCGGGACTCCTGGCCTGTCCGGGGTGCTATCCCACGAGCATCCTTGTTCCGCTGGTGCCCCTTTTGCGGCGGAAACTGATCGCTCCGGACTCGATCGTGATCAACAGCCTGAGCGGGGTCAGCGGGGCGGGGCGGAAGGCCGACGTCTCCCTTCTTTTCGCCGAGTGCAATGAGAGTCTGCGGGCCTACGGCGCTCCGAAGCACCGGCACCTCTCGGAAATCGAGCAGGAACTTTCCGCCGCGGCCGGTGAGAAAGTCACGGTCAGCTTCACGCCGCATCTTGTGCCGGTGACGCGGGGGATGATCTCGACGATTGTCGCGAAGCCGGTCCACGGTGCCGATGCCAACGCGGTCGAGGCTGCGTGGCGCGGGGACTACCAAGGACGTCCTTTTGTGCGCATCGTCCCGCACTTGCCGGACTCCAAGCACGTGACCAACACCAACTTCATCGACATCGCGGCGCGCGAAGACTCGCGGACGGGAAGGTTGCTCCTCTTCAGCGCCATCGACAATCTGGGCAAGGGCGCGGCTTCCCAAGCCGTGCAGGCTTTCAATCTTTCGCAAGGCTGGGAAGAGGCAACCGGACTTCTATGAGCAAGCTCAAGCCGGTCAAAGGCGGCGTGACCGCCGCGCAGGGTTTTCTCGCGGGTGCCGTTTTTGCCGGCATAAAACCGTCCAACAAGGGGCGCGAAGACCTGGCGTTGGTCGCCTCGGAAGTCCCGGCTGTCGCGGCGGGTGTTTTCACAACCAACCGTGTCCAGGCTGCTCCCGTCCGGGTTTCCAAGGCGCATCTCCGGGCCAAATTGGCCCGTGGTATCCTCCTCAACAGCGGCAACGCCAATGCTTGCACCGGTCCCTGCGGCATCGCCGCCGCCAAAGCGTTGGCGGCCGGGACGGCCGAGGTTCTCGGGTGCGCCACCAGCCAGATTCTTGTTTGCTCGACCGGTCGCATCGGCGTGCCGCTGCCTTTGGAAAAGATGAGTTCCAAGCTGCCTGACCTGACGGCGCGTTTGTCGCCCAAGGGCGGTCTGGAGGCCTCCCAGGCCATCATGACCAGCGATACTTTCGCCAAGGAATTCGCCGTCCAGGTGCGCGCACCCGGCGGGACCTTCCGCGTCGGAGGCATGGCGAAGGGAGCCGGGATGATCGACCCGAACATGGCCACGATGCTCTGCGTCATCACGACCGACGCCAAACTTTCCAAAGGGTCGCTGCAAAACGCCCTGTACAGCGCGGTGGAGCGCAGCTTCAACCGTATCACGGTGGACGGCGACATGAGCACGAACGACACCGTTCTTGCTCTGGCCAACGGCGCGGCGGGTGGTCCATCGATCAAAACCGGATCCGCCGACTACGCTCTTTTCGCGGAAGCACTGAACGAGGTGTGCACGCAGCTGGCCTTCATGATCGTGCGCGACGGGGAGGGTGTTTCGAAGTTCGTCACCGTGCAGGTGCGCGGCGCCTCCGGTTTGCAGGCCGCACGCAAGGTGGCCGAAGCGGTGGCCAATTCCACATTGGTGAAATGCGCATGGGCGGGGAACGACCCGAACTGGGGACGTATCCTCGATGCGGCCGGCTATTGCGGTGTGCGTATCCGGGAGGAACTGGTCGACATCTATTACGACGGAGTCGCGGCGGTGCGCGGGGGAACCGCGGCGCCCACGCCGAAGGAGAAGCTGGTCAAGGCCGTCTCGGGCGACAAATTCACCGTGACCATCGACCTGCACCAAGGCAAAGCCTTCTATACGGTGTACACGACCGATCTGACCGAGAAATACGTCGAGCTCAATTTGAGCGAGTAGCATGAATCTCCAAGACGCCCAGACTCGCGCCGCCGCGCTCGCCGAGGCACTGCCTTTCATCCAGAAGTTTCGCGGCGAAACTTTCGTCATCAAATACGGCGGCAGCGCCATGGAGAACGAAGAAGCGGTGGAGCGGCTTTTGTGCGACGTGGTCTTTCTCGAAGCCGTCGGCATCAATCCGGTTGTCGTCCATGGCGGCGGGAAGGCCATCAGCGCCAAAATGCGGGAGGCGGGTGTCGCCGCCCGTTTCGTCAACGGCTTGCGCGTCACCGACGCCGCATCGATCCGCATCGTGGAGGAGGTTCTCGACGGTGCGGTCAATCCGCGGTTGGTCAAAACGTTCAACGAATTCGGCGGTCATGCGCGGGGATTTTCCGGACGCCATGTGCTGAGCGCGGAGAAGTTGCGTCCGGTCGATGACGGAAAGGGAGGGACGGAGGATCTCGGCTTTGTCGGACGTGTCACCAGCGTTGACACGACGGAGTTGGAAAAAGTCATCCGCGCCGAGCAGGTGCCCATTGTTTCGCCTCTTGCGCAGGACGCGGGAGGGCAGACCTACAATATCAATGCCGACGAAGCGGCTGCGGCCATCGCCGGCGCGTTGCGGGCGGCCAAACTCATATTTCTCAGCGACGTGCCGGGCATCATGCGCGACCGCGAGGATCCTAATTCGCTCGTTGCCACGGTGGGGGCGGACCAAGTCGATGCCCTCATCCGCCAGAAGGTGCTGGAGGGCGGGATGATTCCCAAGGTGCAGGGAGCGGTCGAGGCGCTGCGGGTGGGCGTGGGCAAGACGCATATGATTGACGGCCGCCTTCCCCATGCTTTGTTGTTGGAAATCTTCACCAATGAGGGCATCGGCACCGAAATCTTGGCTTAGCCTCGGCATTTTTCTCGCGCTGGCCCTGGCGGCGCAGGCTGAGTTTCGCGGGGCGTGGATCTCGTCGGTTCACAATCTCGACTGGCCTTCGAAAAAAGGACTGCCCGCCGCACAGCAGAAGGCGGAACTCGTCCGTCTCCTTGATTCGGCCAAATCGCTCGGCTTGACCGATGTCTTCTTCCAGGTACGCCCCGAGGGAGATGCACTCTATCGTTCGTCCCTCGAGCCCTGGAGCCGTTTTCTCACCGGGACGCAGGGCAAAGACCCCGGCTACGACCCGCTGGACTTCTGCATCGGGGAGGCGGGCAAGCGTGGAATCCGCGTCCATGCTTGGTTCAACCCTTACCGGGCCTCGGTGAAAGCCGGCAGCCCGCTCGCCTCGAATCACATGGCCCGGCGTTACAGTCGCTACGCCTACAAAGTCGGCTCGGTCGTTTGCATGGATCCGGGCTCCAAGGAGGTGCAGGACCACGTGGTCAAGGTGGTGGGCGATGTCGCGCGCCGTTACAAGGTGGCGGGCATTCATTTCGACGATTACTTTTATCCCTACCCGTCGGTCGGTCGTCTGCCCGACAGCAAAACCTACGAACGTTACCGTGCCGGCGGTGGCTCACTCTCGATCGGCGATTGGCGGCGCGACAATGTCAACCGCCTCATCGCGCGGTCCTCGCAAGCGGCCAAGGAGGCGCGGCCCGGCATTGCCTTCGGGGTCAGCCCCTTCGGTATTTACACCAAAGGACAGCCCTCGACGGTCAAAGCCGGTCTCGACCAACTCAACGAGATTTACGCCGATCCTCTCAAGTGGATGCGGAGCGGCTGGGTCGACTACATCGCGCCGCAGCTTTACTGGAAGGACAGCTCCCCTCAGTCGTTCACCGAGTTGCTCAAGTGGTGGCGCAGTCCGTCGGTCAACCCGCGACGTGTCCCGGTCTATCCGGGGATCGCCGCTTACCGAATGTCCGAGCAAGGATGGCCCGCGCAGGAAATCGTCCGTCAAGTCGCGCTCTCGCGCACCGTGGGCAGCGGTCCCTCCGGGCATGCCTTTTTCCGCATGGCCAACATGGCGAACAACACCAAGGGTGTTTCGACCATGCTGAAAAAGGCCGGCTATTGACCCAGCAGGCCGCGGGCCAAGGCCCAAAGTTTTTCCGTGGCGGAGAGACGATACCGCTGGGTGGTCACCCGCACGCCGTCGCGCTGCATTTTTCGCAGCAGCGCACGGTAGATCGACGCCATGATCCGGGCCGGGCGGAGGGCTTTGGCGTCCTGCGGGGGGGATATTCGCTCTGCCTGTTCAAACAGCGCCGCGGTCGTTTGTGCAAAAACAACCAGATAGCCCCGGGCGTCATCCGGAAAAGAGAGCACCTTCGCCGTCGCCAATTCGTCGAGAGGGTAGTAGATGCGTCCGCGCTCCAGGTCCGCTTTCGTGTCGCGCAGGATGTTGGTGTATTGGAGAGCGCGACCGAGCGTGTCGGCGTAGTTGCCGGCGCGCACCGGATCCGCGCCGAAAATCGGCAGGCACAGCCGACCGACCGTGCCGGCCACGCGGTGGCAGTAAAGATCGAGGTCGGCCCGTGTGGCCATCCTCACCGGTGCGGCCAAATCGGTCGCGGTGCCATCGAGCAGTTCGAGGAAGAGCCCGCGATCCAACCCTCGCCGCCCGATAAGTTCGCGCAGATTGCCCGGAAGTCTTTGCAGGTCGGGACTGCGGAAAGCCGAGCGCCACGCCTCGAGGGCCGCGTAGCGTTCGCTTGCTGCATAGCCCTCCGCATCAGCCACGTCGTCGGCGGCGCGGCAAAACGCGTAAAGAATTTCCAGGTCTGCGCGGCCATCCGCCGGCAAAAGGCGGAAGGCCGGGACGAAACTTGAACGGCTGGCCCGGACGACAGCCGCGGCATCGAGTTGCGCTGGCGGCAAAAGCGGGTTCATCCGGCCTCGAGGCGTCCGTCATCCATCCGGATCACGCGGTCGGCGGAATCCGTGGCCGGACCATCGGGCCGGGCACCCCAGATCACGGTGAGCCCCAGTGCGTCGACGGCTCGTCTGGCGAGGGGAACGAGAACTTCCTCGGCGGCGGGCGATTCAGCCAGCAGCAACGGTGGCCGGTGGATGATGGCGCGGGCGAAAGCGACCACCGCCTGCCGGTCCGGCCCCAGGTGACCGACCGGTTGCTCGGCTTCTTCCTCCAGCCCGCAGAACTGCAACGCGGCAAGGGTGTGGTCGGCCTGCTGGGCTTCGGTGGTGCCGCCGGCCTTGAGCACGGGGAACGCGATGTTTTCCAACACGCTCAGGGATGGAAGCAAGGCGCAGGCCGGGAAGAGGAACCCGCATTGCCGCAGGCGCAGCGCATCGCGTTCGACGGCCGGAAGGTTTGTGGCATTGGTTTCGCCGATCCAGACCTCGCCCCCATCCGGTTGTTCCAGCAGTCCCAGCAGGTGCAGGAGCAGATTTTTTCCGCAGCCTTCCGAGCCGCGGATGGCGTGGAAACATCCGGCCGCGAACTCCGCTGTCACCCCGCGAACGTGCGACGCGCCCTCGCGCCAGAGAGGGCGCATGCATTGCAGGTCGCGGCAATGGAGCAAGGGGGCATTCATTGCACGAAGAGTCATCATGCCCGCGTGCGGCGGAAAATGCAGGAAGAATCTGTTGCGCACCGCGCGGCGGCTCGGCACCCTCCTCCCGCATGACGGTGGCCAATCAAATCACGCTGGTGCGCATCCTGCTCATCCCGGTGTTTGTTGTCTTCGCCGTTTATTATGCGGCCAGCGTGCGCGAGGGTGCGGCGCAGGACTGGTTGCGTTGGTGGGCGGTGGCGGCCTTCGTCATTGCCGCGGCGAGCGACGGTCTCGACGGCTGGATCGCGCGCCGTTTCAACCAGCGCAGCGCGCTCGGCGTGGTGCTGGATCCCATCGCCGACAAGGGCCTCCTCCTCACCGCCATCATCACCCTCAGCCTGTATCCCTGGCCGGTCAGTCTGCCGCTGTGGTTTCCCGTGCTGGTCATTGCCCGGGATGTGGTGATCCTCGTCGGTTGCGGGTTGCTGAAATTTTTTACCGGTGACGTGGAAGTGCGTCCGAGCCTGCTGGGCAAAGTTGCCACCGCCTTGCAAATGGCCGCCGTGGCGTGGGTTCTCCTGCAAATTCCCGAAGAGCAGTGGGTCGTGTGGGCCGCGGGGCTCTTCACGCTGCTGAGCGGTCTTGGCTACATCTGGCGCGGTATGAATGCCATGGGCGGGGCCGCCAAAGCGGAATGAAAAAGGCCGTTCTCGTCGGGCGCCCGAACGTCGGGAAGTCCGCCCTCTTCAATCGCTTGGCCGGGCGCAGGATTTCCATCGTCCACGACCAACCCGGGGTGACGCGCGACCGCATCGAGGCCGTGTGCCGACTCGGTGCGTCTCCCTTTGCCATTGTCGACACCGGCGGTATCGGTTCGTCCCCGGACCCGGATTTCGCCGAGGCCACCCACCGGGCGGCGGATGACGCCCTCGAGGGGGCGGATGCCGTGCTTTTTGTCGTGGACGGGAAAGACGGGTTGCTTCCGCTTGATACCGAGCTTGCCGCCAAGCTCCGGCGCGCGGCGCGCCCTGTCTTGCTCGTGGTCAACAAGCTCGACAACCCCAAGCACGACGACTTGGAAAATGAATTCCGTCAACTGGGTTTCCCCTCGGTGGTCGGCGTTAGCGCGGTCCACGGACGCGGCACCGACGACCTGCTGGCCGCCATCGGCGAGGCCTTTGGGAGAGGGGGGGAGGAAGAACCGTTGCCGGAAAACACTCTTCCTCCGCGCATCGTCATCATCGGCCGCCCCAATGTCGGAAAATCCTCGCTGACCAACGCCCTTCTGGGAAGCGAGCGCGCCATCGTCAGCAGCATCGCCGGCACCACGCGTGACTCGCTCGAGGTGCCGTGCGAATTGGGGGGACGACCCTATCTGCTGCTCGATACCGCCGGCATCCGCCACCGGTCGAAGCACAGCACCTCGGTCGAGGTTTTCAGCGTGATGCGTTCGGAGGAGGCCATCCGGATGGCCGATGTCTGCGTGCTGGTCATCGACGCTCAAAGCGGGGTTACCGAGCAGGACAAACGCATCGCCGGACTGGTGCAAAAGTCGCGCAAGGCGGTGGTGGTGGCGGTCAACAAAGCCGACCTTCTGCCCGCCGAAGCCAAGCGCCGCGACGGTCTCAAGGAACAACTCGAGTCCTGGCAGTCGCAGCTCTTTTTCCTGCCCCACGCCCCGCTGGTCCTCCTCTCGGCCAAAACCGGCGACAACCTCAAGCGTCTCGGCACGACGCTGGAAAAAGTCCGCCAGCACGCCACCCGCCGTCTCGGTACCGGGGAGTTGAACCGTGTCATGCGCGACGCCATGACCCTCCATCCGCCCCCGATGAAGGGCACGCGGCGGCTCAAGGTTTTTTACGCCACCCAGCTCGAAGAGTCCGACCCGCGGCCGTTTGCCCCGGTCAAGTTCCTCCTCTTCGTCAACGCCCCCGGCCTGCTGACCCCGACCTACGAGACGTATCTCG
>JBMTVD010000018.1:0-30257 GCA_049451035.1 Chthoniobacterales bacterium | reverse complement strand
CGAGATCGATCGGTCGTTGGTGATGTAGTGTTGACCCATGCGTGCCGTGATTCAGAGGGTGTCGGAAGCTTCGGTCACGGTCGAGGGACGTGTGACCGGAGCGATCGGACGCGGTCTGCTCGTGCTGGTCGGGATCGCCGGTGATGACACGGACGAGGATATCGCCTGGCTCGCGGGCAAGATCGCTTCGCAGAAACTTTTCCCGGACGAAAGCGGGCGGATGAACCGGTCGGTCGCCGAAGTCGGCGGCGGGGTGCTGGTGGTCAGCCAGTTCACCTTGCTGGCCAGCACGCGCAAGGGAACGAAACCTTCCTGGCATCGCGCAGCCGGCCCGGTGGCAGCGGTACCGCTTTACGAAAAATTCGTGGCGGCCCTGGAGGCGGCGGTCGGCCAACCCGTGCCGACCGGAGAATTCGGGGCCATGATGGAGGTCGAGTTGGTCAATGACGGTCCGGTGACGTTGATTTTGGACTCGCGGCTCCGGGAATAGACGAGTCGGTGATTGCCGCGAGCGCGCCGATTGCTTAGTTTGACCGGTCCGTCTCCAGGCGGGCATTTCATGAACAACACACTCTCTTATTTGCTGGTTTCACCCGAAGCCCTCCGGCGTGGATGGACGGGATGGATTCTTTCGGGGGCGACGGCTCGTACGGGCGGCTTGGATTTGGTTTGGGCCGGGTTGGTCGAGGTTTCCGGCGACCGAGCCGGCTTGCTCGTGTTCCATGGCGAGGATGCCGTGGCCAAACTTTCCTCTGCCGTTGGTGCGGCGGACGAGGCAGGTTCGCTGGCCGCCATGCTCGGTCCGGGGATGGTGTCCGCGCCGCGGCCCGGCAGCAACGTTGCTGCCGAATTGGCAAAGTTGGCGGCGGCCCAAATCGACCCATTGGCGCAACCGGTCGCTTCCGGCGCGCAGCGTTCTTTGGTTCTGATCAAACCCGACAACTTCCAATTCCCCGGCACTCGTCCCGGCGCGGTGCTCGATGTCTTCGCCCGCACGGGCTTGCCGCTCGCGGCCATGAAAGTGCACCACATGTCGGTGGCCGAGGGTATGGAATTTTACGGACCTGTCCTCGACGCGCTTTCGGAGAAGTTCGGTCCGGAGAAAGGCCGCGACCACTGGGAGAGTATTGTGGAGTTCATGTCCGGCGCCCGTCCGTCGGCCGTACCCGCGCAGGACCACCACAAGGCTGGCACGCAGAAAATCCTCGCGCTCGTTTTCGAGGGCCCCGAGGCCGTAACCAAAATCCGCACAGTGTTGGGCCCGACCGATCCGGCCAAAGCGCCTCCCGGAACCATCCGCAAGGAATTCGGCGCCAGCATCATGGTCAATGCGGCCCACGCCTCCGACTCTCCCGAAAATGCCCTGCGCGAGATCGGAATAGTCAAGGTGGCGGACAACTCTTTGAAACGATTCGTTGAATCTGCCGCCACCTCCGCGTAAGGTCTCCGGTTCAACTTTTCACTCCGAAACACATCATGGACCTCTCTTCCCACGCCACCCAACTCACCCCCTCTCTCACCCTCGCCATCGACAGCAAAGCCAAGGCCATGCGGGCCGAGGGTATCGACGTCTGCGGGTTCGGTGCGGGCGAGCCTGACTTCGACACGCCGGAGCACATCAAGGAAGCGGCGATCAAGGCTCTCCAAGACGGTTTCACAAAATACACCCCGAGCGCGGGACTGCCTGATTTGCGCACCGCGATCAGCGAAAAATTCGCGGCCGACAACCAAGTCGACTACAAACCGAGCCAGATCGTCGTCAGCAATGGTGCCAAGCAATCCTGCTACAACGCGATCCTCGCCTGCTGCGAACCCGGCGACGAAGTCATCATCCCCGCGCCCTACTGGGTGAGCTACCCCGACATGGTCAGGCTGGTCGGTGCCGAACCGGTCATCGTCGAGACCAAGGCCTCGAATGCCTACAAAATGACCGCCGAGGAATTCGAAAACGCGATGACCCCGCGCACCAAGATGGTCATCATCAACAGCCCGGGCAATCCGACCGGCTCGGTCTACACCCGCGAGGAGCTCGAGGCGCTGGTCGAAGTCGCCCTCACCGAAGATATCTTCATCCTCGCCGACGAAATTTACGAGAAACTCATCTACGACGATGCCTCGCATGTCAGCGTCGCCTCGCTCTCCAAGGAAGCCTACGACCTGACCATCACGGTCAACGGTTTCAGCAAGGCTTACGCCATGACCGGATGGCGTCTCGGTTACCTCGGCGCCCCCGAGGAACTCGCCAAGGTCATCGATTCGCTGCAGAGCCACAGCACGTCCGGCCCGAACTCCTTCGCGCAAAAAGGCGCTGTCGCCGCTCTCAAGGGTTCGCAGCAGTGCGTGACCGACATGCGCGACGAATTCAACGTCCGCCGCGAATACATGTACGAGCGCCTCGCCGCCATTCCGAACATGACCACGGTCAAACCGCACGGCGCGTTCTACATGCTGGCCGATATCTCGAAGTTCGGTCTCAGCTCGACCAACTTCGCCGACCGCCTGCTGAGCAAAGCCGAAGTCGCCGTCGTTCCCGGCATCGCCTTCGGCGACGACAAAACCGTGCGCCTCAGCTACGCGACCGACCTCGAGACCATCAAGACCGGTCTCGACCGCATCGAGCAGTTCTGCCGGACGATCTAGTCCTGCCAGAGTTCAACGACGAAGGGCGGCTGCGACCGCCCTTCATTTTTTTGCGCTTCCGCCCGGAAATCGGTGACGTCGCCGTTTTGAACGACAATACGCGTGGTCGCCGCTGAATCAGACAACAATGTCCGTGTCAGACCCTATTCGTCCCGCTCCCGGAGTTCCGCGAGGTCGATACCGGCTTTGCGGGCCATGCGCTCCAGACGGATGAAGATCTGCGCGGTGATGAACGCGTCGCCCGAGGCGGTGTGACGATCGTGCGGCTCCACGTCGAATAATGCCCCGAGGTTGTCGAGGTCGAAGCCGCGGATTTCGCGCCCCTCGAAAGCCCCGCGTTCTTCCAGCGCGAGGGCGATCCGCATGGTATCGAGCGCGGGATTGGGCAGTTCGCGTCCGAGCCGCTGCGCGGCATGAGCCACGATTTTCTGGTCGAACCCGACATGATGGCCGACGAGCACCGCGTCCCCCACGTAATCGAGAAACTTGGGCACGGCCTGTTCCTCCGATTCGCCGCGCGCGGCCTCCGCGGGTGTGATGCCGTGGACCAGCACGGCGGAGGTCATGCGCCAGTCGGTCAATATGGCGTCGAACTCGTCGTCGAGACAGATTTCCCCGTCACGCACGGCGACGGCCCCGATGGTCAGGATGCCGTCCTTGGCCGGATCGAGGCCGGTCGTCTCGCAGTCGAAGACGACGTAACGCGGCTCAGGTTTCGAATCCATAGTGGTTCGCCGTGAAAGCGATCAACTCGCCGATGTCGCGGAAGGCCGATTTGAGCTGTACCTGCTCGGTGCGGCTCAGACCGAGGGGCCGGAGTTCGCGACCGTCGTTTCCGTCGCGCCATCCCTGCGCGGCGCGGAAGTATTGCGCGACACGGAAAGCGCGCGAGGCCCGCGCAAAGACATCCGCCCCTTGCGGAAAGCGTCGGGCCGCGGCCTCGAGGCGCTCGAGGGTGCCGGTCGTACGCGGGTCGCCTCCGTCGAGGTGGAAAACCCGGGCCACATCGCTCACCGGCCCGAGCGCATAGTCCTGCAAGTCGATCGTCTCCCGGACGAGTCCGTCCGCTTCGACAGCATACCCTTCGTAAATGGTGACGGGCGGCAAGTTGCCCAGTGCATCGTTGGCCAGCAGGAGGATGAAGTTCGGACGCGCTTTCATTTCCTCGCGCAGGGCGGAGAAAATTTCCTCGCGCAGATCAGGGTCGCCGGCCACCACCGAGAGATCGAAGAAAGCCATTTGGTTCCAAATTTCCCCGCCCATCGGGTCGCGGACGAGGGCGCGGAAAAATTCACTCCACGCTGCGACCGTGCGGCAGCATGCGGCCGGGTCGGCGGCGCCGTTGGCCGATGCCACTGGAAACCCCGCTGCGGCGAGCAGTTCGTTGGTGCGCGCGACCAGATCTCGCGTCCAGCCGACCACGTTTTCGTCGCCGGCCACGCCTGTCAAAGTCATGGGCGTGGCGGTCGGAACCTCCCCGCGTCCTGGCGCTCCGATCAAGGCCAAAGCGAAAGTCCCGGGTGGCGGTCCGACTTTTTCGCGCGCCCAGCTTTCGGCCCGGCGAAACATCGCGCGGCGCATCTCGTCGGCCAGGCGCGTGCACCAGGGCACTGCGTCCGGCGATTTCCATTCTCCCGCCAGCATCCGGTCCAGTTCCTCGCCCGCGGCACGCAGAGCCTGCGGGGAGGAGGCTCGGCCAATTTCCTGCATGAGCACCAGCGGATCGCGAACGCGGGCCTGCCAGACGGCCTTCTCCGGGATGATCCCCACCGCCGGGCTGCCCGGCTTGCCGTCCCCGGTCACGCAGAGGTGCCGGATGTCGTGGCGGATCATCGCGAGCAGGGCCTCCTCCACCGTGGTCCGCGGCGGCACGGTGACCACCGGGTGGCGCGTGATATCTCCGACCGCGGTGTCGAGCGGGACACGTCCTGTGGCGATTTCCCTGCACAAGTCGGATTCGGTCAGCAGGCCTGCCGGCTTTCCGCCGGCATCGACGACCAGAAAAGCCGAACTATCCGCGGCAGACATCGCTTCGGCGGCTTCGCGGACGGTCAAATGGGCCGGCCCGGCCACCAGTGTTGCCTGCAGCCGCGCGAGATGTTCTTCCTCGCCGCCGCGCCAACCGGACACATCTTGGCCGGGCGTCGTGCCCGTCTCGATGTCCTTCGAATCGAAATAGACTTTCAGGAACCGGCTGATGCGCGGCGACGCTTCGCAGATCCGCCGGAAGACGGAATTGTCGAGGGCGTAAAGAATCGAATCTTCATCGACCAGCGCCGAGTCGGTGTGCGTTTCCTCGCCGAGTACGGCCCCGGCACCGACGAAATCACCCGGACCACGCAGGTCGGAAAGTTTTTGCTCCGTGCCGCGCACGAGGCGCACGGAACCTTTGTTGATGACATGAAAGTAGCGTCCGTGCGTGCTGCCTTGTTCGAAGAGGATTTCCCCCTTCTCGGAAAACTGCACGCGTCCCGAACGGGCCAACTCGAGGAGTTCCTCGTCGGCGAGATAGCTGAACGGCGGGAAGACTTTGAGGAAATCGGCGACGCGGAGAATGATGGCGGAAGTCTTCACGGCTTCCGTCATCATCCGCGCACGTCCGGAAGGATGAAAGAGAAACCCGCCGGTCGCTGCTCCCGGGTCCGACGCACCCGGGGAAACGGCTGGCTCCGGGAGTCCCGATGCCGTCGAGGTGCTTTGCGTAGTACTCGCTGCCGCGCCTCAGCGTGGGCGCCAAGGTGCGCTGGTCAGACGTTGAACCGGAATTCGATGACGTCGCCGTCCTGCACGACGTATTCTTTGCCTTCGATGCGGAGTTTGCCGGCTTCGCGGGCTTTGGCGTGGGAACCGAGGGTGACGAGATCGTTGAAGGCGATGGTTTCCGCGGCGATGAAGCCGCGTTCGAAATCGCTGTGGATGACGCCGGCCGCGGCGGGGGCTTTGTCGCCGGCGCGGATGGTCCAGGCGCGGGTTTCTTTCGGTCCGGTGGTGAGGTAGGTGCGGAGTCCGAGGAGGGTGTAGACTTTCTTGATCAGTTCGCCGACGCCGCTTTCCTCGAGTCCGAGGCTTTGCAGGTAATCCTTCGATTCCTCCGGTGAGAGATCGACCAGTTCGCTTTCGATCTGGGCGCTGATTACCGTGGCTTCGGTGCCGAGGTGTTTCGCGGCGTAATCGCGCACGGCCTGCACGTGTTTGCCGGACGGCGAGTCGGGCGCGAGATTGGCCAGGTCGCCTTCCTGCACGTTGCAGGCGAAGATGACGGGCTTGGCGCTGAGGAGGAAAAATCCTTTGAGCAGCGCGCGTTCCTCGGCGGTGAGATCGAGCGTGCTGGCCGGTTTGCCTTCGTTGAGGTGGGGCAGAACTTTTTCCAAGAGCGCGAGTTCGGCTTTGGCTTGCGCGTCGCCGCCGCGGGCGTTCTTGGCGAGTTTGTCTTTGCGTTTTTCGAGCGAGGCGATGTCGGCGAGGATCAGCTCGGTATTGATCACCTCGATGTCGCGGACGGGATCCATCGATCCGGCCACGTGATGGATGTCCTCGTTCTCGAAGCAACGCACGACCTGGACGATGGCGTCGACTTCGCGGATGTGGCTGAGGAACTGGTTGCCGAGGCCTTCACCCTGGCTGGCGCCTTTGACCAAGCCGGCAATGTCGACGAACTCGATGGCCGTGGGGACGGTTTTTTCCGACTTGGAGAGTTCGGTGAGGGCGTCGAGGCGTTTGTCGGGGACGCTGACGATGCCGACATTCGGCTCGATCGTGCAGAAAGGGAAGTTGGCCGCCTGCGCCTTGCGGGTGCGGGTGATGGCGTTGAAGAGGGTCGACTTCCCGACATTGGGCAGTCCGACGATTCCGGCCTTGAGCATAGGGGGCGGGAGGGTACCGGGCGTCGGCTTGGTATGAAAGAAGATTGAAGAGGACGAGGTCCGGACCGGATGATGGGGCATGGCCAAGCTTGAGCCGCTGATTTCCCATGCCGGCCGCTATCTGAAGGTGGCGGAGACCGAGGACTACCCGGGAGCGCACAACGGGTTGCAGGTGGAGAATAGCGGAAAGGTGGCGCGCGTGCTGGCGGCCGTGGATGCAGGCCTGCCGGTGATCAAGAAAGCGGCGGCCGCCGGATCGGGATCGCTGCTCGTCGTGCATCACGGCCTCTTTTGGTCGGGCGTGCAGCCAATCACGGGAATTTTTCGCGAGAAGCTCGAGATCATGCGCAAGGCGGACATGGCGCTGTACTCGGTGCATCTGCCGCTCGATGCGCACGGCGTGGTGGGCAACAATGTTCTGCTGGCCAAAGCGCTCGGCTTGCGGGGTCTCAAACCTTTCCTCGGTTTCGGCCGCGCGGGAACGTTTGCCGGATCGCGGGGCGAACTGGTGAAGCGACTCATGAAAACAACAGGCCGTGATCCTCACGTCTGCGCGGCGGGTCCCTTGCGTCCGCGCAAAGTCGGAGTGATCACCGGTGGCGCGGGTGACATGGTGGAGAAAGCGGCGGCGGCGGGTGTCGATACGTTTGTCACGGGAGAAGGTCCGCAGTGGAGCTGGGTGCGCGCGGAAGAACTCGGGATCAATGTGATCTACGGCGGCCACTATGCGACGGAGACACTCGGCGTGCAGGCGCTGGCCGCGCATCTGGCGAAGAAGTTCCGCGTGCCGTGGAAATTCATCGATCATCCGGTTCCGTTGTGATCCCGCGGGAGTTCTTCACGCGGTCGCCGGTCGAGTGCGCGCGGGCGCTGGTGGGATGCGAGCTCGTCTGGGGTGCGTGCAGCGGGATCGTGGTCGAGTGCGAGGCCTACGCCGCGGTCGGTGATCCGGCTTGCCACACGTTCACGCGGCCATCGGCGCGCGACTTCGTCGCGCGGCACCGGGCGGGCACCGCCTACGTCTATTTGAACTACGGCATGCATTGGATGCTCAATGTGCTGACCAAAGGCGACGAAGACGGCTTCGTTTTGATCCGCGCCATCGAACCTCGTCGCGGGCTGCGCGCCATGCAAAGGCGCCGCGGGGGCAAATGCGGGCGCGAATTGACCGGCGGTCCCGGACGATTGGCCGCGGCGCTTGGAGTAACCGGGGCGCACCATGGCGCCGATCTTTGCGCGTCAGCGAGGCGTTGTTTTGCCTCGGGCGGTCAAGTTGATGTGATTGCCGACGGCCGCATCGGCATCACACGCGCGCAGGAATTGCCTTGGCGATTCTCGGCGGCGGGCAACTCTTGCGTGAGTGTTCCCCCGAAAAAAACCAAGCCGCGGAAGTAATTCCGCGGCTTGGTGGTAAAGGTTTATCCCCCTCGGGTCGGCTTACTTGCTGTAGCTGACGGGAGCCGGAGCCGGCTGCGGCTTGCTGGCGCAAGCGCTCAGGCCGAGCGAAGCGGCCGCAACGGCCACGATGGCGAGAATTCTGACGATGTTCATTCCTGTTTCACCTCCTTTTATTTCCTGCGGAAAAGTCCACTCTGGCGCGGTTGGTTCGCGCAGACAACGAAAATCGGCTCTCGTGGCCGGTGTAGGCCAGCGTAAGCCCGTCCTACCGCGGCGGGGCGACGATGCAGACCGGCGACCCCTTGCGGACGAGTTTGTAGAGGACGGCCATATCCTTGTTGCGCAGGCGCACACAACCGTGGCTGGCCGGGGTGCCGATGCGGCGCTCTTGGTTGGTGCCGTGGATGTAAATATGGCGGGCGAGGCTGTTAGCATTGCGGCGTTCCAGTCCCTCCAGCGTGAGAATCCGGGTCAGCACCAAATCTTCCCGGCCGCCGGGTGCGGCCTTGCGGCCGGTGTTTCGCCGCGCGCGGAAAATGGTCCAGAGGGGGGCGGTACCACCGATTTTCCGTGCGATACGGAACCGTCCGGTCGGGGTTTTGTAGCTCCCCTCCCGGAAGCCGAGGCCGAACTTCGAGGTCGAGACGGGAAACTCGGCGGCTACCTTGCAGCCGTCGAGGACACGCAGGGTCTGGGACGCGACATCGACGAGAAGGGAACGTGCGGGCCTGGCGGGGCGAGCTTTCTTGATCGCCACGGCGCGCTTGGGTGGTATTTTCGACGGCTTTCCGATGGGTAGGGAATATCATCTGGCGATCGCGGGCGCAACCGGTGCGGTGGGCATCGAAATGATGCGCGTGCTGGAGCGGCGCCGTTTTCCGGTCGGCAAACTGACATTGCTGGCCTCGGCCAAATCGGCCGGCAAAAAGCTCGAATTCCAAGGTGCCCCGGTCGAGGTGCGGGAGTTGACTGCGGATTCTTTCGCGGGGGTCGATTTTGCCCTTTTCAGTGCGGGAGGCTCCATTTCGAAGGAGTTTGCCCCCGCCGCGGTGGGAGCCGGAGCCGTTGTCATCGACAACTCCTCGGCCTTTCGCATGGATCCGCATGTCCCTTTGGTCGTGCCGGAGATCAATCCGGCGGCGGCCCGCGCCCATCGAGGCATCATTGCCAATCCCAACTGCACCACTGCCATCACGCTCATGGGCCTGTGGCCCCTGCACCGCGCGTTCGGCGTGAAGCGCCTCTGGGCGTCGAGTTACCAGGCGGTGTCCGGTTCCGGGGCCAAGGCGATCGAAGAGCTCAAATCCCAAGTCGAGGCGCTGGCCCGCGGCCAAGAGGCGCCGCGCGCCGTTTACCCGTGGCAGATCGCCTTCAATGTCATTCCCCAAGTCGACGCGTTCCTCGACACCGGATACACCAAGGAAGAGATGAAGCTGGAAAACGAAGGCCGCAAAATCATGGATCTGCCGGGCTTCCGTGCTTCCGTGACCTGCGTGCGGGTGCCGGTCTACCGCGCGCACAGCGTGGCGGTCAGCGCCGAATTCGAACGACCGGTTTCCGTCTCGGCTGCGCGTGCCGCTTTGGAAAAAGCTCCCGGTCTGCGCGTTGTCGATGAGCCGTCCCGCCACGGTTATCCCGTGCCGTTGCACGTGGCCGGGAAGGACGACTGCGAGATCGGGCGTTTGCGCGCGGATTGCGCGGCGGACAACGGCCTCAGTTTCTGGATCTGCGGCGACCAGTTGCTCAAGGGCGCGGCCCTCAACGCGGTGCAGATCGCCGAGTTGCTGGCGCAGGATTAGGATTCGTTTCCGGCGATCAGGAGGCACATTTCACCGCGCGGCCCCTGCGCTTGGGCCCGCGCGCTGAGTTGCTCCGCCGTCCCGCGCCAGTATTCCTCGAATTTTTTGCTCAGCTCGCGGGCCAGGCAAAGCCGGCGGTCGGGGGCGAGCTCCGCCAGAACGCCGAGCGATTTGGCTATGCGATGCGGTGATTCGAAAAAGATGCTCGTTTCGCGTCGAGCCAGTGCCTCCTCCAACACCGCTTTGCGCCGGCCCGACTTCACCGGCAGAAATCCGCCGAAGTAGAATTCATGCAACGGAAGTCCGGATCCCACCAACGCGGGCAGGATGGATGAGGGGCCGGGGAGCACCGTGAACTCGAGTCCGCGGGCGATGCATTCGCGAATCACGCGGAAGCCGGGATCGGAGATGCCGGGGGTGCCCGCGTCGGTGAGGACGGCGATGTGCTCGCCCGCCGCCAAGCGCTCGGCGATTTCTGCCGCCCGCCCGGCCTCGTTATGCTCGTGCAGGCTGAGCATCGGTCGGCTTATCTCATGGTGCCGCAGCAGGATGCCGGCGTGCCGCGTGTCTTCAGCGGCAATCAGGTCGGCTTGGCGCAAAGCAGCCAGGGCGCGCAGGGTGATGTCGTCGAGGTTGCCGACCGGGGAGGGAACCAGCGTGAGCAATCAAAAACCCTCGCTCAGGCGACTGGTCAGCTGTACCGCCGCGTCGGAAAAGGCGAGCGGCAAGGCTTGGATCTCGTCGGTTTGCAGGTCGGCCGTCACGAAGAAGCTGGTCCGGCCGTTGACGGTGCCCTGCTGGAGTTGTTTGCCGGTGGCCCGGTCGACCACTTCGTAGTTCACCGCGGTGGTGAGGATGTACTCGCTGGTGGCCAGGACATTGCCGCGCACGGACCGCGCCCGGCGCCTCTCGACCCGCTCCAGGGTCGTGTAGACGATGGCATCAGCGCGGTCGGTGTAGCTGACCTTGTAAGTTCCGTCGCTTTGCAGCTGTTTGACGATGGTGTCAGCCAACAACCCTTCGACATTCGGTTCGAGGGTTTTGTTCTTCGACACCGGAACCGAAAGCGTGGTGATGCCGCGCATCATGCTGGGGCGCGCGTCGCCCAGCTGGTATGCACAACCGCCGAGCAGGAACGCGGCAACGGCCAAGGGTGCGAGGAGGAGGGTTTTCATTCGACAGGAAGATCGGGTTCGACCGGCGGGAGGTCGGCATCCGGTTGCAGCGTCCTGATGTCGCCCGACGACGTCCGCAGCTGCGGACGGGGTGCGGGCAATTCCTCGGCCACGTCGTCAACCGGCGGCCCCGCATAATTGCTCATGGCCGAGGTCTCGACTTGGTTTTGCAGGCGGCGGCGCATGGCGGCGCGCTCGCCGGTTTCGGCGCGCTCGGGGCTGGAGCGCAGTTCGTCGTCCCCGACTTCAGCGCGGATTTCCTCGATGCGTTCGTTGGCCAGTTTGGCCTGCTCCGAGCCGCCTTGGCGGCGGACCAACTCGCCGTAGTAGATGACCGCGGCGCGGAAGTTGCTGTTGCGGTCGTAGAACTGCGCGATCGAGTAGAGGTCGCTGGTTTCGCGTCCGCTCATGCGGTCGAGGTTGTCACGCGCTTGGGCGGCTTTCTCGCTGTCCGGGTACTCCATGAGGAATTCCTCGAACGTATTCTTGGCGTCGATGGCGGCGGACAGGTCCTGCGAACGGGATTGGGCTTCGGTGAGTTGCACGTAGCCGATCTGGTACAGCGCGTCGTCCGCATAGTCGCTGGAGCTGTAGCGGTCGAGGACCACCTGGTAAGCGGCGATGGCTTGATCGTATTCTTTGCGGCTTTCCAGCGATTGACCGAGCTTGAACTGCGCGGCCGGGGCGAATTTGGCGTAGGGCGCGCTGCTCAGGAGCGCAGTGTACATTTCTTCCGCGCGCTCGTAGCGGCGGCGCTTCATGAAGTCGTCGGCGATGGCCAGTTGGGCGTTGGCGGCCTGGTCGAACTCCGGTGCCTGAGGGTAGCTTCCCACGAAGTCCGTGTAGGCATCGAAGGCGCGGCTGAGATTGCCGGACTCTTCGAGAAGCTGCGCCACGCGGAATTGCGCCGCGGGTGCGGACGGCGAGATCGGATACTTTTTGACGATCTGACGGTAGGTGGAGACCGCCCGCGAGGTGCTGCCGGCTGCCTCGAGGTCGCGCGCCTGCTGGAGAAGGGATGCGGCTTCGGCGTCGTTGGCGGCCGTGGTCGTGGGCACCACGGTCTGGGCCACCGCCCCGGGGGCGATCACAAGCAACGCGGCGGCCAGCACGGGTCCGCAAATGGCGCGATAATGACGCATCAGAGGGCCCGAAAGTAGGAAGCCGCCTCGGGGCCGTCAAGCCGCCAGAGGCCGGAGCTCAGAATCGCCGCCAGAGGAGGGGGACGAAAAGGACCAGCATGGCAAAAATCTCCAGACGGCCCATGATCATCAGCACCGAGAGCAACAAATGAGAGGACTCGCCCATTCCCGCGTAGTCCGCCATCGGCCCGACGGCCCCGAGGCCCGGACCGATGTTGAAGAGCGTCGCGGCCACCGCGGTGAAACTGCTGACCAGCGTGAATTGCGGCTCGAGCACGGAGACGGCCAGTGTGCCGAGCACGACGATCACCCCGGTCAGTGCCAGAAAAAACATGACGTCGAGCAGGTAGCTGTCGCTCACGTTCACGCCGTTGAGGCGCACCGGAATGATCTGGTTGGGACGGAAGGAGTGGACCATCTGCCGCCGCATGGTTTTGAAAAAGACCGCGACGCGCCCGATTTTGACGCCGCCCGCCGTGGAGCCGGCGCACCCGCCGATGACCATGAGGGCCACGAGAAGTCCTCGCGAAAAATTCGGCCACTCGTTGAAGTCGGCCGATGAGAAGCCGGTTGTGGTCATGATGGATGTGGCCTGGAAAGCCGCGGCACGGATCCCGTCGGTCCATCCGGACACGCTGCGGAAATAAACTATGTCGGCCGCGATGAGCAGTGCGGCGACGAGCAAGAGGCCGAGGAACGCGCGTGTTTCCTCGTCTTGCCGCCAGCGGCTCCAGCGGCCGGCCAGCAACCACGCGTAGAGCATGAAATTGATCGCGCCCAGGATCATGAACACGATGAGCCACCACTCGATCGCCGCGCTGTGGAAGGACATGATGCTTCCGTTGCGTGTGCTGAAGCCTCCGGTGGAGAGCGTGGTGAAGGCGTGGCAGACCGCGTCGAAAGCGGACATGCCGAGCGCGAAGAGGCCGATGGCGCAAACCGCGGAAAGCGCCACGTAAATCTGCCACAAGCGCAAGGCGGTTTCGCGTACCCGGCTGCTGAAACCCTCGCTGAACTTGGCGCTCGATTCGCGGCGGAAGAGCGACTTGCTCCCGGCCCCGACCATGGAAAGCACGGCCACGATCAAAACGAGAATGCCCATGCCGCCCAGCCACTGCGTCGTGGCGCGCCACAGCAGCAGCCCGCGGGGCCACGCGGCGACGTCCTTGATCACGCTGGCACCCGTGGTGGTGAAGCCGGATGCCGATTCGAAGATGGCGCCCGCCACGGAAAGTTGCGGCGTGCAAAACAGGTAAGGCAGCGCGCCGAAAAGGGTGCTCAGGGTCCACCCGAGTCCGACGATGGCGATGGCCTCACGGCGCAGGATTTCATGGCCGCCGCCGCGCCCGAGAAGCACGAGCGCCGCGCCGACGCCCGCGGTAAGGGCGGTGGAAAATCCCAAGGCGCGATCGGCGCAGTTGCCCGGATCGTCGTCGAGCAGGGCGAAAACAAGGCACCCGCCCATGGCGGCGGCGGTCAGCAGCAGCAGATAGCCGAGCACGCGCGAAAGCTGGCGGTAGTCCATGGCGCCGGGGAAATCAGCCGAGCAGGGCGAGCAGGGGCTTTTTCGCGTCGGGTGCGACGATCGCCACCAGCGTGTCGCCCGCATTGATGGTATCCTCGGCCGCGGGAACCGACGCCTGGTTCCCGTGCTGCAGCGCGATCAAACCGCTGGCCGCGGGCCAGGAGATCTCGCCGACGTTTTTCCCGGCCGCTGCGGAGTCGGCCGCCACGGGGGAGGAGAGGATCTCGATGCCGCCCGGCAGCGTGCGCAGGACGGTCGCGCCCTCTTCGGTGACAAAGCGCGCCAGTTCGTCGGCCACGGCCACCCGCGGGCTCACCGCGTCGAGGATTCCGAGTTGCGCGCCCGAGCGCTGGATGGCGCTGGCGTAATCGGCGCGGTGGATCAGCGTGAGGCAGGCCTTGGCCCCGAGGTCCCGCGCTTGCAGGCAGGCCATGACATTGTCCTCGTCGTCCTGCGTGGCGGCCACGAAGAAGTCCGCCTCGCCGGCGCGCTCTTCTTTCAGTTCCCGCAGAGACGTGCCGTCGGCGTTGATGACCGTGCAGTTCTGCAGTTGGCGCCCGATGGCTTCGCAGAGGCGGCGGTCTTTTTCGATGATCCGGGTGCGGAATCCTCCGCCCTCCAGCGTCTGGGCGAGGGCAAATCCGTAATCGCCGCCGCCGAAAATGATCACGTTCTGCTCCTCCGAGGCTTCCGCCGCGGATTGCAGCTTGCGGATGCCCTCCGCCAGCCGCCGCGGGTGGCCGTAGATGGTGATGAGGTCGCCGGCCTCGAGCGCATCGTTGGCGTGCGGGACGATGAGATTTCCCCGCCGCAGGATGGCGCCGATGCGGACGCGCGCCGGCAGGCCGAGATCCCGCAGGGGAATGGCCAGGGAGGGGCTCCCCGGCTCGAGCCGGATCTGCTGCAGTTCGATGCGTCCCCGGGCGATTTCTTCCACGACGAGGCAATCGGGGTTGCGGATGGATTTGGCCAGCTCCACCGCGGTCAGTCGCGCCGGGCTGAAGAGGTAGTCCACGCGGAACTGCGCCGCATAGTCGTAAAGCCACTGCTCCCGCTGCATGGCCAGGCTGGTGCGGGCGATGCTGCGGCGCGCGCCGAGCGATTTGCCGATCGAGGTGCAGACGAGGTTGGTGTGGTCCCCGCTGGTCAGGGCGAACAAGAGGTCGCAGGAGGCGATGCCGGCCTCTTCCAGGGTCTCCACACTGGCACCGCTTCCGTGCAGCACGCGGCTGTCGAGCTGTTCGTTGAGTTCGGCGGCGAGCTTTTCGTCCTGTTCGACGAGGCAGATCGCGTGTTCCTGGTCGGAAAGAGTGCGCGCCATGTGCAGGCCGATGGCTCCGGCGCCCACGATGATAATGTTCATGTCGTGTGCGTATGGTGCGGGCCAACCGCCCGTCGGCGGCAAGCAAAAAGCGGAGCCCGACAGAGTAAGGCAGGTTTGCAACCGGAGGCGGCCGTGGCAGATTGGCGCGATGCGGACGAGTTTTCTGATCCCCGCCTACAACGAGGAAAAGTTGATCGGGCGAGCCCTGGCCTCCGTCCATCGCGCGTGCGGGGAATGCGGAATGGCGGATTATGAAATCGTCGTTTGCGACAATGCTTCATCGGATGCCACACCGCGCATCGCCGCGGCGGCCGGCGCGAAAGTGGTGTTCGAGCCGCACCGCCAGATCGCCCGGGCGCGCAACGCGGCGGCCTCGGCTTCCCGCGGCACGCAACTGGTTTGGGTCGATGCCGACGCCATGCTCACCTCCCAAGTCCTCGCAGCGACCGTGGAGGCCTTCGCCGCCGGCCGCTATTGCGGCGGCGGTGCGCAGGTGGAGTTGGAGGGCGCGGAGCTGAGTTGGAGCGCGCTGCGCACCGTCGATGCGTGGAACTGGATCGCGCGAACCTGCCGGCTGGCGGCCGGCTCGTATTTTTTCGCCGAGCGCGAAGGCTGGTTGTCCACGGGCGGTTTCAATGAGGAGGTCTACGCGGGGGAAGAGCTGGGCTTCGCGCGCGCTCTCAAAAAATGGGGCCGCGCGCGCGGGCTGGGCTTCCGTGTTCTGCCCCACGCCGTGCCGTCGTCCGCCCGCAAGGTGCGGCAGTTCACCGCCCGCCAGGTGATGATACAGTTCGCCCTCTGCGCGTGGCCCGGAAACTTGGGACGCCGCGATCGTTGCCAATTTTGGTACGAAAGGCCGGAGGCGGTCGGCAGTTGAGAACCGGAGCAGAGCGCCGGCCGCCGAAGGCAAATGAGGGTTGAGGACGATGGTGTTTTTTTCTCAACTGCCGACGGACCTCCCGATTTTCCCGTGATCTACCTCGACAACAACGCAACCACGCCGGTCGATCCGCACGTGCGCGAGGCCATGCTGCCCTTCCTCGGCGAACAGTTCGGCAACCCGTCGAGTCCTCATGCGCCCGGGCGCGCCGCGCGCGAAGCCGTCGAGCAGGCGCGCGCGCAGACCGCGTCCCTCGTCGGTGCGAGGCCGGATGAGATCGCCTTCACCAGCGGGGGAACCGAATCGATCAACACGGCCATCCGCGGTGCACTGGCGGCCCAGCCCGGCAAACGACACATCGTCACGTCGGCCATCGAGCACAGCGCGACGAAGAACCTCTGCGAGCAGCTCGTCCGCGAGGGTTGCACGGTGACCTGGCTGCCGGTCGACGCCGGCGGACTTCCCGATCTCGCGGCCTTGGTCGCGGCGCTGCGCGATGACACGGCCCTGGTCAGCGTGGTCTGGGCGAACAACGAGACGGGCGTGTTGTTGCCCATCACTGAAATGGCACGCGCAGCCGACGCGCGCCGTATCGTGTTCCATGCCGATGCGGTGCAAGCCGCGGGTAAAATTCCCGTCGATCTCTCGCAACTTCCGGTGCACCTGCTTTCGTTGTCCGGCCACAAAATTCACGGACCGAAGGGCGTCGGTGCGCTGTTTGTGCGTTCGGGCCTCGGCCTCCCGCCATTGTTGCTCGGCGGGGGACAGGAACACGGGCGCCGCGCCGGCACGGAGAATGTACCCGGGATCGTCGGGTTCGGCGCCGCCGCGGAGGCGGCCGCCGCCGCCCTCGGCACCGCCATGCCGCGCGTGGCGGCCCTGCGCGACGAATTCGAAAATGGCGTGCGGACGCGTTTTCCCGGGGCGCGGTTTCATGGCGACCGGGTCCGTCGTCTCCCCAACACGTCGAATTTCGCCCTGCCCGGTCTGGCCGCCACGGATCTGTTGGCCGCGCTCGACCGCCTCGGCGTCTGCTGTTCGGTCGGTTCGGCCTGCGTCAGCGGTGCGCCGCACGCCTCGCATGTGTTGCGCGCCATGGGCGTGGGGGACGAGGAGGCTCGATCGAGCCTGCGGTTTTCTTTCAGCCGCATGAATGCCGAGGCGGACGTGCAGGGCGCCCTGGCGGCCCTGGACGGTGCCGCGCGGCGATTCGGCTTGGGCGATTGACGCCCGCGGGGAATTCTGGGAGTCTTTGCGGCCCTTTTAGCATGCGCCATACCTTATCCGTTCTTGTCGAAAACCGTTTCGGTGTGCTGACCCGCGTCGCCGGGATGTTCAGCGGCCGCGGTTTCAATATCGACACGCTCAACGTCGCCCCGACGCTCGATCCCTCCATGTCGCGCATGACCATCGTGGTGCGCGGCGACGACAAGACGCTCGAGCAGGTGGTCAAACAGACCGAGAAGCTGGTCGACGTCATCAAGGTCGAGGATTTCCGCGACGGTGAGTTCGTCGATCGCGAGCTGGTGCTCATGCGCGTCAATGTCACGCCTCAGACCCGTTCCGAAGTCCTGCAGATTTGCGATGTGTTCCGCGCCAAGATCGTCGACGTGCGTCTCGACCGGCTCCTCATCGAGATCACCGGCAACGAAGGCAAAATCGCCAAATTCATTTCCCTGATGGAAAACTTCGGCATCGCCGAAATCACCCGCACCGGCAAAGTCGCGCTGAAACGCGCGGTCGACGGTGAATGACTCATCCCATGGCAGCAAAAATCCACACAGACAAAGACGCCGACCTCAAACTCCTCAAGGGCAAGACAGTCGCCGTCATCGGTTTCGGTTCACAGGGCCACGCCCACGCGCTCAATCTCAAAGAGAGCGGCGTGAAGGTCATCATCGGTCTCTACCCGGGCAGCAAAAGCCGCGCGGTGGCCAAGAAAAAAGGCTTCAAGGTTTTCGACACGGCCGAGGCGGTGAAAAAAGCGGACGTCATCATGGTGGCCGTGCCGGACACCAAGATCGCCGCGGTCTACGAGAAGGACATCGCCCCGCATCTCAAGAAGGGCAAAACCCTCCTTTTCAGCCACGGCTTCGCCATCCACTTCAAGACGGTCAAGCCGCCGAAAGATATCGATGTCATTATGGTTGCTCCTAAAGGACCGGGTCACATCGTCCGCCGCCAATACACCGAGGGCAAAGGAGTACCCACGCTCATCGCCGTCTACCAGAACCCCAGCAAGCAGGCCAAAAAGACCGCGCTCGCTTGGGCCAAAGGCATCGGCGGCACCCGTGCCGGCGTCCTCGAAACCACCTTCAAAGAAGAAACCGAAACCGACCTTTTCGGCGAGCAAGCTGTGCTCTGCGGCGGCGCTTCCGCCTTGGTGCAGGCCGGTTTCGAGACCCTCGTCGAAGCCGGTTACCAACCCGAGATGGCTTATTTCGAGTGTCTGCACGAACTCAAGCTCATCGTCGATTTGATGAATGAAGCCGGCATCGCGGGCATGCGTTTCAGTATTTCCGACACCGCCAAGTGGGGCGACGTGCTGGTCGGGCCGAAGATTATCGATGCCGGCACCAAGAAGCGCATGAAAGGCGTGCTCAAGGACGTGCAGTCCGGCAAATTCGCCCGCGAGTGGATTGCCGAGGACCGCAAGGGCCGGAAAAAGTACAACGCGCTCCTCAAAAAAGGCGAAAAGCACGGTATCGAGAAAACCGGAGCCCGTCTCCGCGGCCTCATGCCGTGGATCCAGAAGCGCAACCTCAAGGGCGCGCAGGCTTCCTACGCCTGATCGCATTTTCCCCCAAAGGACCCCGCGGCGCCGCAAGGCCCGCGGGGTTTTTTTGTGCCCGCTTGGAATCTGGCCCCGTAATTGCTGCCGCGCTAAATAGAGCCATGCCCGTTGCCTCCGCCGCCCGCCCCGTTCGTCTCGTCGACCTCGATCAGTCGAAGTCCCACACGCCGGAGAAATACCGCGAGAAATTGCGGGCCGGCCATTTGCGCCTGCTCGGGTTGCAACACGCCCTCAAGAATTCCAAGCGCAGCGTCATCATTGTCGTCGAGGGACCCGACGCCGCCGGCAAGGGAGGCATGATCAAGCGCCTTGTCGAGCGCCTCGACCCGCGCCACATCCGCGTGTATTCGACGATCAAACCGACCGCCGAGGAATACGCGCACCACTACTTGTGGCGGTTTTGGAACAAGCTCCCGCGCCGCGGCGAAATCGCCATCTTCGACCGCTCGTGGTACGGCCGCGTCCTGGTCGAACGTATCGAAGGTTTCTGCTCCAAGACCGAATGGAAACGCGCTTTCCGTGAGATCAACGAATTCGAGCGCGTCCTGCACGACGACGGCGCGATCCTTGTCAAAATCTGGCTCCACATCACCAAGCAGGAGCAGATGGCGCGGTTCAAAAAGCGCGCTTCCGACCCGATGAAGCATTGGAAAATCACCGACGAGGATTGGCGCAACCGCAACAAATGGAACGCCTATCTCAAGGCCGCGGAAGACATGTTCGCCAAAACATCTCCCGAGTTCGCCCCCTGGAATGTCATTCCGGCGAACTACAAATGGTACGCGCGGGTCAAGGCGCTCGATACCGTCTGCAAACGGTTGGGTGCCGCCTTGGACCAAAAGTAAGCGGTCACCCGCGGCGTCCGCGCTCGAGGTGCAGGCGGTGCATGACGCGGTGGACGATGGGCGAGGCGATGATGCCGACGCTCGAGACCACCACGAGGGTTCCGACGAGCGCGTAAATCGACGAGAAAAGCTTGAGCGCGTCGCTCGAGGTGCGCTCGGTGTAGAGCGGTCCCGCCCCGCTCAAAAGCATGCTCGACTCGAGAAACGAATCCACAACGCCCAGGTTTTCCGTGCCGCGCGAAACCACCATGTAGCCGGCCGTGCCCACCGCCAGGGCGACCCCGACGATGGCGATAACCAGCAGGATTTGCCGCGTCACGCGGGTGACAAAAACGCCCGCCGGCGCGAGCGGTTCCGAGCAGTGCTCCCAAGCCATAATTGTGGGCATTGTCTTTACGCCGGGTTGCTCCCGATGCCAACCCCGCCGTCCGGTTTAGGGCCTCAGACGTATTTCTGTTACCACCCTTGAACGCCGGAGTCAAACGAGTGTCTAAACGGACAGAGAAACAAGGCTCGGACTTTGCCGAGTTTACTCTGTAAATCCATGGGTGCCAACCTTGACAACAGAAAAGATTCTGGGACATTTAGGGGTCCCCAGATGAAGTTCGCCCCGCAAGCTAGGCGGCGGTTCCTTGTCGCCCTGGCGGGCTGTCTCCTCCTGGCGGGGGGCCAGCCCCCGTCCGCCCGTGCCGAAGGGCTGCTGCAGCTCTTCAACGTCTCGTACTCCGAAATTGCCCGCAAAATGCCCGAGCTGGCCGAAGCGGGTTACGGTTCGATCTGGCTCCCGCCCCCGACCAAAGGGTCCGGCGGCCTGTCTGTGGGCTACGATATGTGGGATCCTTTCGACCTCGGGTCCAAAGACCAGCGCAGCACCGTCCGCACCCGCTACGGCTCCGAGGCCGAGTTGCTTCACCTGATGGAAGTGGCGCACCGCTTCGGTATCCGCGTCTATTTCGACAACATCATGAACCACCGGGCCTTCGACATCCCCGGTTACAACGAAACCACCCCGACCGGCGGCGAAGACCAGGACGAGCTTTATCCGGGAATGGTGCCCGAGGATTTCCATTTGCGCAAAACCGAGGACGGCTTCTATCGCAAATGGGACAACACGCGCGATTGGGGCAGCGCCTGGCAGGTGCAGCACCTCGGCCTCTCCGACCTCATCGACATCGCCCACGAAACCCCGAACGCCAACTTCGGCACGAGCGAAGGGTCGACCCATCCGAAGTACAGCTTCGTCCGCGACCTCAACCGCCCCGAGCAATACGACCACGACAAGGACGGGAACCGCATCTATTTCGGCTGGTTGATCGACCAGGCGCGCGCCGAACTCGGCTCCGGTGCCACCGCCGAGCAACTCCGCGCCCACGCCAAGGCCTACATCGAAGCCAATCGCCCGGCGTACGTGGAAGACGTCGGTGCTTACCTCATCCGCGCCGTGCGTTGGAAGATGGATCGCACCAAAGCCGACGGTCTGCGCCTCGATGCGGTCAAGCACGTGCCCGACTATTTCTTCGGCCAGATGTCCGGCGCCGGAAAGGACGACAGCGATGCCGGCTACCTCGGCGCCGTGCAGCGCCAATTCAACATCAGCCGCGGTTTCAGCGACACCAACCACCGCGACTCCGTGTTCGACGAGAAACGGGGGCGCGACGACGCCATGGTTTTCGGCGAGCATCTCGGGCAGCCTCCCGGTTACGGGGGCTACGTCGATGCCGGCATGCGGCTCGTCGACAATGACCTGCGCAGTCTGCTCAACGGCAACCTGGGCAATCCTTGGGGCACGTTGGCCGGTCTCGACTCGCCCGGAGCCGGCGGCTTTTCCACCAGCGTCGGTGTGACCCACGCCAACAGCCACGACAACGATTACGCCGCGCAGAAGGAATTGCAGCATGCCCACTACATGTTCCGCGAGGGCATGGGGCTGATTTACTCCGACGGCTATTACAAAGCCGGCACCCTCGGCGAATCGGGCGGCGCCTTCCCGCGCCACGCCAACACGCAATTCCTCGGACAATTCGCCGACCCGCGCATCCCGAACATCCTGAAAATTCACAACGACTTCGCCCGCGGCCTGCAGGAAGGTCGCTGGTCGGATGGAGACTTCATGGCCTACGAGCGCCGCGACAACCGCGACAAATTCGGCAACGCGCGCAGCGGCAGTGCCGCCGAGGAAATCACCATGGTGGCGATGTTCAACGACAACACCGCGCAGGGTCAGGCCCGTTCTTTCTCCACCGGCTTCCCGTCCAGCGCCTACCTCTACCAATATGCCCAGGGGCCGAATGGATCCTACATGGGCGGCTTTTACAAATACGCCGGCGAGCTCAACAGTGTCATCGTTCCGCCCGGCGGTTACTACGTGTTCGCATGGCGCACGCCGGAGTTGTCGGCCCTCTGGCCGGACGCCGCGATCACGCTCTACCAGAACGGCGAGGAGGTCCCGCGCATCACCGTGACCCGCCGCGACGGGCCCGATGGCGACATCAGCTTCAACCCTTACGGATTGCCCAACCGCGGTTATCCCGAAGGCGAGACTCCCGCCGACTACAGCTACCAGACCACGGTTCCCGTGGTGAAGGGCGGTCCCGTCACCATCCTCGCCCGGGCGGACGGCTCGGCGGAGAACATCTGGCTCAAACTCGACGGTGGCGTCGACTTGAACGGCGCCGGCTATCTCCATGACGGAACGGCCGGTTCCGAGGACGCCGGCAAACGCGACCATCCGCCCGGAACTTTCAGCGACATCTGGGCGGGCTACGAGCAGCCGGTTTTCCTCGACCGGCAGCACCCGGAAAAATTCGCGGCCGAGGACACCAACCGCTGCCAGACCGGGTCGCCCGGCGCCGAGACTTACGTCCGCACCATCGGTGGCGGCGGTACGATCAACAACGGCCCGGACGGCGCCAACAACTTCGGCACGGAAAATGGCAACCAGGCCTCGTGGGTTTACCACGATCCGGCCGTGGACGTGGGAGGCATCGAGACGCCGCCCAAGCAGTTCGACGAGTCGGGCGCCGAGATCGTCATCTGGGCCAAGAGCAATTCGGTCGGCGGCGGATTCAAGGCCTTCGTCTACTACACGACCGACGGGTCTTTTCCCGAGGGTGCCGGCGGCATCGGTCGCGGCACCACGCGCGTGGCCGAATTGTCGTTCAGCCACAACCAGACCGCGGATGACTGGTGGGCTTCGGCCACCATTCCCAAGCCCGCCGCCGGGACAAACTTCAATTACAAGATCGGCTTCCACAAGACCGGCGCCTCGTCGTGGTGGCCGAGCGGTCCCGCGGAAGTCACCTACAAAAAGAAAATGCTCACCACCTTCCGCGTGGAGGACTTCGACCCGGCGGCCGTGGAATTTTTCCCGCACAACGACTACGCCCGCGAGCCCACCCTCGGCGTGCCTTACAGCAGTTGGCCTTTCGCCAGGCAGACCGGACTGAGCGAGGGGTTCCACGTGTTCCGCGCCCGCGCCCATCTCAACCGCAACCCGGACACCTCGGCACCGCTCTACCAGACCTTCACCCAGGTGTTCTACTACGACGCCGAGACCCCCGTCGGCGAAGTGCTGTATCCGGCCAACAACGGCGATACCACCGGCGGTTCGAGCTACGAATTGGTGGTCCACACCGACATGACGGTGGAAGAGGTTTGGTTCCATATCGCCGACGGCGACAACGGCAACGACGACGAAACCACCGGTATCCTCAACGGCAACGGTGCCGGGTTCGAACCGTTCGTCGACGCCAACCAGGACGGCACCCGCCAGGAGGGCGAGGAATTCACCGACATCAACGCCAACGGCGTCTATGACGCCTCGCTGGCGCAGTCCTGGGGCCAGGCTACCAACGTCACGTCGGTCAATCTCCCGGGCAAAAAAGAGTGGCGCTTCCGTTACAACAACATCCCGTCCACCGGTTCCGCCGACATCACCATCCGCCTGCACGAGGCCTCTTCGGTCCGCGACATCGACCTCGATGCCGCCGCGGCCCATGTCACCGAAATCATCCGCTCCGTCGAGACCCGCGGTCCCGACCAGCGCGTCAACATCGCCTGGCCGCAGAAAGACGGCGACACGGTCGACGACAATTACACGCTCAAGGTCTACTTCACCAAGCCGCTGGCCGACGATACGGATACCCAGTCGCTGATCGACCGCTTCACATTCACCATCGCCAGCTCCGAGAGCGGCACCAACCGCGACCCCGTGGCCCAGAGCCGCGACAACTTCGTCATCAACTACAACGCCAACGACACGTTCCACGAGTTGGCCATTCCTCTGCCCAACCTCTACAACGACGTGCGCGACTTCCTCCACACCCTCAAGGTCACGTACACTTTCCCCGACGATTATCCCGACGAGGCCAAGCGGGGGCTTCAGTTGGAGGCCGTCCGGCTGGTCAAAGCCAACCCCAGCACCAAGCCTTTCGTGCGCATCACGCGGCCCTCGGAATTCGGTTCCGACGGGCGGCCGACCGAGATCATTCTGCCCGATGGCCCGGGCCCCGACACCGTCGACTACGTGGTCCGTGTCGAGACGAGCGCGGCAGTCGAGGACCTCGTCCTCACCGGCAGCCCGGCCATCACCATCTTCGAAGAGTCCTACACCGACACCAACGCCAACGGCCAGTGGGACGACGAAGAGCCGTCGACCGATACCAATGAAAACGGCCAGTGGGATCCCGCCGAGCCGCTGACGGACGCCAACGGCAACGGCGTGTGGGACTTCGGCGAGGAGTTCACCGACACCAACACCAACGGCGTGTGGGATGCGGCCGAGGCCTACACCGACCTCAACGAGAACGGCGAATTCGATGCCGGGGAAGACTTCTTCGATTTCAACGAAAACAACGTCCGCGACAGCGCCGAGCCGTTCACCGACACCAACGGCAACGAGGTGCGCGACGGCATCAACGTCACGGTCAACGGCAACACCAAGACTTGGGACCACACCTGGCGCATCACCGCGGCCGGCAATTACCTGCTGACCGCCACGGCCACCCTCAACAGCCAGTCCACTTCCACCGTGCGCAACGCCCGGGTCATCCTCCGCCAAATCACCGACACGGACGACATCCAGGACAACGACGACGACAACGACGGCCTCGTGGATATCAACGAGACCAACAAAGAGGACCTGCCCGAGACCAATGCCGAAACCTGGTCCAACGGCGACGTGCACATCCATTACGCCTCGGGCCAAACGTTGCCCAACTGCCCCGATTCCGACGGCGATCTGCTCCCCGACGCTGTCGAAGTGGGATGGCGGCTGGCCTCCAATCCGCCCACCTTGCCGGGTATCGACACCAATGCGGACGGCATCCCGAACTTCGTCGGCGACCTTGACCCTCCTTTCTACGCCGTAGTGGCCAACAACGGCCGCGTGCCCGGCGTCGGTTCGCTCAACCAAGGCGACGACCGCGCCCGCCAAGCCGCCGGCTCAGTCACCGATCCGGCCAAGCCGGACACCGATGGCGACGGCATCATCGACGGCATCGAGGACGCCAACCGCAACGGCTGGGTCGACGGCGACGGCGAATCCATCGATCCGACCTGGGAACCGTGGCTCGCGCGCGCGTGGCCCGACGACATCATGGATGCCGGCGAGACTTGGGCCGAGACCAGCCCGACGAAATCCGACTCCGACGATGACGGTCTCTCCGACGGCTACGGCGAGGACAAAAACTTCAACGGCGTGATCGACGGCGACGCCAATGCCAACCGCGTCTACGACAGCGGCGAGCAATGGTCCGAGACCGACCCGCTCAATGACGACACGGACGGCGACGGGCTGCCCGACGGCTGGGAGTCGCAATACGGACTCGATCCTCTCGACAACGGCACGACCAGCATGCGCACCGGCGGGGCCGGCAACATCGACAATGGTGCCGGGGGTGATCCCGACAACGACGGCATCGACAACGCCACCGAGTTGGCCAACGGGACCCATCCCACGCAGGAGGATGTGGTCGGCGGCGGGGAGGGTGAGGGCACCATCCAGATCGGTACCTTCACCCAGTGGAACCACACCGACCTCCTCGTCCTCGACGAATACAACGAAGGCAACAGCAACGGCGGGGCGGATGTCTACCGTTCGTGGGACGACACCGACACCTCGCGTGATATTGTCGCCTTTTCCTTCCGCGACGGCGGCGACACGGCCCAGGGAGGCGATGGACGCGTCTATTTCCGTGTCGATTTCATGGATCTGGCGGCCTACGCGGAGGAAGGCGAAGTCGACGCCTATATCGTCATCGACACCGGCAACCCGGCCGCCGGCGAGCGTTCCATGCCGAACGAAATCGACATCGCCACCGACATGAAATGGGAGGCGGTCGTCGCCGTGTACGGCCAGAACTTCGGCGGCATCTACGTGGACCAAAACCTCTCACTGAACACCACGACCAAGACGCAGGATCCCGTCACCGAAGGCGGCGTCGAAGTACGTGGATTCGGCGGCCAAAACGAGGCGGCCTGGTCTTCGGTCTACGATGCAGTCGAGATTGCCATCGAGCGACGGCACCTCAAGGACGCGGGCTGGCTCGGCGATCCGAATACCCTCAACTTCCAGGTCTTCGTCACCAAACCGAACACCCTGGCGGGGGGAACCGGCGACCTTGCCGGTCGCAACGACATCCGCGACACCATTTACGACGACTGGTTGGCCTCCGATTGGTGGCGCGACCAGGACAACATCATCCTGAATGGCAAGTTGACCGGCTATTTCGGGCGCGGCAGTTCCAATGACCGGAACAGGAACGCCAAGGTCATGTTCGTGGCCCACGGCAACCAAGCCATCCAACCGGCCAGCGTCACGCAGGACCTCATTTACAACACCGCCGACAGTGTTCCCGTCGGCTACCACCGCCTCATCAAGAGCCACGAGGACCACGACGTCCCGCTCACCCTGCACATCACGCCGACGCTGGCCTCCGCGCTGCAATGGGCGGTCAACCCGTCGCCCGGGGGCTGGCCCAACAACGACGGTCCGAGCCTCAACCAGCGCATTGCCGGCCTGGTCGCGGGCGGCAAAATCGATCTCGTCGGTTCGACCTTCGCCGACCATATCCCCAAATACTTCCAGCCCGACTTCAATCTGGCCAACAAGCAACTGGCCGACGAGTTCCTGACCGGTATCTACGGCTCGGTCTCCCCCAATATCTTCTGGGCGCCCGAGCGTGTGCTCGACGACGAATCGCTGACCATCATCAGCAACATGGGTTACGGCTACGTCTTTGCCGACCAGATGCGCCACTTCCTCAAATGGTTCGGTCGCAGCGCCGCCCTCGGTACCGCCGGTTACCGTATCAACGAGGTCAACGGTGTGAAGATTTTCCCGATCCACGACGAGGCCAGCGCCTACCTCGATCAAGTGCGCGACGGTGGCTCCGCCCTCCCTGTCCGCCAGCTTCTCTCGCGTCGCGCCCGCAGCAGCGTGCAGGACCAGGTCGTGATCCTCTGGACCGACATGGGCGAGTTCTCCCGCAGCGCCAAGGTGACCAGCTACGATGCCAACGTCCGCTGGGCCGGCAGCCGCCCGTGGATCCGCGTGGTCACCGCCCAACAAATCGCCGATGAACAGATCGACTACGTCGGGGAAGACGGCAATTATCCTTACTACCAGTGGGGCACCGAAACCCGCGGCACCGGGCAACTCCTCGAGCAGACGGCCAAGGACTGGGTCGATTGGGCCACGCGGGAAAACTATGACAACTGGTTCGACAAACTGAGCGGCCTCAATTTCACGGCCGACACCGCCTTCGGCCGGGTCGGTGTCTCCGGCCACGCCGATGCGGCGTGGAACGCCGTCGGGTCCGTCAGTGCCGCCAACCTGCAAAAAGTCGCCCGGGCCGTCATCGGGGGTGCCATGTTCCAGACCGCGTTCCACTTCCCTTCGGCCACCACCGATCTGCGCAAGTACAGCACCGGCGATTACATCTACCCGGCCGATGACAACGAAACGCTCGCCGACTTCGCCCGCAACGCCCAAGGCCAGGCACGCTTTGCCAAGGTCTATGAGCGGGTGCAGCAGTGGAATGCCACCGCGACCAATGCCACGCTCGGCACGGAAGAGGCCGATGTCGATCTCGACGGGGCGGTGGAGTACCTCCTCTTCAACAGCAGGGTCTTGGCCCTCTTCGAAGCCAAAGGCGGACGCATGACCGCCGCGTGGATGCGCGACGGCACCGGAAAAATCTGGCAGGTCGCCGGCAATTTCGCGTCCTACGCCAACACCGACACCGAGGATGAAGGTGCGACCAACGAAACCGCCTACCGCACCAGCGGGTTCAAAGACTGGGTGGCCCAAACCGGTTCGACCTTCGACAGCGCCGGCGTCAACGGGGCTTATGCCGTCGCTCCCGCCGCCGGTAAAACCGGCTGGGTCTTCACGCGCGGCGGCGTGAGCAAGGAAATTTCCATGGCATCCGCCACGGTCGGCGAGATCGCCGCGGCCTACACCCTCAGCACGCTCGACAAACTCTACATCCGCTTCGGCCTCTCGCCGAACCTTCTCGACCTCATGCTCCGCGGTCACGAGGGCCTGACCACCGAAGTCGTCGAAGCCAACACCCGCGTCAGTCTGGCCAACGCCAGCGGCAGCGAAGTCGTTCGTGCCTATGTCGAAGCTCCCTTCGTCAACTCCGCGGCCGTGGACAACAATGACCTCTCGCCCACCACCGTGCAGCGCCGCAACCAGGCCCAGACCCACCAAGTCGAAGTCGAACTGACCGGTGCCGGCACCCATCTCGTCACCCTCGGCTTCGACGACGGCGGGGGCAGTAATCCGGACAGCGATGCCGACGGTCTGGCCGATGCTTGGGAATTGGATAACTTCGGCAATCTCGACCGCGATGGGAGCGGAGATGCGGACAGCGATGGCCTCGCCGATCGCGACGAATACATCGTCGGCTCCGACCCGAACGATGCCTCCAGCGGCTTCCCGGCGCTCGGAGTGGAGTCGGTCGACGGCACCTTCAGCGTGAGTTTCCCGACCGTGGCCG
Source organism: Chthoniobacterales bacterium (assembly GCA_049451035.1). GTDB lineage: Bacteria > Verrucomicrobiota > Verrucomicrobiia > Chthoniobacterales > JACTMZ01 > JACTMZ01. Next base: position 1,867 of record JBMTVD010000018.1, on the reverse strand, counting down.
GGCGAACCTACACCGTGCTGGCCCGCAGCGGTCTGACCACCGGCGATTGGGTCGAGGTCACCAATGTCCAAGAGGGCCCGGGCCTCTCCGGTAATCCTGTGACCGGCGACGGCACCGAGAAGACCGTGACCGAAACCGGCTTGGGCGCGACCGGGGCTCGTTTTTACCGCTTGAAAGTCGACTTGGGCGGCGGCGACTGAGGCGCCCCGGGGCGGTTACATGTGCGGCACAGCGGTGTTCATCGCGCCGGTCAGCGCGTCGATCGCCTCTGTGGTGGCCGCCGCCACTTCGCGTCCGACCAAGTCGGTCTTCGCCAATGTCTCCAACCGCTTCCCCCGCGCGGTATATTCGGGGCCGCTGAAGATCTTGTCCGTCAAGCGGCATCCGCTGAGCAAGCTGATCAGAATGGCATCCCGCGGATCGGGAATGTCGTCACCAAGGATGAGTTCTCCCAGTCTTGTGCGCACTTCGGCGCGTTCGTGTCCGTCGACGGTCGGATAACGGCGCAGGCCGATGACCCAGAGGATCTTTTTGTCTTCCCGGCGCAGGATTCCGCGGGCGATGAGACGGTCCAAGGCAGGCTGTTCGATTTCCTGCTGCCGGTCGGCCAGCACCGAGAGCCAATGCGCCACGGGGTGCGGGGTCGTTTCGGCCGCGATCAGGGCGAGCCAGGGGTCGAGCAGGGCATCTCCCGTCGGTGCGGTGTCCAGCACGATGAGTTTTTTCTCGTCCGTGTCGATCTTGCCGGCCACCGCCAGATCGGCCAGCACCGCGCCGCCCAAACCGTAAGCGAGAGCCGTCACCGGCAGAGGCAACGGCGCTCCGGTCCGGTCGTCGAGCGCCAGGAGGACGATCTCCTCGGTGAAGGTGAGGGGGCTCATCCTCAGGCCGCGGCCTGTTCCACGGTGTCGTGAACCTCGAGGATGTCGAGAAAACCGGACAACGAAAAAACTTGGCGCAAGGCCGGGGTGAGGGCGGCAAAGCCGCAGCGGCCGCAGCGCATTTTCAATTGCTTGGCGGCAAGCAGGAACACGCGCAACCCGGCGCTGCTCGCGTATTCGACACCTTGGCAGTCGAACACCAGCCGGTCGTGGCCGGCCGCCATTTGCTCCGTAAGCTTTTCCTCCAGTGCGGGCGCGGCGGCTCCGTCCAACCTGCCCTTCAGGTGCAATACCGGTATGCCGTTGACCGACGACTCGCTGATTTCCATGAGGATGAGTTTGCGACGACTCCGCGGTCCGATCAACCGTAGCTTTTGCTGAATTTCTTTTTGCCTTCGTCCTCCGGCCCGGTCGCTCCCGTCTCCGTGGCGGCCGGCGGTTCCGTGGCCGGGATCCCGGCCGGCGCTGACGCAGCCGCGGGGGCCGGGGCGGCTTGGTTGCCCGCCTCGACATAAGCCAACTGCAAGTCGGCCAACACTTTGTTGAGCACTTCCTCCTCTTCCTTGGTCAGGTTGCCGCGCGTTTTCTCGCGGATCATCTCCAGTTGGTCGATGAAGATGCGGGCCACGGGCAGGTTGGCCTCCATTGGTTTTCCGTCCGGCCCGGGGATCTGTCCGAGCATCAGCGCAATCTGCTGCGCTTGCATGAGGACGAACTCGATGAACCGGCGGGTCATTTCGCCGGCCTGTTGGGAGTTTTGCACTTCAGCCATGGCAGATTCTTACGGCTTCGGTTCGCTGATTGCAAATGCTGCCGTCCGGTTTGTCCGCGGACGCGTCGCCCTGCTCTGGTGGGGTAGGGAGGCGCCGCTCGCCTGTTACGCGCTCAGACCCGGAAAATTGCGCCGAGTTTTTTGCCGAGGACGATGCTGGCGCCGAGGATGGTGACGCCGAGGAAGACCATGGCCCAGACGCCGAGGGCGCTGG
>JBMTVD010000017.1:0-31108 GCA_049451035.1 Chthoniobacterales bacterium | reverse complement strand
GTAGGACGCTTCGACGCGTTCGGCGACGTCGAGGTAGCCGTAGTCGACTTCGTAGATCTGTTTCATGCAGTCGAGGGACTTTTCTTTGTCGCCCATGCGTTCGTAGACCAGACCCAGATTGTAGATGATGTCCTTTTTGGTTCCATCCATGCCCGGGATTTCCGCGGCGGCGTCGGTGAGAGTCTTGGCCGCGAGGTCGAGCATGCTGCGTTCGGTGTAGCATTTGCCGAGAAGGTAGAGTGCGCGCGTGCGGCTGTTGGGATTGCTCCGTGCTTTTTGCAGTTCGGGAATGGCGTCTTTGTAGTGGCCGGCGAAGACCAGCTGTTCGCCGAGTTCGAAGCGGTATTGCAGGTCGGCCGGGTTCCGTTCGACGCGTTTACGGGCCTCGCCGAGCGTCTGCTCAGCCTTGCCGCGGCGGAGTTCATCGATCTCGGCGCGGAGGGCGGCGGCGGCGGGATCGCCCGCATCCATCGCCGCGAATTCTTTTTCCTTGTCGGCTATGTGCTTGTTGAGGCGCCGGACTTCGGTGTCGCTGATTTTGCGGAGCAGTCCGGGATCGGTGCCCTCGGCCAAACCGGACAGGTAACGGTAGTATTCCAGCGCGTTGTCGAAGTCCTCGCGGTTGTAATACAGGTCGGCAAGTTTCCGTGCCGATTCCTGGTCCGGCCTGCCGCTTTCGTGGGCTTGGTAAACTTTTTGCGCCAGTTCTTCGGTCGATTCCGCCGCGTTGACCACCTTTTCCCCTCCGGCTTTGGCTGCTTCCTGGCGCTGTTTGACCAGATCGGCATAGGTGGAGGCACCCAGATTTGTGCGCTGCATGCTGCGCCGCGCCGCGGAATTTTTCAGGTGCTCGCGGGCGTCGAGATCCATGGGATTGGACTTGAGGATGTCCTCGTAGAGCCGGAAAGCCTCCTCGAATTGGTCGATGGCCATGAGGTATTTGCCGACCTCGTGCTTTGCTTTGGCGTTTTTCGGATCCAGCGCGATGGTATCCAGCGCGAAACGCGCGATATTCTCGTAAGTGCGCATGCGCTCAGTCGCGTCGAACAGGGCCATTTCGATCTCGGGCTTTGCGTCGTCGGCGGCTTTCGCAAGCGACGGCTGCAATTCGTTTTTGATTTTTTCGCGTTCCTCCCTCGCCACGGCCTCGGCTGCGGCGTGGAGGTCTTTGTTGGATTGGACGCCCATCGGGTCGGTCTCGAGCGCCTTTTCCGCGGCATTGATGGCGCCGAGCCGGTCGCCGGTTTCCAACAACTTTTGCGCCTGAGATTTCCCGAGCGAAAGTCCCGAACCGGAGATCCCCAGGAAGGAGGATTTGGCGGCACGGGCCCGCAGAACCTCGGCCTCGCGCAGGAGTTTCCTCCCGACAAAAAACTCGGGCTCTTCGCTGACGATGGGGCCCATCAGCACAACCACGAGGTCATAGCTGCGCATCTCCAAGGCATTCATGGCCTTGAGGTAGGCGCTCTTGTGGCCTGGAGAAAGATCCTTGTCGGTTTTCACGGGAGAGATTGCGATACTAACAGCGCGGAAGTTCCGACGCAATGCGCCGGAGTCAGGCGCTTCTCCGGTCGGGATAGCTGCCCAGCAGGCGCGTGAAAGCGCAGACCGACTGCAAGTCGCGCAAGGCCGCCGAGATGGCGGGGTCGGCGGCATGGCCGGCAAAGTCGGCGAAGAAGTAATACTCCCAAGGTCGGCGCTTGGAGGGTCGACTCTCGATGCGCGTGAGGCTGATACCGGCTTTCTCGAAAGGCGCGAGCGCCTTGGCCAAGGCGCCGGGCTGGTCTTTGACCGCGAACATGACGGAAGTTTTGTCCGCACCCGAGGGCTGCGGGTCCTGCGTGCCAACGACAAAGAACCGGGTGAGGTTTCCCGGTGAATCCTGGATCGACGCGGCCAGGACCGGCAGGCCGAAAAACTCGCCGGCCATCGAACTGGCGATGGCGGCACTGCCTTCGTCACCGGCCGCCATTTCGGCGGCGCGGGCCGTGCTCGCCACCTCGACACACTCGGCCGCCGGCAGGTGTTCGGACAGCCAGCGGCGGCACTGTCCGAAAGGCTGCGGATGGGAGTAGATTTTTTTCACGGCGCCCAGGGGACCGCGACCGAGGAGGTTGAGCTCAACGGGCAGGAAGAGCTGCGCGCAAATTTTGACCGTGGTGTCCATGAAGCGGTCGAGCGTCGCATTGACCGCCCCTTCGAGGGAATTTTCGATCGGGACGACGCCGTAGTGCGCGCGGCCGCGTTCGACGGCCTCGAACACGTCCCCGATGGTGCGTTCGGGCTCGAAGTTGACTGCACTGCCGAAATGAACCGCGGCCGCCTGATGGCTGAAAGTGGCCTGGGGACCGAGGTAAGCCACGGTGATCTCCTGCTCCAGCGCACGCATGGCAGAGAGAATTTCCCGGTAGACGGAACGCACGGAACTTTCCGGCAGGCGGCCTTTGTTCGCCGCAACCAGGCGGCGGAGCAAAGCCTCTTCACGCTCGGGCGCATAGTAGGGCTCGCCTGATTGCCTTTTCAGCTGACCGACCTGATGGACAAATTCCGCGCGCTCGGAGAGGAGCGCCAAAACCCGCTCGTCGAGTACGTCGATCTGGCCCCGCAATTCGGACAGCGTCATGGAGCGGCCTCCGCCCCGGCGGACGCGGGGACTGTTTCGGCGGTGCCGTTGCCACCCTCGGGAGCCGCGGGAGATTGTTCGAGGGGGAGCACCGGCTGGGCGTCGTCGGCCGATTCGGCCGTGGGAAGATCGACGCGGCGCAATTCCTCGCAGTTGGGCAGTTCGTCCAGCGTGCGCAAGCCGAAATGCTCGAGGAAAAACTCCGTGGTGCCGTAGAGCAACGGACGCCCGGGCACCTCGGCCCGGCCCGCGATACGGATGACGCCGCGTTCGAGCAGGGTCTGCATGACACCGTCGACATTGACACCGCGCACCGCCTCGATGTCGGCCCGCGTCAGCGGTTGGCGGTAAGCGATGATGGCGAGCGTCTCCAGCGCGGACGGACTGAGGCGGGCGGGGCGGTTCTCGGGAAAGAGTTGCCGGACCCACGGTGAGGCCCCCGGGGTGGTCACGACTTTCCAGCCGGCCGCGCTTTCGACGAGGCAAAATCCGCGCTCTTGCTCCGCATATTCCTCATGCAGTTCGCGCATGGCACCGGCGATTTCATCCTGCTTGGTCTTGGCCAGCGCCCGCACCTCGTCGTCCTCCGGTGCGCTCTCGGGGGCGGTCTTGAGGTATTTGACGCACTCCTCGGCGGAGAGCGGGCGCTCGGACGAGAAGAGGAGCGCTTCGATGACGCGTTTCAAGGGATCCATGGGAAAAGAGGGGCAGGATTTGTCATTTGCCGCGGTCCATCAACCGCGAAATTGGCTTCAGGCGGCATGGAGGGAGGGTCCCCTGCGGCGGAGGACGATGTCCCCGAAGGCGCCGGGTTGCTCGACGACGACATGCCGGAGACGGACCAGTTCGAGCAGGGCAAGGAAGGTGGCGACCACCTCGCCGCGGGTGGTCTGGCCGGCAAAAAGCTCCTCGAATTTGAGAGCTTCGTTTTCCGGCAGGACACGGAGGACGAATTCGATTTTCTCCGAGACGGTGAAAAGATCCGACTCGATCTCGCGCTCGGCCCCTTTGCGTTTTTCAATGCGGTCGAGCACGCGCTGGAACGCGGCAATGAGATCGAGGGCGCCGACTTCCCCGGCCAGCAGGGTGGCCGGGCCGTCGGACGGCGGTGCGACGGGCGTGCGACCGAACAGTTTGACGGCCAGCTCGTCGCGGTCGCGCAGGTCGCCGGCCGCTTCCTTGAACTTCTTGTATTCGATGAGCTGGCGGATGAGTTCCCAGCGCGGATCTTCTTCCTCGCCCTCTTCCTCGACGGGTCCCTGCAGATCGACGGGCAGCAGGGTGCGGCTTTTGATGTAGAGGAGGTTGGCCGCCATGACGATGAATTCACCGCCGACCTCGACGTCGACCGATTCCATGGCCTCCAGGTATTCGAGGTATTGCCCGGTGATGCGCTCGATCGAAATGTCATAGATATCCACCTCGTCTTTGCGCACGAGGTAGAGCAGGAGATCGAGGGGACCCTCGAAAACATCCAGTCTGACTTTGTAAGCCGCGTCGGCCACGGCGTCGTATCAAAGACCGCGCTTGCGGCGCTCGGTTGCTTTTTGCGCCTTGTGTTTCTTGCCGGTGACGAGGCGCGTTTTGCGTTTGCGCAGCTGGCGGGCCAGTTTGCCCATGACCAGGTCGATCGCGGCGTAGAGGTCATCCTCCCGGTCCTCGGCATGGATATCCGGTCCCGGCACGGCCAGGTGCACCTTGACCACGTAGTTGCTCTTCTTTTTCGAATCGTCGTGCAGGAGGACGACGTGGGCCGCGATGATGTGGTCGGATTGATTGTCGAGGTGGGCCAATTTGTTAACCACGTAAGAGTTGATAGCCCCGGTGAGAGCGAGGTGGCGCGGACTGAGATGGATGTGCATACGGGTGAATTAAACCATCCGGCGCGCTCCCCGGCCAACCCAAATAGGGTTCAAGCGCCGGGTGTTTCCCCCAGAAGCAGGGACGCGGCGGCGGCGAAGTTTGCGCGGTTCTTTTTGCCCTTGATGGAAAGCAGGGCGTTGTCACGGATGGTCCGCGCGGAGTCGGGGTCACGGTAGACGCGCAACCAGATCTCCATCATGCGCAAGTGAGGGGTGATTTCTTCGGGGTGTCCGGCGGCCAGCTCCGCAAAGGCCTCGAGCGCGCCCGGGTAGTCTTCCGCCGTCAGACGTCCCTCCGGGATGCTGTACATGGGGGGCGGCTTGTCGAACCGTTCGCCGGGCATGAAGAGAGTGCCCAGCCACGCGCCGATGAATCCGGCGAGCGGTTTGGCGAGGAGAATGGCGGCCACGACGAGGACCCCATGCGCGGCCAAGATCGATAACATGCCGCCGGGGATGCCCTGGTCCTGGCCGCGTGCCCCGAGCCACCACCAGGCGGCGGCGCAAATGCCGATCCCGAGAAGACGGAGGACAAGGCCCGCCATGGGCGGAGTGTGCTGCCGGGGCGGCCTGGAGTCAAAAAAACTCAGGCGGCGGTGGACAAACCCCGCGGCGGCGCGGCGGGCAGCACGACATGGAAAGTCGATCCGGTTCCCGGGACGCTCTGCAGCGAGACCTCCCCCCCGTGGGCCTCGACAACGTTCTTCACGATGGACAACCCGAGTCCGGTGCCGCCGGTATGCCGGGCCCGGTCCTTGTGCACGCGGTAAAAGCGCTCGAAGACATGTTCCTGGTCGCTGTAAGGGATGCCCGGGCCGTTGTCGCGGACCTGCAAGTGCACGCGGGAGCCCAGGCGTTCGGCGTAAAATTCGACGCGCAAACCGGGGCGGTTGCCGTATTTCAGAGCGTTGTCGAGGAGGTTGACGAGCACCTGCTCGAGTTTGACCGAATCGGCCTCGATACCCAGATCTTCTCCGGCCGTGGTAATGCGGATCTCGGCTTCTTGGGCCCGGATCGGTTTGTCGAATTGCGCGACGACGCGCCGGACCAGCTCGTGCAACTCCACGGATTGAAGGTCCAGCGGCATCGATTGCGACTCGGCCTGCGAGATGACAAGCAGGTCGTCGGTGAGGCACTTGAGCCGTTCGCTGTGGCGGAACATGACCCGGAGGGCATTTTCGGCCATGACGCGGTCCTCCAAACCGCCCTCGAGCAGCGTCTCGAGGTAGCCGTTGATGATGGTCAGGGGGGTACGCAGCTCGTGCGAGACGTTGGCGACAAATTCGCGGCGGACGCGTTCCAGACTCTTGATCTTGGTGATGTTGTGCACGACGACGACCGCTCCGGTTTCACCGCCTTCGATGAGGAGGGGTGAGGCACTGAAGTCGAAGGTCCGCAATGTGCGCCCCTGCTCGACCGTGATTTCCGCGCGCCGGGCACAGGCCTCCCGGAGGGACTCCTCGACAAACTTTTGGATTTCGAGGCTGCGGAAGGTCTCCATAACGGATCGCCCGGCCGGTGAGTCGGCGAGGCCGAACATCTTCCCCAGTCCCGCATTGCCGAGACGGATCTTCAGTTTGGCATCCACGATGAAAACCCCCTCGGCGATGCTGCCGAGGACGGCGTTGAGGCCGACCCGCTCACCGGAGGCCGCGCGCTCGAGGTCGCGCGCGCGCGAGGCGATGGCTTTGAGGTCGCGCTCGGCGCCGCGCAGACCCCGCGGAAGATCGAGCATGAGGGGCATCTCGAGGTGGCCGGCCGCCACGCGACGGAGCCCGTCGCGCAGGCGGACAGTGCCCGCCAGGTAACGTCGCAGGGCGATCAGGAGAGCGGCCGCCGCGAGGACGATCACTGTGGCCCAGTAGTAGTTCACGACTCGACGGGAACGCGGAACACGTAGCCTTCGCCGCGCACGGTCTCGATGCTTTCGGCATGGTCGCCGAGCTTCGCGCGCAGGCGGCGCATGTGCGTGTCGACGGTGCGACTGTCCACCACGCTGCGGTAACCCCACACGTCGCGCAAAAGCATTTCGCGCGGAAGCGTCTCGCCGCGTTTTTCCATCATCATGGCGAGCAATTTGAACTCGATGGCGGTGAGCTCGAGCTTCGCCCCGCCAAGCCGGATTTCGAAGGTACCGCGATCGAGTTCGAAGGGACCGACGCGAAGTTGCTCGGCGGCGGCAGCCGAGCGGAGACGGCGGAGCAATCCTTGGACACGGAGGATCAGTTCGCGCGGGCTGAAAGGCTTGGTCACGTAGTCGTCCGCTCCGAGTTCGAGGCCCGCGATGCGGTCGTCGGCGTGCGCTTTCGCGGTGAGCATGATGACCGGAATGGCCGCGGTGGAGGGATCGTTTTTGAGCTCCCGGCAGACATCCTCCCCCCGCATCTCGGGAAGCATCAGGTCGAGGACGATCACGTCGGGCGGCGCACTCCGGGCGGCAGCCAAACCGGCCAGGCCATCGGCGGCCAGGGTGACGGAAAAACCGGCCTTCTTCAGGTTGTAGCGCAGCAGGTCGCGAACATCCTGCTCGTCCTCAATCAGGAGAACCTTATCGGATTTCTGAGGTATCGACGCCATGCGGGAGGACGCTAGAGAGGAAAGAGGCCTCCTCAAGGCAAAAAGTGAGCCGCCAGGTTGTCCGGCCAGAAAACAAGAAAACTGACCGGCCTGGCGGCTCTTGGCGCAAACCAAACCGATATCTTTGACCACGGGCGTCGGGCGATGTTCAAAAAATATTTCCGGGGCGCTTCCGGGGGGTTGCCGGGTGACAAAAATGTCACGCACCCGGGGCGTGGCCGTGGCCGTCGATTGGCCCTTTCCGCGGGCGCGACCCGTGCTACTTTTCGGGCGTGAAGACCCGCCTCATTGCGTGCGCGAGCGCCCTGCTTTTGGCCGCCTGCAGCCAGTACGACAACCGCCATGTCATGCACATCAGCGTGGCCGACCAACAGTTGCTGCTCGCCGACCGCGGCGAGGCGGTGGCGATTTATCCGGTCTCCACCTCGAAGTTCGGGATCAACTCGCGCGAGGGCAGCTACGGGACGCCGGAAGGTCGCCATCGCGTGGCCAAAAAAATCGGCTCGGGGCTGCCGGTCGGCGCCGTGATGAAATCCCGCCGTTTCACCGGCGAAGTGCTACCCATCAATGCACCCGGACGCGACCCGATCGTCACCCGCATCCTCTGGTTGCAGGGCTTGGAGCCCCACAACCGGAACAGCTTCGTGCGCAACATCTACATCCACGGCACACCCGAAGAGAGGAACATCGGGCTGCCGGTGAGCTATGGCTGCGTGCGCATGAAATCGCGCGATGTCATCGAACTTTACAATCGTGTGGGCCACGGAGCCCGCGTCGACATATTCCGCGAACCGTTGGCCGCGCGCCTGCCGAAATTGTTCCCGGCGCCCACGCCGGCACCTGCCGTGGCGCAGACCGCTCCCGTCACTGAACGGCCGCAGTTGGCGGGCCCGTTGACGGAAAGTTCCCGCGAACTTTGAGCCCTCCGGTCGGGACGGGTTTGGTCGTCCGGCCCAAACAAATCAGCCTGGCCGGGATCACAACTGAGTTCCCCCCGGACTCGCTATGACATGACCCGACCAGGCTGCAGGGCTTTGACCCTTTGTTTTGATCCGCTATGGGCGGATGAAACATTTATTAGCACTTGGCGTGCCAAGTCCGGGCAAACGAGAGATTTACTCTGTACAGTGGCCGAGACAAGGGGCCGGCGGTCTGGCCGTTGTTGCTTTTCGAACAGCGTCTCGCGCTTGCCCCCGCAGAGTGGAGCGTGTTCCCCTCTGCCGATGCCGCGCCGTGCCGCCTCCGTCGTTCTGTGGGTTTTCGTGGCCCTCTGGGGCGCGGGGATTCTGTGGTTGTCGTCGCTTGGCCCGAAGGAACTTCCCGAAGCGGCCTTCCTGGCACCGGACAAAATCAACCACTTTATCGCCTTCGCCGCGGGCGGATGGCTGGTGGCCAGCGCGCTCCGCGTGTCCCGACCGCGACTCTCGGGGGGGGCATGCACGCTGCTGGCCGTTCTTTTGACGGCGGCTTTCGGGGCTTTCGATGAAGCCCTCCAGACCTTCACCCCGGGGCGCACCGGCGGCGACCCCTATGACTGGATTGCGGATTTCCTCGGCGCGATGGCCGGCGCATTATTGACCTTCACCACCCATGCCTGCCTTGAACGCTTCGTCGCGCGCCCGTGAATTGCGGCGCCAGATCGCGCGACACGACCGCCTTTACTACGAGGAAGCCTCGCCGGAGATCACCGACCGCGAGTACGACGCGTTGCTCGGCGAATTGCATGATCTGGAAAAACTCCATCCGGAACTGCGCACGCCGGACTCCCCCACCCGCCGCGTGGCAGGCAAGCCGCTCGAAGGTTTCCAGCAAGTGCTCCACCGCGTCCCGATGCAAAGCCTCGACAACACGTATTCGCTCGAGGAGGCCGACGAATTCATGGCCCGGGTGGAGCGTCTCCTGCCGGGAATCAAGTTGCGTTGGACCGTGGAACCCAAGGTCGATGGCGTCGCCCTCTCGCTGACCTACCGCGACGGGATCCTCGACCTGGCGGCGACGCGCGGCGACGGAACGACAGGCGACGATGTCACGCAAAACATCCGGACCATCCGCTCCATTCCCCTCAAGCTCGAAGGTGATGTGCCGGATCTTTTCGAAGTTCGCGGCGAGGTTTATCTGCCCAAGAAAAAATTCGCCGCGCTCAATGATGCGCGCGAAAAAGAAGGCGAACCCCTGTTTGCCAATCCGCGCAATGCCGCGGCCGGCTCGCTCAAACTTCTGGATTCGTCGATCGTGGCCCGGCGCGGCCTCGGCGCGGTTTTCTACGGGCTCGGGGCCGTCGAGGGCGGCAAGCCCCCGCCGTCGCAGGCCGAGCTTTTGTCGTGGCTGAAAAAGATCGGTCTGCCGGTCGTCCCCAAGTTTTGGCAAGCCGACGACGAAGCGGGTGTGCGCCGGGCGATCGCCACCCTGGAGAAAATCCGCCACGACTTCGCCTTCGAGACCGATGGCGCGGTCATCAAGCTCGATGAACTCAAACGCCGCGAACAGGCCGGCAGCACCTCCAAGGCTCCGCGCTGGGCCATGGCCTACAAATATGAACCCGAGCGGGCCCGCACACGGCTAAGCGACATCACCGTGCAAGTCGGGCGCACGGGCACGCTCACCCCGGTGGCCGAACTCGAGCCGGTGCAAATCGCCGGCAGCCGCGTGGCCCGCGCCACGCTGCACAACGAGGAAGAGATCGCACGCAAAGACATCCGCGTGGGCGACTGGGTCTTTGTCGAGAAGGCGGGCGAGGTCATTCCGGCCGTGGTTGGCGTGGACGCGAAGGCGCGCACGGGCCAAGAAAGGAAATTTAAGATGCCCGACAGTTGTCCTTCCTGCGGGGCCAAGGTCTTCCGCGACCCGGAGTTGACCGCCGTGCGTTGCCTCAACCCCGACTGCCCGGCGCAGATCCGCCGGCGCATCGAACACTATGCGGCACGGGGTGCGATGGATATCGAGGGGTTGGGTGAAGCCATGGTCGATCAATTGGTGACCGCGGGTCTGGTCGGGACTTTGCCCGACGTCTACGCGCTCCGGGCGGACGAGGTGGCGGCGCTCGAGCGCATGGGCGAGAAAAGCACGACCAATCTCCTTGCCGCGATCGAGGGGAGCAAGGGCCGGCCCCTCTGGCGCCTGCTTTTCGGTCTCGGGATCATGCACGTGGGCGCATCGGTCGCGCGCAAACTGGCCGACAAATTCCATACTTTGGACCAAGTTGCCGCGGCTTCCGTGGAGGACCTGGAAAACACCGAGGATGTCGGCACGGTCGTGGCCCAGGAGATCCATGGCTTTTTTCGCCTGCCGCACAACAAGCAACTGGTCGAGGAATTGCGCCAACGCGGGCTCAACTTCGGCGAACGCGACGAGCGCACCGCGGCCGCCTCGCAGGAATTGCACGGGGAGATCTGGGTCATCACCGGGACGCTGAGCCGTCCGCGCGATGAAATCGCGGAGTTGATCCGCCGCCACGGAGGCACCGTGAGCGGCAGTGTGAGCAAAAAGACCGGCTACGTCCTCGCCGGCGAGGAGGCGGGAAGCAAGTTGGACAAGGCCCGGTCGCTGGGCGTACCGGTGGTCGACGAACAGGAATTGCGCCGGCGTCTCGCATGAAGCTCGTGTCGTGGAACGTCAACGGGATCCGCTCGATCCTCGGCAAGGGACTGCTCGATTTTTGGGCGGCCGAGAAGCCCGATGTGCTTTGTCTGCAGGAGACCAAAGCGAAGCCGGAGCAGGTGGCCGATGTCAGCTGGCCGAAGGGTTTCGCCGCCCATTGGAACAGCGCGGTCAAACCCGGTTATTCCGGCACGGCGACATTCAGCAAAAAGAAGCCGGCCAAGGCGGACCGTGGCATCGGTGCCGACGAACACGACCAGGAGGGTCGCGTCGTCACGCTGGAGTACGCGGAGTTCTTTCTCGTCAACGTCTACACGCCGAATTCGCAGCGCGAGCTGACGCGGCTCGCCTACCGCACCCGCGGGTGGGAGCCCGCCTTCCGCGAGTACCTCAAAAATCTGGAGAAGAAAAAACCGGTCATTCTGTGCGGCGATCTCAATGTCGCGCACACCGAGGACGATCTGGCCAACCCGAAAACCAACCGCAAAAACGCGGGATTCACCGACGAGGAGCGCGCCGAATTCCAAGCGCTGCTCGACGAGGGATTCGTCGACACCTTCCGTCTCTTCACCCGGGGCAACGGCCACTACACGTGGTGGAGTTACATGAACAACGCGCGTCCCCGCAACATCGGGTGGCGCATCGATTACTTTCTGGTCTCGAAAACCCTCGTCCCGCGGGTCAAATCCGCGCGCATTCTCCCGCACGTCCCGGGCTCGGATCACTGCCCGGTCGTGCTCGAGTTGCGATAAATCAATCCTCGTCGGCGGCGGGGGCGGGCGAAGCCGCCGGAGTGGCTGCCGGAGCTTGGGCCGGGGCTTGGCCGCCGGCCGGATTGAACTGGATGTGGTCGCGGAAAAATTCGTCCTCGAGCATGGTACGCAAGTCCTGGGCACTGGCGCGCTTGTTGGCTTCCTCGAGTTTCAAGCGCGCTTCGTCGGGTTTGCCGTCGCGGAAATCGATCGCCGCGGCGACCACATAGATGCCGGCGGTGGCGTTGCCTCCCGCGATCGCTTCCTGGATTTCTTGGCGCCGCCCGTCGGGCAACTCCCCGGCCACATCGGCCATGGCGCGCTTGTATTGGAAAAATCCGTCGGCGGGGTTCTGCGCAAGGAAGCCGTCGATCAGGGCCGCTGCATCGGCCGGACGCTTCTGCAAGCGGCGGAGTTCGGAGAGGTTTTGCACGAGATCACGCTGGTTGGGCGCGATTTGAAGAGCCGACGTCAAGGTCAGCTCGGCATCGTCGAGTTGCTGGCTCATGATCTGCGCGGCCCCGAGCAACGCGGATATCCCGGTATCGCCGGGGTTGGCGCGGAGATGCTCTTTGGCCGCGTTGATGGCTTCCTGCGTTTGGCCGCTCATCATGCGGGCCACGGCGCGGCGGCGCCAGAGGTTGGGCGTCTCGGGGGCGAGTTCGTAGACTTGGGCGAGATACTCCTCGGCTTGGGCACCGGCGTTGGCGTTGAGGGCCGCGTTGGCGCGGTCCAGGTTGATCATAGCCCGCAATTCGCGAGATTCGCCGCGTTGGCCGAGATAAAGGAAGTAGAGAAGGACGACGCCGGCCAAGGCGGCGGCAGACAAGACAACAGGGAGTCGATTCATGTAGTGAGAAGTTTGTTGGGAGGCAAATTAGACAGTCCCCGCCAAGCCGATGCAAAGGGTATTTTTCAGGGCAGGATGGATTTGACGCCAACTTTGGGGCAAAAAGGCCGGGTCATGGCGGAAAAGCATGTTCCGGCCGTCCCCGCGTGGGCCTGGGGCGCCTTTGTCTGCCTGGTGGTTCTCGTCGTTTTTCTGCCGGCGCTGCGGTTTCCTTTTTTCCCGTTTTGGGACGACGACATCCATGTCCATGCCAACCCGCATCTGGCCGCGCTGAGTTGGGAGAGCCTCCGGACCTTTTGGTCCGGGCCTTACCAGCAACTTTATATTCCGCTCACTTACTCGACCTGGGCGGGCTTGGCTGCGTTGTCGCGTTGGTGGGACGGACAACCGGTCGCGACCGGGGCCCTGAACGCCGCGTGGTTTCACGGGGCCAATGTCCTCGTGCACGCCCTCTCGACGGTACTGCTCTTTGCTTTGCTCAGGCGCACCACGGCAAAACTTGCCCCGGCGGCGGACCGCCTGCGACTGGACATGGCGGCCGCGCTGGGCGCGGCGCTTTTCGCGTTGCACCCGCTGCAGGTCGAGCCTGTCGCGTGGATCTCCGGGTTGCGCGATGTGCTCGGCGGAGGCCTGGGACTCGCTTCGCTTCTTGTGCTGCTCGGCGGGGAAAAACCGAAATTCTCGCGCTGGCTGGGAGCGACGGTTTTGTTCGTGGCATCCCTCGCCGCCAAACCGGCGGGCGTCGCCCTGCCTTTTGTCGCCGGCCTACTGGGCGCCTTCGTGTTCCAATGGAAAGTGGCGCGCCTCGCCCGCGAAATCGGCCCGTGGTTGCTCGTCGGGGCGCTGTGGGTGGTTGTCACCAGCAAAGCGCAATGGGCCGCCGAGTTGGCCCGGGATCTTGTGCCGGTTTGGATGCGACCGCTCGTGGCGGCGGACGCACTCGCCTTTTATTTGGCGAAGGTTGTGTGGCCGGCCGGGTTGGCCGCGGATTACGGCCGGGCGCCCGATGCGGCCCGCGAGGCGGGATGGCTGTGGTGGACATGGACCGGTCCCGCGGCCCTCGCCGCCGCGTTGTTTTTCGTCAAAAGGCTGCGGGTTTATCTCGTCCCGCTCGGTGTTTTCGCCGTCGCTCTGTTGCCCACGCTGGGGTTGGTTCCGTTCAACTTCCAGATGGTCAGCACCGTGGCCGACCGCTACGTGTATTTCGCCCTGCTCGGACCGGCCCTAGCCCTCTCGCTGGTGGTGGCGCGTTCCGCCCGCGCATGGGTCGCGGTTTTGGCCGCGCTTTTCGTCACCGCACTCGCCGGGGTGACTGTGATGAGGCTGCCGCTCTGGTCCGAGGACGTGAAGCTGTTCGCCTCGACGCTGGAGGCGAATCCGCACAGCTGGAAAGCCATGCACAACTACGGTTCCGCGCTGGACGACCGAGGGCAGACGGTGGAGGGCGTGGCTCTCATGCGCCGGGTCGTCGCGCAGCGCCCGGAAAGCTCCGAAGCCCACAATGATCTGGGCGTGATGCTCTGGAAAATCGGCAACCGCGCGGAAGCGACCGGGGCCATCCGCCGAGCCTTGGACCTTCGCCCCACGGCGGGGGCGGCGAAAAACCTCTCCGTGATGGAGGGTCAGTTGGGAAACCGCGCGGGATCCATCGCGGCTTTGCGCATGGTGCTGGCCATGGAGCCTGCGGACCGTGACAGCCTGCAGCAATTGGCGTGGGCCCTGGCCACCGCGCCGGATCCCGGGCTGCGCAACGGCGAGGAAGCGCTGGCCCTGGCCCTGCGCGCCGTGAACACCGCGCCGGTGAATGCGGATTCCTTGGCCAGCCTGGTGGCGGCGCAGGCGGAGACCGGTCGCTTCGAGGCCGCGCGCGAGAACGCCCTCGTGCTCGTCCAGAAACTCGAGGAAGCCAACGATCCGCGAACAGACGCGGTGAGAGAGCAGATCCTGTCCCCGGTGGAAGCGGGTTTGCCGATCCGCAGCACTTCGCCCTGAGCGACCTTCCTTTACTCGACACGTCCCGTGGCGTAGCTAAAGGCCCATGGCGTTCGTCGAGCGCGCCCTGCGCGAAAAAACCGGCATACTCACCTTCAACCGCCCGGACAAAAAGAATTCGCTCAACCGCGAACTCATGCAGGAATTGATGGACGGCGTCGACGCGCTGGCCGCCCAGGGTGCCAGGGTGCTGGTTCTCCGCGCGGCCCCGGGTACCGAAGTCTGGTCGGCCGGCCATGATATCAACGAGTTGCCGGAACCGCGCCGCGACCCCCTCGCCTATTTCGACACACTGGAAACCCTGCTGCGCAAAGTGCAGGACTGCCCCCTGCCCGTCATCGCCATGGTCGAGGGATCCGTCTGGGGCGGGGCATGCGATCTTTGTTTTGCCTGCGACATCTTGCTCGCCGCGCGGGGCAGCACCTTCGCCATGACACCGGCGAAAATCGGCATACCCTACAATGCTTCGGGTCTCATTCATTTCACCAACCTGATCGGTTTGAACAAAGCGAAGGAGATGTTCTTCACCGCGCAGCCGGTGCCGGCCGAAGACGCGTGGAACAGCGGTTTCGTCAACCACGTGCTGCCGGCATCCGAACTCGATGCCTTCACCATGAAAATGGCCGCAACCATCGCAGCCAACGCTCCGCTGGCGGTGCGCGCGCTGAAGGCGGAGTTCCGCTTGCTCATGCGCGGGCACGGCATCGATGCGGAAACCGCCGAGCGCATCCAGGCCATCCGGCGCGAGGTTTACGACAGCGGGGACTATGCGGAAGGCATCCGCGCCTTCCGGGAAAAACGCCCTCCGCGTTTCGAGGGGAAATGAGCGCCGCGTCTTTGCGAGCGCACGTGGCCGCATTGCACGCGTGCCGCAAATGCCCGCGCATGGAGTCGGCACCCGTCTCCGGCGGGCCCGTGGCCAGCGAGGTGGTGCTCGTCGGACAGGCTCCCGGAACACGCGAACCGGTGCTCGGGCGTCCCTTTGCCTGGACCGCGGGAAAGACACTCTTCCGCTGGTTCGAGGAGGCTTGCGGTTTCGGCGAGGAGGTTTTCCGCGCCAACATTTACATGGCGGCCGTGTGCCGCTGCTTTCCGGGCAAACATCCGAAGGGCTCCGGCGACCGCGTGCCCGACGAGGAAGAGATCGCCAACTGCCGTCCATGGCTCGACCGCGAGATTGCCCTGCTCAGACCCAAACTCGTCGTCCCCGTGGGCAAGCTGGCCATCGGGCAGTTTGTCCAAGCAACCAGGCTGAGCGACGTCATCGGGCAGCGTCTGGCTCTCGAGCGCGGAGGCCGAAGTTTCGACGTGGTCGCCCTACCCCATCCTTCGGGCGCGTCCACCTGGCACCGCACCGAACCGGGCAAGACGCTGCTGCGCCGCGCCCTGCGCATTCTCTCGGATGATCCTTCCTTGAAAACCATCGCGCAAAAGAGCCGTGCGAGGCCGCGGACAAAAAGTTAAACCGGGGCCATGCCGCGCCAGAATGTTCATCCCCTGCTGGTCATCGACGCCGGCAATTCGGCGGTGAAATTCGCCCTCGTGGGTCGCCCCGGGGCCGCGCCCAGGCCGGTAAAATCCGTGCCGACGGCCGGGCTGACGGTGGCGGCGGCGCGGCAGATCGGAGCCGGCGCGCAGTCCGTCGCGATCTCCAGTGTGGTGCCGGCCGTCTCCCGCCTTTTGCACAAGGCCTTCCCCCGCGCCCGCTTCATCGGTCCGCGCAGCCGGCTCGAATTCACCACACTCGTTGATCGCCGGACCTTCGGCTCCGACCGACTGGCCAATGTCGCGGCCATCGGGGCGCGCTACGGAAAGAATGTCCTCGTCGCATCGTTCGGCACAGCCACGACGTTCGATATCGTCGATGCCGACGGCATCCACCGGGGGGGGGCCATCGCCCCGGGATGGCAGGTTTTCGCCGGCTGGCCTTCGGCCGCGACCGCGCTGCTGCCGCGCGCCACGGCCAAGCGGGCCGGCGGCTCGATCGGCAAAAATACGCGTGAGGCCTTGTCGGCAGGCACAGCCGGAGGGTATGCGGCGATGGTCCGGCAAATCATCGAAGCCATGAGAAAGGAAGCCGGCGTCAAAACATTGCGGATCATCGCCACCGGAGGTGACGCGAAGACCGTGGTGGCGATGACAAGGTTGAAATCCGTCACTGATCCGCTTCTGACCCTGCGCGGCATCGCCATTCTCTGGGCGCACGGCACCCGCGAAGGCAGCAAATAAGCGCGTTGGCGGGCGATCGGGCTTGCCGCATGGGCGGGCGCGGCTACATTGAAAACAGCCGGGGGCACGGAAAACCGGAAGCAACGGCGGATATTTTTATGGCCAATGCAATGGTGATCGGAATGGGCGGCGTGGGTTCGGTGATCGCCCAAAAACTCCACGAATACGACTGCTTCGACCGTATCGTGTGCGCGGACCGCGACCCGGTTTTCGCCGAAAAGCTGGCCCAACGCATCCCCAACAACCGTTTTGTCATCGTGCAGGCCGATGCGATGAACGTGAAGGGCACGACCGCGTTGATGAAGGAACACAAGGTCAAGGTGACCTGCAACGCGGCCGTCTGCGCGACCAATCATTCCGTGCTCACCGCGTGCGCCGAAGCGGGCTCGCACTACCTCGACATGGCGGCCGACATCTATGCTCCGCCCGGCGCGCGCCGCACCTCCAAGAATTCCTTCGACACGGAGATCGAGGCATTCAACGAAGTCTTTGAGGAAAAGAACCTGGCCGGCATCCTTTGCATGGGCATGGATCCGGGCGCGGTCAATGTCTTCGCCCGCTGGGCCATGGACCGGCTGGACACCGCCACAAGCATCCGCGTCCTCGATGCGGACAACGCCGAGGTCAAAGGCTACCGCTTTGCCGTCCTTTTTTCGCCCGAGACTTTTTTCGAGGAACTCGGTGCCACGCCCTACTTCGTCAAAAACGGCAAAGTCACCTCCGGCAAACCGTTGGAGGCGGAATTCGAGTGGATCCGCTTTCCCGAGCCGATCGGGCTGCAACCGACTTACGCGGTCGCGCACGAGGAAGGCGTCAGTTTGGGGATTTACCCGCCCTTCGTGCAGAAAGGCGTCCGCTACTCGGTCTTCAAATACAGCGTGAGCGACAAGGTGAAGCACCTGAGCAAATCGCTCGCCCTGCTCGACCTCGACACGTGGAAGAAAGTGAAGGTGGACGGAGCGGAGGTTTCTCCCGTGCGCGTGGCCACGCACGCTTTGCCCAAGCCGGCGCAGCTCGGACCCACCGTGGACGGCTACTCCTGCGTCGGCACCGAAGTGCGCGGCACACTGGGGCGGCGCCGCGTGGAGTACTTCATCTACACGATGGACAGCCACCGTGATTGCTACGAGAAATACGGTTATTCACTCACCCTGGTGCAGACGGGTATCCCGCCGGCCCTCACCGCGCGCCTCCTCATCGAGGGCAAGATCAAGGAGCGCGGCGTGATGATGCCCGAGGCGCTGCATCCGGACGAACTGATGACGCATTTCAGCCACGAGGGACTGCCCATTTTCGTGGAGAAGCGCGAAACCGAACGCGTATGAAGCCGAAGCCGTTCCTCCTCGGAGGCCGCGCCGTCACCACGGACCAGACGGCCGAGGTCCGCAATCCCTACGACGGGGAACTGGTGGCCCGGGTCTGCGTGGCCGGGACGGCGGAGGTTTCCCGCGCGCTCGATGCGGCGGAGAAAGCTTTTGCCGAAACGCGGCACCAACCGCTCATCGAAAGGTCGCGGTTGCTGCGGAAAATCGCCGACACGATCGGTCAGCGCGGCCAGGAGTTCGTCGAGTTGCTCGTCGCCGAAGCCGGCAAGCCGGTCACGCTGGCCAAGATCGAGGTGCAGCGCGCCCAATCCACCTTCGAACTGGCGGCGGCGGCGGTGCTCGAACCGAACGGTCATCCCATCGAGATGGAGGCCACGCCGGCCGGGGCGGGCCATGTCGGCATGGCGCGTCGTTTTCCCCTCGGCGTCATCCTCGGAATCACCCCCTTCAATTTTCCGCTCAATCTCGTCGCCCACAAGGTGGCGCCCTGCCTGGCCACCGGCAATGCCATGATCCTCAAACCGGCGATGAAGACGCCTCTTTGCGCCCTGCTGCTCGGCGAAGTGCTCGAGCAGTGCGGCGCGCTGTCGGGCCAGGTGACATTCCTGCCCTTCGGGCACGAGCACGTCGGCGCGCTGCTGCGCGACCCGCGCGTCAAAATGCTCTCCTTCACGGGCGGCGTGGAGGTCGGGTGGAAGCTGAAGAGCGAAGCCACCAAGCAAAAAGTCGCGCTGGAACTCGGCGGCAACGCCGCCTGCGTGGTCGAACCCGATTCGGATTGGAAAAAACACACGGCGAAAATGGCGGTCGGCGCCTTCGCCTACGCGGGACAGTCATGCATCAGTGTGCAGCGCATTTTCGCGCAGGAATCCATCTACGAGAAATTCAAAGAGGCGTTCCTCGCCGCGGTGGCGGAGAAAGCGGTGACCGGTGATCCGCGCGACCCGCAAACACTCGTTGGTCCGATGATCACCCGGGCCGCCCTCGACAATGTGGTGAAATGGATCAGGGAGGCCGAGGCCGCGGGAGCCACCCTGCTCACCCCGCTCCGGGTCGAGGGGCAGGTGCTGCACCCCGTTGTCCTGGAAAATGTGCCGCGCCGGGCGGCCATTTCGTGCGAGGAAGCATTCGCGCCCGTGGTGGCGCTCGAGAGTTACCAAACCTACACCGACGGGCTGGCTGCGGTGAACGACTCGAAGTTCGGGCTCCAGGCCGGCGTCTTCACGTCGGATCTGTCCAAGGCTTACCACGCCTACGACGAACTCGAAGTCGGCGGGGTGCTGATCAACCAGGTGCCGACCTTCCGCACGGAGAACATGCCCTACGGCGGGGTGAAGGACAGCGGTTTCGGCCGCGAGGGCGTGCGCTACGCGATGGAGGACATGACCGAGATCAAGTCCCTGGTCATCAACGAGCGCGGGCTCTGAAGCCGCGGATGCTGCACGTCGTCCTCGTCGAGCCTGAGATCCCGCAAAACACGGGCAACATCGCGCGAACGTGCCTGGCCGCCGGCGCGCGCTTGCATCTGGTCGAACCGCTCGGCTTCGAGATCGGAGGCAATGCGCTGCGGAGGGCCGGGATGGACTACTGGGAAAAGTGCGACGTCCGGCGCTGGAAATCGTTGGAGGAACTCCGCGCGGCAGCCGGGGACGCACGATTCTTTTACCTGACGAGCAAAGCGCGGCGGCCGTATTGGGACGCGGCGTTCCGCGATAACGACCACCTGGTCTTCGGGCGCGAGACCCGCGGACTCCCGGAGAGCCTCTTGGCCGCCCAGCGCGAGCATCTCCTGACCATTCCCATGACCGAGGCAGCCCGCAGCCTTAATCTGGCCACGTCGGTTGGGGTTGTGCTCTATGAAGCCTGCAGGCAAATTGGAGGGCCGAAAGACCGGCCATGATCGACACCAAACGAGTTCTCTTTGTCTGCAGCGGAAATTTTTACCGGAGCCGCTTGGCCGAGATCCTCTTCAACGTGGCGGCCGAAAGGGAAGGGGTGGCTTGGAGGGCGGAGTCGCGGGGCCTGCTCAAGACCGGCGACCTCAAGGGCATGTCGGAGCACACCGTGGCTTACCTCAGAGACCATGACCTCGGCCATTTGGCCAAGGAACCTCGCGACCCAATCGTTTTGGATGTCGAGGATATTACCGCCTTCGACCTGATCGTCGGCCTGTGTCGCCAAGAGCACGAGCCAATCATCAACCAAAAGTATCTTTCCCTGGCCCGCGCCATGTGGAAAGCGGGACGCATCCGCTACTGGCAAATTTACGACATTCCCGCGCCGCCCCGGGCCATCGTGCGACTGCTGGGCGGTGGCCATAAAGGGCCCAGCCAACCACCGAATAGTGGCACAGAGCATATAGCGTTTGCCGTCAATGACTTGCTATCAGAATTGAAGGCGGGATTCGTGCCCGGCAATCCAAGACTTTAGAACCACCGACAGAAAAAGCGGCTTGAGAGCCCTTTTTGTGCTGGAGGAAGGCCTGGAGTCGGATATACTGTCGAGCTATGCCAATTCAGAAGAAAAGTGCGTTTTCGCGTCGTCTGCCGGATCTGGTGACGGAGGAACTCGTAAGTGTCCTTTCCAAGAAGAGCTCTTTCGAGTTCAAGCAGCTCTTCGACCTGGTCCATGAAAAGCTGCGCAAGCGCAACGCGGCGAGCGGCGGCGAGGAAATGCTCCGTTTGCGCGCCTACGAGAAACTGCAAAATCTTGTATCTCGCGGCATGGTCAAGAAAACCGGCAAAAAATATCGCGGACTTGCCTCCTTGGCCAACGCCTTGGAGCCCGCCGACACGGTAGCCCGCTAAAGGCTCCCGATGCTCACGCAGCAGTACCTGCCGCTCGCCCTGCATATCGCGGTGGCTGTCGGGTTGGCTGTTTCGATTTTCGCGGCCAGTTTTCTTCTGGGCCGGGTCGGCCGCCGCACGCCCACCAAAGACATGGCCTACGAATGCGGGGTGCCGGTGCGCGAGGCCGCCGCGCCGCGCTTCAGTGTGAAGTTTTACCTCGTGGCCATGCTGTTCATCCTCTTCGATATCGAGATTGTCTTCATGTACCCCTGGGCCGTGGTCTACCGCGACTTTTTGGCGCAAAACGGGGCCATCATTT
This sequence comes from Chthoniobacterales bacterium, assembly GCA_049451035.1. Lineage (GTDB taxonomy): Bacteria > Verrucomicrobiota > Verrucomicrobiia > Chthoniobacterales > JACTMZ01 > JACTMZ01. The sequence continues at coordinate 10,193 of JBMTVD010000017.1, read as the reverse complement.
TCTGGAGCATGGCCGGCTTCGTCACAGTCCTGACCTTCGGCTACATCTACGCCATCAAGAAGGGCGCCCTCGACTGGCGCAACTAGGCCTGCTTCCGGCCTGGGCCAGCAGACCACCCAGACAGGCCGCGAGAAATTCGCATTCTCCGGGCTCGATGGCGAAAGGCGGGGTCAGGGAGATCACGTGGCCGCTGCGGCCCCCGGCCAAGATCAGCACCCCCTCCTGAAGCGCGCCCGCGACACAGGCCGCCGCGGTCGACGGATCGGGTGAGCCGTCGGAGGCAACCACCTCGATTCCGGCCAACAACCCCACCCCGCGAAGGTCGCCGAGACGCGGCGATTTAATCTTCCCCAACGCGGCACGCAGGTGACCGCCCGCCGCACGGACCATTTCCGCGGTCTCCGGCTTGGCATGTTCGCGCAGGGAAGCGATGGCCATGGCACAGCCGAGAGGATTGCCGAGGAAGGTGCTGGTATGCAGCGCTTCGCCGGCAGACTCCGGCCACGCATCCATGACCTCGGCACGCCCGACGCAGGCCGAGAGCGGAAAGCCCGAGGTGAGTGCTTTGCCGAGGCATATGATATCCGGGACCACTTCCGAGTGGTCGCAGGCGAAGAGCCGTCCGGTGCGGTTGAACCCGGTGTAGATCTCGTCGGCGATGAGCAGAATTTTCTCCTCGTCGCAGATACGCCGCAGCATTCGCAGGAAATCGCGCGGCGGAACGATTTCACCACCGCGACCTTGGATCGGTTCGACGAGGATCGCGCCGATCTCGCGGCGCGCGATTTCAGCGCGGATGAGCTTTTGCAACTCGTCGAGGCAGACAGAGCAACAGTTGGGAAACTCCCCGCCTTGCCGTGCGAATCCGCCGCCGCTGCCGAAAGGACAGCGGTAGCAATACGGGTACGGCACGGTGGCGGCAAAGCGCCCGAGCTGCCGGGCGAACGGTTGGCGGAAAAACTCCAGGGCCGAGGCCTCGAGCGCGCCGTAGCCCAGCCCGTGGTAAGCGCCCTCGAACACCAGCACTCCGGGTTTTCCGCTGTGGAGCAGGGAGGTTTTCAGCGCCGCCTCGATCGCATCCGAACCGGAGTTGCCGAGAATGACTTTGCCGCGGCCCGCCCCCCAGCGGCCGAAGGTCATTTCATCGAGGAGTTCGCACAACGCGACTTTCGCCTCGGCCGGATGCACATCGCCCATGGCATGGAGCAATTTTTCCGACTGCGCCGCGAGTGCTTGGCGCACCGGCGGGGCTCCGTGACCGAGACCCGCCACGCCGAAGCCCGAGGTGAAGTCCAGGAAGCGGTTGCCGTCGGCGTCCCAGACATTGACGCCCGCGGCCCGCTCCCAGAACACGGGCCAATCGGGGGACACCAAGGTGACATTGCGCGACTCGGCCCGGCGCAGCCGCACGGCCAGTTCGCGTGATCGCGGTCCGGGAATGGCTGTGCGGATTTCGGGCAGCACACTTCCAGCTGTAACACCTTGATTACAGGCTGTCAGCCGCGGCTTCGGGTGCCCAAATCGATCTTGCCAAGAGAGACCTCGTTGGTAGGGTGGCGGGTCTCTTTTTTACTAGGCGCATGACCCTGTCGAGCTTGCTCACTGTCGGGCAGATTATTCCCGAAATGAAAGCCACCGAGCGATGGCCGGCGATCACCGAGATCGTGGACCTGCTCGTTGCTCGGGACCGTATTGCCGCCGAATACCGTGAAAGCATTCTCGCGGCCCTGAAGCAGCGCGAAGAAACGATGAGCACGGGCATCGGCTTCGGTATCGCCATTCCTCACGCCTCCAGCGAGCACGTCGGTGAGGTCGTCGCGGCGTTCGGCCGGTCGGCCCCGGGCATCGAATTCGACTCGCTGGACAACGAACTGGTTCACTTCATCGTCCTTTTTGTCGTCCCGCGCGACCAGTTCCAGGTCCATCTGCGTACCTTGGCCGCCATCGCCAAGTTCCTCAACGACCGCAAAGTGCGCGACGAGCTGGGCGCCGCCACCGACGCCGAAGCCATCCTGCGGGTTTTCACCAGCCGCGGCGGCCCGCGCTGAATGAACTCCACGCCGCAGGCCGCGCTGACGCAAAGGCTGCGCGCGGCCCTTGCCGCATGCGGCCTTCCGCCGGAGCGCGGAGACGTCGTGGCCGCCGCCGACACGCGCTTCGGCGATTACCAAGCCAATGCCGCCATGGTCTTGGCCAAAGAGGCGAAACGAAACCCGCGCGAACTGGCCGGACAGATCGCCGAGCATTTCGACGGCGGCGACCTGTGCGCCAAGCCCGAGATTGCCGGCCCCGGCTTCCTCAACTTCCGTCTCCACCCCGCTTGGGTTTCGCGCCAGTTGGCGGTCCTCGCGGGGGATGCCCGCTGCGGCCTGCCGGCCGTGGAGAAACCGCTCAAGATCATCATCGATTTCAGTTCGCCGAACATCGCCAAGCCGATGCACGTCGGACATATCCGCAGCACGATTCTGGGCGACGCCCTCGCCCGGATCGCAAGGTTTCTCGGCCACGAGGTGGTGACCGACAACCACCTCGGCGACTGGGGCACCCAATTCGGCAAGGTCCTTTACGGGTGGAAGCACATGCTCGACCGCGCCGCCCTCGAGCGTGATCCTGTCGCGGAAATGACCCGCCTTTACCGCGAGGTCAACGCCCTGGAGCAAACCGACGGCGCCGTCCACAAGGCCGCCCGCGAAGAACTGGTCAAACTCCAGCAAGGCGACCCGGAAAACCGCGCCATCTGGCAGGAATTGGTCGATCTGTCGTGGGCCGAGTTCGAGGAAATCTACGGGCATCTGGGCATCCGCTTCGACGAACGGCTGGGCGAGAGTTTCTACGACCCGGCGCTGGCCGACCTGGTGGAAAAGTTGCTGGCCGGCAACGTGGCCGAGCAAAGCGAAGGAGCGGTTTGCATTTTCTTCCGTGATATCCCCTCCCTCGCCGAGAAGCCGTGTCTCATCCGCAAGAGTGACGGCGGGTTCCTCTACGCCACGACGGACCTCGCCACCATCGAATACCGCGTGGACCGTTGGCAACCGGATGCGGTCTGGTACGTGACCGGCGCTCCGCAGCAACTGCATTTCCAGCAACTCTTCGCCGCCGCACGGAAGATGGGATACGACACGACGCTCGAGCACGTCGCCTTCGGCAGCATTTTGGGCGAGGACCACAAGTTGATGAAAACGCGCTCGGGGGACAATGTCCCCCTGCGGGCGCTGCTCGACGAGGCGGTGACGAGGGCCCGCGCCATGATCGACGAGAAAAACCCCGAGCTTCCCGAGGAAGAAAAGAAGCACATCGCCCGCGTGGTCGGGCTCGGCGCGGTGAAATATGCCGAACTCTCCCAGCACCGGATGACCGACTACGTTTTCTCGTGGTCCAAGATGCTCTCCTTGCAGGGCAACACCGCACCGTACCTGCAGAACGCCTACGTCCGCGTGCGTTCGATTTTCCGCAAACTCGGCACCGGAGTCGGATCCGCGGACGCCGTTTCCCTCGGTGAACCGGCCGAACTTGCGCTGGCCAAAAAATTGCTGCAATTCGGCGAAGTCGTTCCGACCGTTCTCCACGAATTCCGCCCCAACCTGCTGGCCAACCACCTTTTCGAAACAGCGAACGCTTTCCACACCTTCTACGAGGCGTGCCCCGTCCTGAAGTCCGAAGGCGCGACGAGGCACTCGCGCCTCGTGCTCTGCGAAGCCACTGCCCGCGTCCTCAAGCAGGGTCTCGAGTTGCTCGGCGTCGAAGTGCCCGAGCGGATGTGAGTCAGCGCCGGCGCCGATCCGGCTCCAGCCAGAGCATCTGCCGGAAGAACGGGCACCGCCGGTGCTCGAAACCCCACCAACCCGCCGCGACGGCCAAGCGGTGCAACTCCGCGTAGGAAAAAGCGCGGGCGGCCGACAACCTCGCATCGTGGCGCGTCATGGGTTCGCGGTAGCAAAGCTCGGTCACACCGGCGATGGCCGCCCGCGCGACAAATGAACGGCGAAGATCGGTCACCAGCGCCGCGCGACCGGCCTGCAGACGGCATTGGCGGAGAAGACGGATCACATCGCTTTCCTCGAAATGGTGGAGGGCCAAATTGCACATGACAATGTCGGCCGGTTGGTCGGGTGTGAAATCGATGATGTCCGACCGCACATAGCGTATTTCCGGAAAATCCGCGGACCATTTTTCCGCGATCTGCAGGGTCGCACGCTGCCGGTCGACCGCGGTGACGGCGACGGGGCATTGCAAAGCCCGCGCTTCGCGGACGACGGCGCGCGGGATATCGCCTCCCCCCGTGGCCAAGTCGAGAATCCGCAGCGGTTGGCGCCGACGCAATAGCGGGATCAATTTTCCCAGCACCACGCGACAGGCACCGAAACGGCGGTTGAGCGACTCGAGATTGATCAGGTCTCGTTCGAGTTCGGGAGTGGCCTCTTCGGCCACATCCATCCACTCGGGTTGCGTGCTGTCGAAGTGCCTGATCACGGCTGCAGGGCGAGAACGGCGAGCATCCGCCCGGTCTGTCCGCGCTCCACGCGGTAGGAATAATACCGGCCGACATTCCGGCCGGTGCAAATGCCGCAATCGCGCACCTCGGACACACCCGCCGCGCGCGCTTGCGCGGCGATCTCTGCGGCAAAATCGGTTTCGTAGAGCGGCGGGCGGATGCACGGACTGATCTCGACCACCAGATCCTGCGGAGGCACGCCGAACGCGGTTTCGAGCGAGCGGATGGTCCGACCCACGATGTTCCTGGTCGTGCCGGCCCGGCCGGAGTGAACCAGACCGATGGCACGGCCTTGACGGTCGGCCAGATAGACCGCGGCACAGTCGGCCACATAAATGCCGAGGACGAGCTTGGGCACGTCGGTGACCAACGCATCGGCCCCGGGATACGCCGCGGCTTGTGCGGCCACGGCGACCACCTCGCCGTGCACCTGCTCGGCGGTGGCCAGACACGCGGGATCGAATCCGCGTGCGCGCAGATATTCCCCGTGGGCCGGCGCAAGCCGTTCGAGTGCTGTGGCGCGATCAGTGGCCACGTCGATCCCATCGAGGCGCGGCACAAACGCGGCACCGATCCCGGGGACCCCGGTCAATGGCTCGAACATCGCCTCCGCGCTCAACGCTCTTTGTCGGCGGCTTTTTTGCCGGTCGGGGCGGGCGCCGCCCCGGGCTTTTTGGCGGGACGCAGGGTCTCGTTCTTCTTGGGTATCGCGCCGTTGAGAACACCCGGATTCGGGTTGTCCGTCGAGTTGAGCAGGTCGTTGCGCCGGCGATCCCGCACGGTGAGCATGGGATCGTCGTAAGTGTCGGCGTAAACGGTATCGAGCGAGAGCACGCGGTTGTATTCCGCCAGCGCGGTTATATAGCGGTATTGGCCTTCCAACTCCGTGGTCTGCGCCTCGAGCAGCGACTGCTGGGCATTCAGCACGTCAAGCTGCGTGCCGGCTCCGGCATCGAGACGTTCGCGCGAGAGCCGCAACGCCTCGGTGGCCTGGGTGACATTGGCTCGCTGGCTGTCGACGATTTCCCGGGCCTCGATCAGGTTGGAGACGGCCCGTTGGACATCCAGCTCGATACCACGGGCGGCGTTGTCATAGTTGATCCGGGATTGATCCAAGGCGGCACGGGCAGCCTGGGTGGCACCCACCGTGGCGAGGCCGTCGAAGATGTTCCAACTTCCCGTCACGCCGAAGAACCAGCCGTTCACCGTGTCGTCCAGCGCGGCCGACGTCGGCACATTGAAGGTCTGCCAGCCCGCCGTGGCATTCAGCGTGGGCTGGAACCCCGCCATGGCGGATTTGAGTCGCTCGGCCTCGATGAGGATATTCTGCCGCTGGACTTTGAGCGACGGGTTGCGGGCCAGCGCGGTGAAGACCGAACTGGCCAGGTTGATTTCAATCGGGTTGTAGTCAAGCTGCCCGGCCACATCGATGGGGATCTGGGAGGGATTTTCCGGGTAGTTCAGGCCGAGCTGTTTCACGAGGGAAAATTGCGAGATGCGCAAGGCGTTGCGGGCTTGGATGACCGGGGGGATGGCGTTGGCCAGGGCGACCTCGGCTTGCAGGACATTGAAGCGGGGTACGGTACCGGCTTCAAAACGGCTTTGTTGATCCTGCAGTTGGGACTGCAGCACGGCCACCGACTCTTCGCGCACACGGATAAGCGCGCGGTTGAAGATGACATCGTAGTAAAGTTTTTTGGTCTCGGCGACGACCTTGTCGATCGTTTGGCGCAGCGAGTAGTAAGCGCTGTCGTTGGCCAGACGCGCCGCGGAGAAGTCCGCCTGGTTTTTCCATCCGGACCAGATGCTCTGGTTGACCTGGATGGTGACGTTGAGCGCTTCGTTGTTGTTGATGAAACCAAACTCGGCGCGGCGGTTGGGATTGGCCAGCTGCTCGGACTGGATCTGGTAGGTGGTGCCGGCTTGGATTTGCGGCAAAAGCGCGGCGCGCACCTGCACCAGCTGTCCCTTGGTCAGGCGGATTTGCTGGATGGCGGCGAGGATTTCGGGATTTTTCGAAACCGCGGTGCCAACGGCCCCGCCGATATCCAGCCGCTGGGCCCCGGGAGCGAGGGTAAGTTCCAGGGACGATGCCGGGGGCAGTTTGATCGATGTCACCGGATTCGGTCCCCTTTCCGGCTGCGGCTCCGGGATGGTGGGCACGGTGGGAAAATTCATCTGCATCGGATCGGGAATACCCGCCTCGATTTGCCCCTCAAGCTCCGGGTCGAGCCCCGGCACCTCATTGGTGGTCAGCGCCGGAACAGGCGAGACGGCGGGCGAGGGCAGCGGAGTCGGCAAGCCTGCGGGCAGAGGGGAGAGCACCTCGGCCGACGGGGCGGCGGCCGCAGCCGGCGACGATTTCGCTTCCTCCCGACCGGCGGTAGGAAAAGTCTCCTTCATGATTTCGGCCACCCGGTCGGGCGTGGGAGCCGGACCCTGGGCCGAAACGGGCCGGGCGGTTCCCCACAGGAGGAACGGCAGGGCCAAGCAGGTCCTGAGGAGGAGATTCATCGCGAACCGCCCATTAAAGCCCGAGCCTCGGCATCCAGCAATCCTTCAGTCGGAGGGCATGGCCTGCGGGGGTCTGCTCTCGTCCAAGGCCACTTGATCGCCCAGCGACGGGGTCCCCTCCACCATCTGTACGGCCAAAAAAGGCGGTCGTGTCTCTCCCGTGGTCTCGAGAACGGCTGTGCGCCGCTTGTCACTGAAGGCCCAGAGTCTCTTCCCCGCCGGAAGACGCATCGGGGCTCCCGTATCGACCAAAGCGAATTTATTGGCCGCGTCGACCATGACCACACGACCAAGCCATGCGGGCAGAGTCGCCGCGGGGGCTTGCGGCGGCCGCTTGACCAATCCGAACCAGTTCCACCCGCTGCCCCACTTGGGCAAAAGCCCGCATCCCGAAAGAGCCAGGGCCAAAACCATGATGGACAACCGGCTGACCATATCCGCCATCAAACCCCGGCACGCTCGAGGAGGGAAGCGAGGACTTTCTCCGCTTCGAAAAATTCACGGGCGATTTCCTGCGCGGCTCGGGCGTGGCGCGCATAATCGGCGCGGATCTCGGCGACTGCGGCGACAATGTCGTCCATCGAGCGGAAAGCGAGCAGACCTTCCTTGCCCCCGTAAAACGCGGTGAATCCCGTCTCCTGCGTGATAACCGGCCGGCCCGCCGCGAGGTAACAGGCGGAGCGGTCGCTGAACCACCCGGTGTGCAAGCGGGTGTATTGATCCTTGGCCACGGTGAACTCGCCCTTGGAGGCCCGGATGTAATCGCGGTAACGGTCCCAATCGATGCTCAACTGGTGGGGATCGGACAGTCGCCACCCGTTTTCCTCAAATCGGAGCTGTTCGCCCCGGTCCTTGATATCGGTGGCCAATTCAAGGGTTTCACCGCACAACCGCGGGGCTTCGACAAATTTCAGAAACTCGAGTGATTTGCTCCAGAGGTAGTTGTTGCCGCGCCATTCGATGTCTTTTTTTCCGCTTGTCGACCAGTTGCAAATCGAGGTGTAAACGGCGCCGGCGGCCGGCCGTTGGCCGGTGTTCCACAAATCGGTCACCACCGGCTGGCGGGTAGGCAGCCATTGCAAACCGTGCAGCGGGACGGGGAAGCGCTCGGTTCCCACCGCCTCCCCGAAAGTGAAGAGAACGGCATGCCGCGAGAGATAGTCGCGCACCGCGGCATCACCGAGATCGATCTTGATCTGCTCAACTCCGGGATCGCTCTCCACGTAAATCAGACGCCTGATGGAAAGCAGGTCATCATTGAGATCATGGCTGCCGCAGACATTGAGTGCGGCATGGCAATCGCGGTAGAGGGATTGCAGCTGCGGCAGATCCAGTCCCGCCGTTTTCGGCTCGTCGCCGTAGCGCGCGCAAAAGCACCAGCGCTCGGCAAATCCGTATTGCGAGGCGAGCCGCTCCAGCGTGCGGGCCGCGTAAGAAAAATCCTCGGTGATGGTGTAGGCTTCCGGATCGTAGGGGTAGCGGAGTCCGTCCTCCACGTACCACACCTCGTACCCGAGCCGCTGCAATCCGACGATGTAGTGGATGTGCTGCCAGATCACTCCGGCGATGGGGCAGCCGCCCATGAATCCGAGCACAATGATCTTTGGGCGGCTCATGAATCGTAATGGCCGGCGGCGAACAGTCCGGCGTAAGCACCACCGCGAGCCAGCAAATCGGGCCCTGTTCCTTCCTCGATAACCCGTCCGTGTTCCAGCACGACGATGCGGTCGAAACGATGCGCGGTGTTGAGCCGGTGGGTCACCATCATCGTGGTGCGGTCCTTCATCAGATCCATGATGGTCGCCATGATGGCCTCTTCCGTGGTCGCATCGAGGGCCGAGGTCGGCTCGTCGAGCAACAAGATGGGAGCGTTTTTCAGGAAAGCCCGGGCAATGCCGATGCGTTGGCGCTGTCCGACGCTGAGATGTCCCCCTCGCTCGCCCACCTGACTGGAAAACCCGTCGTTCATGCGCATGATGAAATCGAAAGCCTGCGCGCGCTTGGCCGCTTCGATGATTTCCTCCTCGGTCGCGTCCGGACGGCCGTAGGCGATGTTCTCGCGCACCGTGGTGGAGAAAAGCAGCGTGTCTTGCAAAACCATGCTGATGTTGGCGCGCAGGGACTTTTTCTTCAGGAGGCGCACATCGTGTCCATCGACAGCCACTGTACCCTTGGTCGGGTCGTAGAATCGCGGGACGAGGCTGAGCAGGGTGCTTTTGCCCGCGCCGGTCCCGCCCACGATGGCCACGCACTGGCCGGGTTCGACGGCCAGGGTTACGTCATGCAAAATTTGGCGGTCTTCGTCGTATCCGAAATCCACGCTCTTGAAACCAACGGCACCGCGCACCTGTCGGATGTCCCGCGCCCCCGGCTCGTCTCGCACATCGTCCTCCCGGTCGAGGATGTCGAAACACCGTTTGGCTCCGGCCGCCGCGCCTTCCATGGCCCATGCGGTATAGGTCAGTTGCTCCAGCGGGGCGTAAAGCATGAGCAGGTAGGAGGCAAACACCAACAGATCGCCCAGCGTCAGCTTGCCTTCGAGAACATGCAGGGATCCGACGTAGTACAAGACGGCTGTTCCCGCGGCCATGAGCGTGCCGACCACAAGGGCACTTGTCACATTGGTAAAGGTGAGTTGCAGGTTGGCCCGGAGACTTTCGCCGGCACGGTCGCGGAATTGCCCCACCTCGCGGTCCTCCTGCCCGAAGGCATGGACCATGCGCACCGAACCGAGACCCTCCTGCACGGTGGCCAACAGTGCGCTTTCGCGCTCCTGGATGGTCGTGCTCTGCGAACGGATCCGTTTGGCGAACCCATAAATGGCCATCACGATGAGCGGCACGACCGCCAATGAAAGAAACGTGAGTTTGGCATCCAGCCGCACCATGATGACGAAGGTGGCCGCCAGCATGATGCCCGAAGTGAAAATATTGGTGAAACCGCGGTTGAAAATCGTCTGGATCGCCTGCGTGTCATAAGCCACGCGGAAGCTAGAATCGGTCGAGCGGCGCGTGTCGTGGAACTTGAGCGACAGTCTCTGGAGATGGGCGTAAAGCTCCGTGCGGATGCGCAGGAGCGAGTTGAGACCTATGTTGATAAGCAGGTAGCTCGAACCGAGGTTGGCCAATCCGGCCAAGACCGTGATCGCCACCATGGCCAGGCAAAGCAGGAGAATGAGCGTGGGCGG
>JBMTVD010000016.1:0-31251 GCA_049451035.1 Chthoniobacterales bacterium | reverse complement strand
ATATGCCGGCGGCCGCGGCCGCGGTGCAGTCGATCTTCACGCATGGTCATCTGCCGAGCGCGGTGGAGATCGCCGACCGTTTCACGCTCGAGGCGGCGCGCAAGCATGCCGGGACCGAAACAGCCATTCCGCCCGGCGAGGCGCATCTTCTGGTGGAAATCGACGGACAGGTCGAGAGCGTCAAAGCGGAGACAGCCGAGCTGACGGCGCTGCTGAAAGATGCGCAGGCCGTGTCGGTCGAAAGCGCGATGACTTCCGAAGGATGCGACCGTTTGTGGGCGCTGCGGCGCGGCTTTTCCGAATCCCTGAAGGCCACCGGATTGAAAAAGCTCAACGAGGACATCGTGGTGCCCCGCGGGAAGTTGGTGGACTTGGTTGAGTTCGGCGCGCAACTCGGGCGCGACTATGGTGTTCCTGTGGCCTGCTTCGGCCACGCGGGCGACGGGAATATCCACGTCAACCTCATGGTGGAAAACCCGGACGATCCGGCGACCAAGGATCGCATGGAGCGTGCGCTCGATGCCTTGTTCCAAGGCGTGCTGGCCATGGGCGGGTCGATCACCGGCGAACACGGGGTCGGTTTGGCCAAGAAGCGCTGGTGGAAGCAGGCGGTGGATGCCGGGGCGGATGACTTGCACCGACGCATCAAGCAGGCGCTCGACCCCCACGCCCTCTTGAACCCCGGGAAATTTCTCGATTAGCCGGCAGCCAGTGGCAGATCGGGACCGGTCTTGCTTCGGATCCTCATAAGGCCGGAGATTTCTGCGGTGGCCGAGTTGCTTGCCCTCGCTTGTTTTTATGTATATGTTTTTAGCTCGCGGTCGGCCTTTTGCGACCGCTCTGTTCATTTAACCCCCAGACCATGAATCTGATACGTAGTTTCTTCCTCGTCCCTTTGGCCTTTTTCGGGGTCGTTTCAACATCTCCGGCTTTGCCGGATGATCCCAGTTTGAGTCTGGACGCCACCTACGGACTTTTTCCGCGGCCCGAGGGCTTCAGTTACACCGCCTCTCCGGAGGACTGGCGAGACATCAACATTTACCAGATCTTCACCGATCGATTTGCCGACGGCGACCAGGCGAACAATACGAGCCAGGCGATGGGAATCAACCGCTCGTCATGGTTCGTCAACAACAGCGGGCGTTCCTTCCCCCAAAACCGCAATTTCCACCACGGCGGGGATTGGAAGGGGTTGCAGGACAACCTCGATTATCTCGACGGCATGGGCGTGCGGGCGGTGTGGATTTCGGGGGTGCAGATGAACGCCCAGGGACGGGACGGCCGCTACACGCCCTACCACCAGTATCATCCGACGGACTTTTTCAACGTCGATCCGGCGCAGGGCACTTTCCAAGAGCTGAAAGACCTCATCGACGCCTGCCATACGCGCGGTATTTACGTGATCCTCGATGTGGTCATCAACCACACAGCCGATCTCAACGGGCTGTGGGGCAACAACAAAGAGGAAGACAAAGGCTACTGGGCCAATGGCAACGGCTCTTTCGCGTGGTGGGACGAGGGCCGGAAGCATCCTTATCCGTTCAACGAGCTGACGCATTTCCACAACAACGGCACGATCAACAACTGGGACAGCTGGCCGGAGTATCTCTACGGCCAGTTCAAGGGAACCGACGATCTCAAGACCGAGTCACCGCACGTTTCCTACTGGATCACCGAAGCCTTCAGAAACCTCATCGAGGCCACCGACTGTGACGGGTTCCGCGTCGATGCCATCAAACACGTCGAATACAACTGGGTGAAACAATGGGCGGACGACATCCGCAAGCACGCGGCTTCGCTCGGCAAAAACGACTTCATTCTCTTCGGGGAATATTTCACCTACGACAACAACACGCTGGCCAGTCACTGCAGGGAAGAAGACTACTCGTTCAATTCGGCGCTCTTCTTCCCGATGAGCCAGACGTTCAAGAGCGTCTTCATCGACGGGGCCGGGACCGGCCAGCTGACTTCGCAGCTCAACAACCGCTTCATCTACGGCGAGGGGACGGATCGTCTGGTCACCTTCATCGACAACCACGATGTCAACCGCATCAGTCTGCAGAACGGCGGCGACACGGGCGACGATGTCTGGGAATTGCGACCCGCCCTGACGTTCCTTTACACGGCGACACCGGTGCCGTGCCTTTACTACGGCACGGAGCACGCCTTCGACCAAGGGGGCCACTACAACGGCCAGGACGCCTGGCAACTCTACGAGGGTCAGGCGCACGATGACGCCGATTGGCAGCGCGAGACGATGTTCGACCGCGGCTTCCAGCCGGGGCCGGCGCAAGGCAACAAACTCGCCGCGACCGACGCGCCTCTCTACCAGCACATCAAAAAACTCAACGAGGCCCGCGCCGCGCACCGCAGTCTGACCCGCGGCAGCTTCCAGCAGCGTTGGGATTCGTCCGGCAAAGGGCCGTACGCCTACAGCCGCGTTTATGCGGAGGAGGAATCGCTCGTCGCGCTCAACACAGCCGACGGCCCGGTCTCGCTCCAACCGGCGGTGGGAAAACCCGAGGGAACGACTTTCGTCAACGCCCTGAATCCTGCGGATACGCTCAATGTCAGCGGTGGCACGCTCAACATCCAGTTGTCCGGCAAGGAATCGAAGATCTACGTCGCGGGCAATTCCCAGCAACCCTCCGAAGCCGCGTGGACCCTCGGCGCCTCCGGTGAGGCGACGCAACTCTCCGTGACCTACCGTGCGAACGACGGACCCCTCTCCGCAGCGGTCGCCATCAACGTCCTCATCAGCGTCGATGGCGGTGCGGTGCAGCGCCTCGCCATGGTGAACTCCGGCGGCGTCTGGAGCTACACCTACGAACTGCCGCCCGGCGCCACCCTCGCCACATTGGTTTTCGAGGACGCGGCCGACAGCGCGGTGACGGACTCGGCCGGCGCGTGGACCGGCTTCAATGTCGTCTACACTCCGCCGGTCTTCAGCATCGACGGTCTGCTTGACAGCGAAAATTATCTGGTGGCCGACAATGGCATGCGCATCTGGGCGGCGCGCCGGGGCTCCAAGCTCTACCTCGCCACTTGGTCGTCACAGGGCGGCAGCAACGACCACTTTCTCCTCCTCTCCGATAATTTCGGGAATCCGGCGGCCCACCCATGGGGCAAGGCGGGCTTGAGCAACTTCTACTTCGACGGTTGGCCGTGGTTGGCCGGCGAGGGCGGGGACAGCTACCACGCCCTCAACAATGGCGGCGTGTCCGGTCGGGTGGCCATGGGGACCGGCGGCCAGGTGCTCGAGGCCGAGATCGACCTCAATGAAGTCTTCGGCCGTATCCCCGAAGTCATTTATGTCGCCGCTTTGGCCTACGGCGACAATGAGGGTGAGGGGATTACCTCCTCGTGCCCGCCCCGTTGGGACAACGGCAACGACGTGGCCATCACCGATCTCCTGCCGATCAGCACCGATGCGATCGAGGACAGCGACACGGACGGTTATTTCGACGGCGGCCGCCCGGAGATGCGGACGCTGGTCAACGGCAACGAACGCGACGCCAACTACGATTTGCGCCGCTTCTATCTCGACGAATTGATCAAGGAGTCGGCGGAAATCACGGTGAAGTTCCGGCCGGTCATCGATCCGGCGGATGTGATCTCCAATGTCGAGGTCTTCACCAACCTCAACCGCCGCGATTTCGCCGTGCTCGAAGAAGACCGCGCGACGGTCTCGACCGCGTCCAACACCTATTTCCGGGCCTACGCCATGAGCGGTCCGGATGCGGATGGGTATTACACCGCGACTTTGCCGGTCAACCGCTGCGGCGCCTACCGCCTGCAAGTGCGCTACCGTGTCAACGGGCTCTACCGCTACTACACCGACAATGCCCAGCGCCGCGACTGCGCGGTGGTTGTCTCGCCCAAGAAAGCCCTGCGCACCAATATGTACGAGGTCAACCCCCTCATCGTGGAGGCGCGCGACAGCTCGGAATACGGCCGCAGCACCTTTGTCGACCTGGTGACGACAGGCGGGCACACGGACGATTATGACAACGCGTGGCCGGACGCCTTGAACGAGGACCACTATCGTGAAATGGGCATCACCATGCTCTGGCTCCAGCCGATTCATCCCATCGGGGTCGAGGGGCGCGATACGAACCCTTCGACCGGCACCTACTTCGAGCCGGGCAGTCCCTATGCCGTCCGTGATTACTGGTCGGTGGCCCCGTTGCTCGGCCGCGCCAACACGGCCGGGAGCGCGCTGGCCGAATTCCAGACCTTCGTCTCCAGTCTGGACGGGTGGGGGGTCGACGTGATGATGGACGGCACCTTCAACCATAGCGCACCGGACGCCATCATGGGTCAGGGCGCCGTCGATCTGGGCATCACCGCCGACGCGTCGGCGCGAATCAGCGAGGTCCGCGTCGGTTGGTATTCCAAAGAGGGTGATTTCTCCAACCCGGCCGCCTCCGTCTCGGAGATCGCCGTGGCCCCGGACCGGTCAGACTTCGGCAAATGGACCGATGTGCGTGACTTCTACTTCGGCAACTACGACGCCTTGGTCAAATACGCGTCGCCCTCGCACCGTTTGGAATACCTGCTCGAGCGCGATGATGTCGACCTACTGACCAGTCAAGTGCGCGAGCTGTGGGAATATTTCGCCTATTATCCGGTTTACTGGCTGGAGAAAACCGGCCATCCCCGCGGCACGCCCAAGGAAGAATCGTACAAGGGAATCGACGGCCTCCGCTGTGATTTTGCGCAGGGCTTGCCCTCCGAGTTCTGGGAGTATTGCATCAACAAGACACGCAGCGTGAAGTGGGACTTCCTCTTCATGGCCGAGTCGCTCGATGGTTACCGCGAGGTGGGGGAGGAGGCGTCTTCCTCCTACCGCCGCCACGGGGTCGGCTACCGCTCGGCTCGTCACTTCGATGTGCTCAACGAGAATATCGTTTTCTACTGGCGCGACACCTTCTTCGGTTATCCGGCCAATGGCGGGGCCGGCGGTGGCGGGAGATTTTCCACCGGCCTGACGTTCCAAGCCTACGACAACCGCCGCAACGCGTACGACAATGTCACGCTGCTCAACAACCTCGTCAGCCACGACGAAGTTTTCCCGCACAACGATGTCTTCAGCATGGCCTACGCCTACGCGCAGGTGGCCGCGGTCGACGGCATTCCCATGCTGATGTACGGCCAGGAGGCCGGGGCGCAGAACAGTGCGGAGGGTTACGCCGGGAGTGTTGCCAACTTCGGCTCGATCAACCCCGTGCGCAACTTTGCCAACTACGAGTCGAACTTCGGCAAGAACATCCCGAACTTCAAAGTCTTCAACGAAATGACGAGCATCTGGGACTCGTCGAACCGTGACTGGGCCCTCCAGGGTTTTTACGGCCGCGTGAACAAAGCCCGCCGCGCCTCCCCGGCTCTGCAAAGCCGCAACCAGTATTTCCTCAGCCGCCTCGGGGGCGGAGGAGGTTTTGTCGACGAAATGTTCGCCGTGGCCAAAGTACAGCAACCCGGAGCCTCCGCGAGCGGCCAGGAAGTGGTGCTGGTCTTCGTCTCGAACAACTATCGAGCCTACGGTCCCGGCACCGGTCCCGCGGCCACCTTCGACCTCGGCGGCAGCGTCGCGACGTGGCTCGGTATCGAAGACGACAAATACTACAACATCAAGGACCTGTTGGCGGACGACCCTGCGGCTGCCATTTGGAGCACCCCGAGAAGCGGTGCGGATCTCAAGGCCAACGGCCTTTACGTCGGCCTGCCCTACGAGGGACGCCATGCGCACTACCTGCGGCTCGTCGATGTCGACTCCGATTACACCGACACCAACGGCAACGGAACGCCCGATGCCCTCGATCCGGATATCGACGGTGACGGCATGACCAACGAATACGAACTGGCCCACGGCCTGAATCCCAACAGCGCCGCCGACCGCGATCGCGACGACGATGCCGACGGCTTCAGCAATTATGTCGAATTCATGGCCGGTACGGCGGCCAACAACCGTGACTCCGCGCTCAAGGTTGTCAGCTTCGCTCCCGGTCAGACCGAAATGGCCATCCGGTGGAAAAGTGTTCCCGGCGCCGTTTACCGCGTGCGCTACACCTATGATTTGGCCGGAAGGTGGTCCGACGTGGATGGTGGACTGATCGCCGCCGATACTCAGGAGACGGAGGTCACCATGAGCACCCCGGAGGGAGCCACCAAAGCCTTCTACTCCGTGGTCTTGGTGCCGTAGGGCGTCCGCGCGGCCGAGCAGGGGCGAAACTACACTGTTAGCGCTTGCTTGTCAGGCGGCGCCGGGCGGCTATATTTATTCCAAACGATCGTATGAAACTTGTTACCGGCATCCGGGCCGTGGTTGTCGCGGCACTCTGCCTCGCCTCCTTGGGTATGGCCCGTGCGCAGTCGGTTGCCGACATCTTGGAAGGAGCCGATTTGTCCGATCCCGCCGTGCGGGCGGACGCGGTGGCGCGCATCCGGGCCCTGGAGGAGCAGAGGCGCAACGCGGGAATCGCGCGGGCCCGTCAGTTGGGGCTGCCTCTCCGGGTCCAGCGTACCGACGGGACTTTGCAGGAGGTGGCGGGTGTCGACGGCAACGGCCAACCAATTTACTTCACCACGCACAACGCGAATGCCGCGATCTCGACCGGCGCCAACCTTCTCAACGCGCCGTCATACGATCTGCGCGGAACCAACTCTCTTGTCCTGGGAGTCTGGGACGGCGGTTCGGCGCGCGCCACACACCAGGAATTCGGTGGGCGCGTTTCGGTGCGGGACGGCGCGGGCTCGATCGACCACGCCACGCACGTCGCCGGCACGATGATCGCCGCGGGGGTCGTTGCTTCCGCCAAGGGCATGGCTCCCGTCTCGCCCCTGGCTTCCTACGACTGGAACAGCGACAAGACCGAGATGTCCGCCGCGGGTGCCGCGACGGCGACCGAGGCCATCAACTCGACGAACAAATTCCTCATTTCGAACCACAGCTACGGTTACGCGGCGGGTTGGAGTTACGTGGGAGGGGGAAGTCCTTACCGCGTGTGGGATTGGTATGGCAACGGTACCACGGCGGCATCCGTCGAAGCTGATTTCGGAATGTACAATGCTTACGCGCGCGAAAGCGACTCGGTCGCTTTCTCTGCCCCTTACTACCTCATGTTCCGCAGTGCGGGCAACGAACGGAACAACAACCCGTCGTCCGGCCAAGCCGTCGCGCTCGCTCCGGGCGGAACGACCGTGGTGAGTTTCGATCCCGCCGTCCACCCGGCCGGCGACGGATCCTATCGCGGGGGGTTCGACAACATCAGTTTCGACGCGGTGGCCAAAAATGTCATCACGATCGGCTCCGTGCTCGATGCCGTGACCGCAGGGGTCCGTGATCCCGCCAAAGCCACGCCCAGTGTATTCAGTTCCTTCGGGCCGACCGACGACGGACGCATCAAGCCCGACCTCGTGGCCAACGGCGACAATGTTTATTCCAGCCTCAACTCCGGCGACGCTTCCTACGGCACCTATAGCGGCACCAGCATGTCGACACCCAACGCCGCGGGCACGGCGGCTCTGCTGGCCCAGGATTACGTCCGGCTTTTCGGCGAAGCCATGCGATCGAGCACGCTCAAGGGTCTCCTCATCCACACGGCCGATGATCGCGGCAACGCGGGGCCCGACTACAAATACGGTTGGGGGCTGATCAACGGGAAAGCGGCGTCCGACCTCATCCGCGATCACCACGGCAACCCGCTCAAAGTGCGCATGACGGAAGGCACCATGCCTGTCGGCGGCACGACGATCACCCATGAGTTCGTCTGGGATGGTGCCTCGCCCATCCGTGTCACCATGTGCTGGACCGATGCGGCGGGGGCGGCCACCACCACCTCGGACCTTCGCTCGGCCCGGTTGCGCAACAACCTGGACTTGAAGGTGATCGCCCCCGACGGCACGCAACATTTTCCTTATGTCATGCCTTTCGTGGGAACTTGGACGCAGGCTTCCATGGACCTCCCCGCCACCACGGGGGTCAACAACACGGACAATGTCGAGCAGGTCCACGTGGCCGCCCCCGGGGAATCCGGCGTCTACCGTGCGGTTGTCAGCTTCCAGGGCACGCTGGCCAACAATCAGGTCTATTCTCTCCTCGTCTCGGGATCCGCCAACGAGGCGCCGCCGCCTCCCGCGTTGGTGCTGGAGTCGGTGTCACCCGATACCGGCAACGCCGGCAGCGTGGTGACCTTGCAACTCTCCGGTGTCTCGCTGGCCGGAGTGGGCTCCGTCCAACTCACCAAAAACGGCCAAACTCCGATCGATGCCACTTCACTGTCGTTGGCGGGCGAACAACTCGTCTGCCAGGTCGACCTGGCCGGTGCCGCGGCGGGAACGTGGAATGTGGTGGCCAGCAAGGGAGCGGAAAGCTCAACGCTGGCCAACGCGTTCACCATCGTCGGAACCCTCTACAGCGAAACGTTCGACGGCACCGTCACCGGATGGACTTCCAGCGCGGGGGCGGGGGCCGTTCCTTGGGTGCTCACCAGCACCGCTGCGCACACTCCGACGACGTCCTATTTCGCCGCCGGTCCCGCGTCCAAAACCACCAACTCGCTGACGTCGGCGCCCATTGTCATCCCCGCCGACGCGAGCAATCTCCAACTCAAATTCTGGCACAGCTACAATCTTCAAGCGGCCCAAGACGGCGGACGTCTGCAGATTTCCACGGACAACGGATCCACTTGGTTCGATACCGATTCGTCCGGTGCCGGAGTCAGCTTTGCCGCCAATGGCTACACGACGACCATCAGCGCTAGGGGAAAGCCCGCGGATCGCAGTGACTTCCAAGGCAAGTCGGCGTGGTCCGGCAATAGCGGGGGTTTTGTCGAAGTGGTTTTGAATCTCACCGACACCGCGAAGTTCGCCGGCCGGACGGTGCGTTTCCGTTGGGTGCTGGCCACCAACGCTTCGGTCGAAAGCGCGGGCTGGTATGTGGACAGCATTGTGCTGACCGGAGGGGCCGACTTGGTCAACCAACCTCCTTCCATTACCAGTCCGGCCGCCGTGCCCGGCGCCGGGACGGTCACGGACCTCGCCACGGACATCACCTACAGCTTGGTCCCGACTGCCACGGCACCACTGGAGGTGGCGGCGAGCGACGACGGGGGATCCGCCGGACTTACCTACACTTGGACCGCCACAGGACCGGGTCCGGTTTTCTTTTTGCCGAACGGGGGTGCCGGTTCCTCGTCCACCCAGGCGGACTTCGAGCAGTTGGGTGATTACCAGGTGAATGTCACGGTGACGGATCCCGGAGGCCTGTCGGCCACGAGCACGGTCTATGTGCGTGTCGAGGCGACCGCCTCCGCGGTGCGGGTCAACCCCGCCTTCGCTTCGCTGGCCCTCGGCGCCACCCAGCAATTCACCGCGGTCTTGCTCGACCAATTCGGCGGTGAGATGGACAGCGCGGCCGTGACCTTCAACTGGACGGCAACCGGGGGAGGAACCGTCGACTCCGCGGGTCGGTTCACGGCGACGCAGGCGGGGGAAAACTTTGCCGTTGTCGCGGGTACCACGCTGCCCGACGGAAGTGTCTTCAGCACGCACGCGAGTGGTGACCCGGCCGCGACGGCCGAAGCCAGCGACTTCGCGCAAGTCACGGTGACACCGGGTGCGGCAACCGTCACCCTGGGGGCCCTGACGCAGATCTATGATGGTTCACCCAAGAGTGTCACGGTGACGACGGACCCGGCGGGTATCGGTGTTTCGGTGACTTACAGCGGGTCGGTCACCGCGCCTTCGGCGGCGGGAAACTACGACGTGGAGGCGGTGGTCACCGATCCGAATTACCAGGGCGGCGCCACCGGGACGCTGGCCATCGAATTGTCCGCTTTCGACGCATGGCGGCAGCAGAATTTCGGCGAAACGTGGGAAAGCAACCCCGACTCGGGGAGTGTGTTTGATGCGGATGGCGATGGCGTGGACAACCACGCCGAATTTTATCTCGGAACAGACCCGGCCGATCCCGGTTCCCGCCTCACCCTATCGGCCGCGCCTGTGACTTCGACCAATGCGACCATTGTCATTGCCCCCGCGGTCACATCGGGCGTGTACACGCTGAAGTCATGGTCCGATCTGACCCAGGCGCCGGTTTCCATACCGTTGGAAATCACCGAAGACTCGGCATCCGTGTCGTTCGAAGTGCCGGCCGACCCGAACCGGAATTTCTTCCAGCTGCTCTACACCCCCCCGCCGCTGCCCTGAGGAACGGGTCAGATCAACTGCGCGGCGATTTCATCGGCGAGCAATCTTCCGCGTGCGGTGAGCCGGACGCGGGGGCCGTGGTCTTCCAGCAGACCCTCGGCGCGCAAAACGGCGACCAGATCGTGGTTGGCCGCCAATCGCGAAGAATCGATGCCGACATTCATGCGCAACCCGAAGGCGATTTTTTCGGCCGCGCGGGTTTCCTCCGGAAGAAGTTCCTCGTTGGCGATGGGGCGCAGGCCGGCTTGGACCATGCGCACGTAGGCCGCGGTGTCGGGCGCGTTTTGCCAGCGGCGCTCCGCGCGGGTCGACCACGCACTGGGTCCGAAGCCCAGATAATCGGCTCCTTCCCAGTAGGCGATGTTGTGGCGGCAATCGCGCCCTTCCCGCGCATAATTGGAGATTTCGTATTGGACATAACCGGCATCGGAGAGCAATTCGACGCCGCATTCGAAAAAAGCCGCATCCTGTTCGGAATTCTCGCGGAACTCGCCGCGCTGCAGCCGCTCGAAGTATTCGGTGTCCTCTTCATAGGTCAGGCAGTAGGCGGAGATGTGCTCGGGCTCCAGCGCGACCGTTTGCCGGAGACTGTCCTGCCACTGCTCCAGCGTCTGGCCGGGCACGCCGTAAATGAGGTCGAGGTTGAGGTTTTCGTAGCCCGCCTCGCGCAAGATGGCGTATGACCGGCGCACTTGCTCGGCATCGTGGACACGCCCGAGAACCTTGAGCAAATCCGGATCCCACGATTGCACGCCCATGCTGACACGGTTGACGCCGTGGGAACGGAGAAGTTCCGCCTTGCGTGGGGTCACCGTGGCCGGGTTCATCTCGATGGTGAACTCGACGGCGCCGGAAAAATCCAAGTGGCGCTTCAGTCCGGTGAAAAGCCGCTGCAGTTGTCCGACCGAGAGTGCGGTGGGGGTTCCTCCCCCGATGAAGATGGTCTCCGGGGCACATTCGCGGCCGAAGAGTTCCGCTTCCCGGACAAGGGCATCGACGAGCGGGTCCGCTTTGCCCGGTCCGGCGAGATCCTTGTAGAAACTGCAATAGGGGCAGATCTGCAGGCAGAAAGGGATGTGTAAATAAAGGTGCTTCGCACCAGTGACGAGTGACGAGTGACGAGTGACGAGTTTTCCTGCCTCGGCCCTCATCGCTCTGTCCTTCAGCTAAGCGCGGATCGCTTCGATTGCCTCGCGCAGGTCTTGTTCCGAGATATCGTCGGCGATCTTGGCCTCGCCGAGACGGGGGACGACGACAAAGCGGATCTTGCCGCCGGTGAATTTCTTGTCCTTGGCGGCGGCGGCGAGGAGGGCGTCCGTGCCGAGATGGGCGGGCAGGGTGAGGGGCAGGCCGAAGGCCGATAGTTTCGCGCGGATGCGGCAGGCATCGCCCGACGGAAGACCGCGCGTGCGCTCCGAGACAACCAGCGCGGCGGCCAACCCGAGGCTGACCGCTTCGCCGTGCAGCAACTCGCCGTAGCCGGCCACATTCTCGATGGCATGGCCGATGGTGTGCCCGAAATTGAGCAGGGCGCGGGCGCCGGTTTGTTCTTTTTCATCCTCCGCCACGACGGCCGCCTTGAGGGCGATATTCCGCGCAATGAGCGGGCCGAGTGATTCGCGGGGCGCCGCGGGATCGATCGCGTCGAGCATCTCCTCGTCGCGGATGGCGGCGTGTTTGATCACTTCGGCGAAGCCCTCCCGGTATTCGCGATCGGGCAGGGTGACCAGCGTGCCGGGGTCCGCCAGCACGAGGCGGGGCTGGTGGAACGCACCGATGAGGTTCTTGCCCGCCTTGGCATTGACGCCCGTCTTGCCACCCACCGAACTGTCGACTTGGGCGACGATGGTCGTGGGAATCTGGACGAAGGGAATGCCGCGTTGGTAGATCGCGGCGGCGAATCCGGCGAGATCGCCGACCACGCCGCCGCCGAGCGCCACCACGAAGGAGCCGCGGTCGAGTCCCGCCGTCAGCATGCCGTCGACCAGACCTTCCGCCGCCGCCATGCTTTTCGATTTTTCGCCGGGCGGGACGGTCAGCAGCACGGGGTCGAAGCCGGCTTCGCGGAGCGATGCGAGCAAGGTGCCGGCGTGGATTTTGCCGACATTGTCATCGGTGACGACCGCGCACTTTCCTTTCAGGCCGGCCTCTTGGCAAAGGCTTCCGGCGGAGGACAGGAGTGCATTCCCGACGACCACGCGGCAGGTTGCACCGGGGATTCTGACGGGAACTTCGATAGCGGTCGTGGCTTTCACGCCGCCGGGGAATCCGAGGCCACCACGGCGGCGCCGACCAAGCCGGCTGCGTTCTGCAACTGTGCGGGAACGACCGGCACCGTGACCATGGCTTGCACGGTCGGAAGAAACTTCTCGGCTTTGCGGCTAACCCCGCCGCCGATGATGAACAGATCCGGATTGACCAGCATGGTCAGACGGGCCACGACTTCGCCGACTTTCTCGCCCCACTCGGGCCAGCCCAAATTTTTTTCCTCCCGGACGCGGGCGGCGGCGCGCGTCTCCGCGTCTTTGCCGCGGATTTCGATGTGGCCGAACTCGGTGTTGGGCACGAGTTTGCCGTCGAGGAAGAGCGCGCTCCCGATACCTGTTCCGAGGGTGAGGAGAACCACCACCCCGGCCACGCCGCGACCCGCCCCGTAGCGTATCTCGGCCACGCCCGCGGCATCGGCGTCGTTCATCACCACGGCGGGCCGGCCCAGTTTGGCCGTGAGAAAGGTCGCAGCCTCGAAACCGTGCCACATGGAGTCCATGTTGGTCGTGTCGATGACCCGCCCCGACTTGACCACACCGGGGAATGTGATGCCCACGGGCCCCGTGATCCCGGGGAATTTTCCCAGGGTCTCGCGAATCACCTCGGTCACGGCATCGGGAGTGGACGGGTTCGGGGTGGCGATCCGCGAGCGCTCCGCTGTCATCTCGCCAGTGGCTGTATCCACGGGGGCGCCTTTGATGCCCGACCCCCCGATATCGATGCCCATCAGGACCATAGCCGGCCATTGCACAACAGGCTGTCGATTCCGGCAAGGGGGAAACAGCGGGTCTTTGCGCTTGGCAAAGCGGAGGCTGGAGTCGGACTATTTTGCCATGCCCCTGAGGATCGATTTCCACGTCCACTCTTTCTTTTCCATGGACGGCGTGAGCAGTCCCGAGGATTTGATCGCCGCGGCAAAGGCCCGGGGTCTCAACGGCTTCGCCATCACCGACCACAATACCTGCGACGCGGTGGATTACATGATCGGCAACGGTCTCATGCGGGCGGACGGCAATCCCGTCGACGGCTTTCTCGTCATCCCCGGAGTTGAAGTAACCACCGCCGACGGCCATCTGCTCTGTCTGGGTTGCAACCTGCCCGCCTCCCTCAAAGGCAAGCCCTCGCTCGACGTCAGCCGGCTCGCTCACGAGGCGGGCGGTATTTGCGTGGCGCCGCATCCTTACGACCTTTTCCGGGCGGGCATCCGCGAGAGCGTGCTGGATACCTTGCCGCTCGACGGCGTCGAGGTTTTCAATGCCGCCACCACGCTCAAGCGCCACAACCGCAAAGCCTACGACTATGCCGTGCGCCGGAGGCTGCCCATGACGGCGGGGAGCGACGCCCACCACGCGGGGGCGGTCGGCGTGGCATGCACCATCCTCGAAACGGACGACTTTTCCGTTCCGGGCGTGCTGGCCGCGCTGCGCCGGGGCAGCGAGCTCGAGCAGCGCTACCTGAGCACCCGCCAGACCATCCGCAAAACATGGAACAACTGGTTCCGGTTGCGGAGCAAACCGCGCGGCGCGCGGGTCGTGCAGTCCTGATTGCTATCTGCTTGACCGTGCCTGCGCGCGCGGGAACGGTCGTGCGGGTGCAGAGGAACCGAAAGGGTAAAGCGCCCGCCCTGTGGGACGAGGTCTTCGCGCCGGACGGTGCGCCGCGGGAACTCTACCGGCCGATGCTCGATCTGGTGCTGGGTCTGCCGCGCGGTGAGACCAAGCTGATCATCGAACGTCTCGAGGCGACGATGCGGGAAATGGGGGTGACCTTCGACATCGCCCGCGACCGGCCGTGGGGGAAGCGCCCCTGGTTCTGCGACGTGCTGCCGGAGTTGTTCGCCGGCTTGGAATGGGAGCGGTTGGCCGCGGGAGTGCGGCAGCGCTTGCGGGCTTTCGAAATGTTCCTGCGGGATATCCACGGAAAAAAAGAAATCCTCCGCGCCCAGGCTGTGCCGGCCCGTCCCGTCCTGGGCAGCCCGTATTTCCAGCGTCCCGCGGTCGGCCTGCCGTTGCCGGGCGGGGCTTTCCTCCACCTGTCCGGTTTGGCCTTGGCGCGTCTGCCCGACGGCCGCATGGCCGTGACGCACCACTATTTCAGCAATGCCTCCGGCATTTCCTACATGATGCAGAACCGACGCGCCCTCTCGCGCGTTTTCGCCGAGGCTTTCGAGGATCACAATCCGCAGAGCATCGCGGACGTGCCGGTGTCGATCCTCGAAACGTTGCGCGGGCTGGCGCCGCGCGGGGTCGATGAACCGGTTGTCGCCCTGCTCACGCCGGGGGCGGGCAGTGCGGCCTATCCGGAGCACAGTTTTCTCGCGCGGCGCATGGGTATCCCGCTGGTGCAGGGGGGGGATCTCCTCGTCCTCGATGACCGGCTCTACCTGAAAAGTGTCTCGGGCCTTGAACGCATCGACGTGCTCTACACGCGCGTCGCCGACGCCTGGCTCGACTCGATGGTTTTCCGTCGCGATTCGTTGCTCGGCGTGCCGGGTCTTGCGCAGTGCGTGCGCGCGGGCAAGGTCGCGGTGACCAATGCGATCGGCAGCCAGCTGGCCGACGACCGCGCCTTGCTCCAGTTTTCGCGGCGCATCATCCGCTTCTACCTGGGCGAGGAGGAACTCCTGCCCACCGTGCGTACGTGGTGGCTGGGCGATCTCGACCAACGCGACCACGTGTTCGACCGGCTGGAGGAATTCGATATCCGCCCGCTTTACGGGGAGCCGTTCGCCCACCATGCCGGGAGCCGGCGGGAGGATCTCGGCAAGTTGCGCAAGCGCCTGATCGACGAACCTCAGAATTTCGTGGCCCAGCCGCGCGATGCGGGTGCCGTCACGGTGTGCCTCGACCGCAAGGGCGCGCTCGACGACCGCCGTCAGGACCACATCGTTTTTGCCCTCCGCTGTCCGGGCGGCGACTACGAGGTTTTTCCCGGCGCGCTGACCCGTGTTTCGCCGGAGGACAGCACATTCACCGCCTCCGAGTTGGGGGGCGGAAGCAAGGACACCTGGATTCTGGCCACCGATGCCGAGGTGGGCCCGCGCGCCCTGGTGGTGAACCGTGTCTCCGAGATGCACGCCCCGCAAACGTACGTGACGAGCCGCGTGGCCGACGCTTTTTACTGGCTCGGGCGCTACCTCGAACGCGCGCAGAGCCTCGCCTACATGGTGGGCGTGGTCGAGAGCCTCGAGACCGAGGAACTCAACCGCGCGGAGCGGCAACTTTACCGTCCGGTCTGGAACCGTGTGCTGCCGCCGCTGGAAAACCAGGAGACCGGCCGGAGGCGCGGCATTTCCAGTGCGCTCGAGCGCTACCACCTCGTGCTGGACGGGCGCGAGGAGGGCTCGGTCTCGAGCACGTTGCGCCGCGCGGTGCGGAACGCCGGACAGATCATGGAATGCCTCAGTGTCGAGGCCTATGGCGTGCTGAGCAATCTCGAGGGGCGTTTCGCCCGCGCGCGCTTCAAGCCGGCGGCCGACGAGGCAATGCTCGCGCTGGCCACCCAACGTTTCAGCACCGAGGCCACCGCGGGCATCGCGGAATTCTTCGGCATGGCCGAAGCAACCATGTTGGCCGACCGCGGATGGAATTTTTGCCTGCTCGGGCAGCAGTTCGAGCGCGCGGTCATCACCGCCAACGCCGGGCTGACCATTTTCAAATCGATCGCCAAGCGCATGGAAAAATTGTCCGAGCTGCCCGAGCACGCGGTGGAGATCGAGCTGTCTGCCTTCCTGCGTCTCCTCGGTTCGCGCGATGCCTACCGCCGCGTCTACCAGATGCGTGCCGAGCCGGTTCCCGTGCTGCAGTTGCTTTACGACCATCCCGAAATGCCACGCTCCGTGCGGCGCTGCCTCGGACGTTGCGCGCGTCTGCTCGGCTCCAAGGACGACGGATCGCCCGGGATCGTGCGCACCCGAGAGGCGCTCGAGGGCGTCATGCAGTTGGTCGCGGCGGCCGACTGGACATCGTATCTGCTGCTCTCCGCCGCGGCCGATGACGAGGCCGGCGGAGGAGTGCGACTGGACCCGGCGCGCACCGGCGAGTTGGTGGCCGTCCTCTCCGACATCAACGAGCAGACCTGCGCCATCCACGGCGTCGTCACCGACGGCTTCATCAACCACCAGATCCTTCTCGACTGATGCGCTTCGAAATTCTGCACACGACCGACTACCGCTACGAGGAGCCGGCCAGCGAGGCTTACATCGAAGCCCGCCTGACCCCGCCATCGCGGGCGGACCAGCGCATCTTGGCCCACGAATTGCTCTTTGATCCGGCCGCGCCGACGTCTTCCTACACCGACTACTACGGCAACCCGACATCCTTTTATTCCATGGTCAAACGCCACGAGCGCCTCACGGTGTCCAACCGCATCCTTGTGGAGACAGCCCCTCCCGTCCTGCCCGAGGAGGCCCTCGAATTGACCGTGGGCGAAGCGCGGCAAATTTTTTCGTCGGTCACCACCGATGTCTTCGACTACCTCCGGGCTTCACCCTCCGTGCCGATGGGCGGCGAGTCGGCCAACTGGGGACGGCGCTGGCTGCCGTCCGACGCCAGGTTGCGCGATGCTTTGGGTGCGCTCACTGGCGCGATCCACCGCGGCTTCCGCTACGTGTCCGGAGCGACCGACAACTGGACGCCGCTCTCCAAAATCTGGAAAGCCCGCGCGGGGGTTTGCCAGGATTTTGCCCATATCATGATCAGCGTCCTCCGCACCGCGGGACTCCCCGCCCGCTACGTCTGCGGCTACATCGAGACCGATCCGCCGAAGGGCGGACGCCGTCTGGTCGGCGCGGTGGCGACCCACGCGTGGGTCGAGGTGCTCGTCCCCGGCATGGAATGGGTCGCGCTCGACCCGACCAACGACCAATGGTGCGGCGAGCGCCATGTCGCGGTATCCTTCGGCCGCGATTTTGCCGACGCCACGCCCCTGCGCGGCACCTTCAAGGGCAGCGGGGGTCAGAAAATGAACGTCAAAGTCGTGATGAAACGCGCCGCATGAAACTCACCATCTCTTACCGCGCGGAGTACCGTTACGAGCGCCGCGTCAGCCTCTCCCCGCACATCGTGCGTCTTTTTCCGCGCGACGCTTGGCAGGCGCGGGTGCTCAATTTGGACTTTTCGACCAACGCCACGGGCGCCGTCCATTGGCGGCACGACCTTTTCGACAATGTCGTCGCGCAGTGCTTCTACCCGGGCGAAGACGATCGGCTTGTTTACCGCTTGGATGCCGAAGTTGCCGTCGAGGAGCGCAACCCCTTTGGCTTCCTCCTCGACAGCCGCGCCCTGCAGTGGCCGGTCGACTACACCCCGCGCGAGCGCGAGGTGCTCGGGGTATTCATGATCCCGGAGAAAGCCGACCTGCCGACCCCCCTGCGGCCCCTGTCCGGCAGCGAGACCGTCAACGCTCTGGTGACCATGAACCAGTGGGTCCACACCCACATCGCTTACGAGCGGCGCGAGGAAGGGGCGGCGCACCCGCCCGACGAAACCCTGCGTCTTCGCCGTGGCGCGTGCCGCGACACTGCGGTGCTCCTCGCCGCCGCACTGCGCGCGCAAGGGTTCGCCGCGCGCCTGGTCAGCGGGTTCCTGTGGGAGAGCGCGAGTGATCCCCGGGATCGCAAGGCGGACAGTGCGTTGCACGCATGGACGGAAGTTTTCCTGCCCGGCGCCGGATGGGTCGGCTTGGATCCGGCCAACGGCGTTCTTGCCGATCACCACTATCTCGCCACCGCGGTGGGGCGGGAACCGGTCGATATCGAGCCGGTGAGCGGGCTTTATTTCGGCGACAGCACCGTGCCGCACCGGTTGGAGACAAAGGTCGAGATTGCGCGCGAAAAGTAGAAGCGCTCCTCAGGCCATGATGTCCTCGTGGAAGAGGCGGCCTTCGGTCGTGGCTTTCACGTAGCCGGCGCGGATGGCGAAATCGCCGAAGCGCTCCCCTTCCTGCCGCTCGGTGGCGTACCGGCGGATGATGGGGGCGAGCTCGTTGACGATGTCCTCGGACTTGACGGAAGGTTTGTAGAGTTTGTTGAGCCGGGATCCGTCGAAGGCGGCGCCGAGGTAGATGTTGTATTTTCCGGGCGCGCGGCCGACGAAGCCGATTTCGCCGAGGTAGGGACGCGCGCAGCCGTTGGGGCAACCGGTCATGCGGATGACGATCTCGCTCTCGCGCAGTCCGCATTCCTCGATGACTTGGTCGAGTTCGCTGACGAGTTGCGGCAGGTAGCGTTCGCTTTCCGCGAGGGCCAAGCCGCAGGTCGGCAGCGCGACGCAGGCCATCGAGTTCAGGCGCAGGCCGGTGATGCGCTCGGGGATATCGAGTTTGTATTGCTTGAGCAGGGCGTCGATGCGGGGCTTCTGCTCTTCGGTCACCCCGCCGATGACAAGATTTTGATTCGCGGTGAGGCGAAAGTCGCCGGTGTGGATTTTGGCGATCTCGCGCAGGCCGGTCTTGGCCGGCAAGTCCTCCGTGTCGCGCAGGCGGCCGTTCTGGATGAAGAGCCCGTAGTGCCAGTTTCCGTCGGTGCCCTTGGTCCAGCCGTAGCGGTCGCCGGAGCTGGTGAATTCGAAGGGACGGGTCTCGCCGAGTTTCCAGCCGAGGCGTGATTCCAATTCGTTTTTGAACCAATCCACCCCGCGGTCCTCGATGGTGTATTTGAGCCGCGCATGTTTCCGGTTGGTCCGGTCGCCGAAATCGCGTTGCACGGTGACGACCTTCTCCGCCACCTCGACGACTTTCTCGCGCGGCAGGTAGCCGATGACATTGGCCAAGCGGGGATAGGTCTTGGTGTCGCCGTGGGACATGCCGAGTCCCCCGCCGACCGAGAGATTGTAACCGAGAAGCTTTCCGTCTTCGCCGACGGCGATGAAGCCGAGATCCTGCGTGTAGACGTCGACGTCGTTGCTCGGCGGGACGGCGAAGCCGGTCTTGAATTTGCGCGGCAGGTAGGTCTTGCCGTAGATCGGTTCCTCCTCGTCGTCGGGCGAAACCTTTTCGCCGTCGAGCCAGACCTCATGGTAGGCGCGGGTGCGAGGGGTGAGATGGGTGCTGACCGCACAGGCGTCTTCCAGCACCGGGCCGTGCAGGGCGGACTGCCACGGGTTCGGGTTGGCCATGACATTGCGGTTCACGTCACCGCAGGCCGCGATGCAGTCCATCACCGCGTCGTTGATTCCCTGCATGGTCGTTTTCAGGACGTCCTTGGTGATGAAATGAAGTTGGAAGGCCTGACGGGTGGTCAGCTTGAGCGTGTGGCTCCCGTAAGTGTCGGCCAGCGCGTCGATCTTGAGCCATTGCTCCGGCGTGCAGACCCCGCCGGGCACGCGCACGCGGATCATGAAGATGAAGGCCTTTTCCAAGCCGGCCCTTTTGCGTTCGATCCGTTGGTCACGGTGGTCCTGCTGGTAGATACCGTGGAATTTCGAAATGTTCGTGTCCTCGTCCGCGATGGCGCCGGTCGAACGGTCCTCGAGGCTGGCGGCGAGCGTGCCGCGCAGGTAGTTGCTGGCCTCTTTGATTCCTTCGACTTTGGAGAGGGGCGGCGGGTTGGCGTTGTCCGAGATCATGCGGCGGTGGTTTTGGCGGAGCGGAAACATTATCGGTGCGGTGTCCCGGCGGCAATCCGTAATGCCCGGGTTGCACGGGAAGCCGGTTTGCGGCAAAGGTAAGGGCGATGTCGGACCTCGTCTCGCAGTCCTTCCCTCCGGAGCGGCTCAGCCCGGCCTCGGTGCTGCGCGCCTACCGCGATGGATTTTTCCCGATGGGTTGCGGGGACGGGCGTCTGCGGTGGTTTTCGCCGGATCCGCGGGGGATTTTGCCGCTCGACGAGTTCCGCCTCCCGCACGGATTCCGCCGGGCTCTGCCGCGGCTCAATTTCACCGTGACGATGAACGGCGCCTTCAACGCAGTCGTTTCCGGTTGTGCCGGTCGATCCGAGACATGGATCGATCCCTCGATCGCGCGTGTTTATGCGGAACTCCACGCCCAGGGCGCGGCCCACAGCATCGAGGTGTGGTCGGATGGCCGTTTGGCCGGGGGGCTTTACGGGGTGCAACTTGGAGGTGCTTTTTTCGGCGAGTCGATGTTCTCGCGCGTCAGCGAAGCATCGAAATTGGCTCTGCTTTCGCTGGTCGAGGTTCTTCGTGAGCGCCAATTCAGCCTGCTCGATATCCAGTGGGTGACGGACCACCTCGAGATGTTCGGGGCGGTGGAGATCCGTCGCGCGGCTTATTTGAGTCTTCTCGACAAAGCCTTGGCTGAACGCCCTGTCTTTCGTGCGCCCGGCGAGTGGCCGGTCTGCAACGGCGCCGCTGCGCGCGAACGCGAGTTTGCCGCCTAGTTTTCGGGCCGGGACTTGATTTCCCCGTCCGCGAAGACGGTGGTGATCACGTCTTCGCCGGCCGCGTCGTCTGCCGAGGTGAGGGGACGCCCAGCCCGGTCGAGGGTCATGGTGAATCCTCGCCGGAGCGTTTGTTGCGGTCCGAGCAGCCCGAGGGCATGTGCGGCGCGCGACTTTTCCCGGCGGCGCAGGGACAGCGATGCTTCGACCGCGCGGGTCTGGCGAAGCTGCAGCTGTCCCAACGTTTCGTGCCACGCGGCCAGCCTGGCCGAGGGTTCCCGGGCCCGCAGCACGGAAGCGGCGTGCCGCGTCTGCTGGATGCATGAGGCAAGGCGGTTCCGCACCGCCTCGGTGCCGCGCCCGTGCAAGTCGTCGGCCCGCTGACGCAGGTCGGCGATCCGCCGCGCGGGAAGGAGGAATCCCGCGGACGACAGCCGAGCCTCCAGCCGTGCCCGGGCCAGATCGAGCATGGCGCCGGTTTCGCGCTGCAGACGGCGCAGCAGCGATGACAGGCGCTGCAATGTCTCGGTGCGGTCGGCGCTGAGGATTTCGGCCGCCGCGCTCGGGGTGGGCGCGCGCACGTCGGCTGCCAGGTCCGCGATGGTGTGGTCGATCTCGTGCCCCACCGCCGAAATGACGGGGATGCGGCAGGCCGCGATGGCGCGGGCCACCGCCTCCTCGTTGAATTCCCACAAGTCCTCGAGGCTGCCACCCCCGCGCGTGACCACCACGACGTCGACGGCGGGAAACCCGCTGCGGGCCGGGTCGGCGAAGCACCCGACGGCGGCCGCGATCTCCAGCGCTGCACCGCGTCCCTGCACGCGAACCGGGGCGATGAAAACCGCCAGATGCGGGGCGCGCCGTCGCAGGATCTGCAGAAAATCGCGGATGGCCGCGCCGCCCGGCGAGGTCACCACGCCGACGCGCGAGGGATGCGGCGGCAGCGCGCGTTTGCGATCGGGATCAAACAACCCCTCGGCTCGCAGTTTTTCCTGCAAGGCCCTGAGCTTGGCTTCGAGCTCTCCCGCGCCGCGCATTTGCACCCGGCGCACCACCAACTGGTATTGTCCGCGCGGTTCGTACACGCTGATTTGTCCGGACATCTCGACTTGCAGGCCGTCGCGCAAGGCCGGGGCCGACGCGCCCGCGCCGCGGAAAAGGACGCACGAGACCTGGCATTCCTCGTCTTTGAGGCTGAAATATTGGTGGCCGGACGGCTGGCGGCGGAGGTTGGAAATCTCGCCCTCGACGCGGACCGTGCCGATCGACCCTTCGAGGCACATCCGTACCTCGCGGTTGAGGCGCGTCACCGTCCAAGGGCGGCGTTGTTCTGCGGCATCGGGGAAAAGTTCCTCCATCAGCGGCTTTCTAGCGCGTGGACGCCCCGTTTGGCACGGATCAAAAGCGCCTCAGGAGGGAAACTGCTGCCACTCCTGCCGCAGGATAGCGACCAGTCTGCGCAGGCGCGCCGACAGATTGCTTTCGCCGAGGACTTGCTGGGCGGAGAGCGGTTCGCGCACGAGGTGCTGGGCTACAACGTCGCCCAGCACTGCCGGATCGTTCATCTCGCCGACTGCGCGTGTAAACTGTTCGGGCAGGTCCACCCCACGCGAGACCAGACCCGCGCAAATTTCTTGGAGCTCTCCTCCCAGTTTTTGCGCGGTCCGTTGGTCATCATTGACGGTCTCGACCGGCCGGGCCCGTCCGACCAGGTAGGGATCGGTCTGGGAGAAGCTGTCGAAGCGCACGCGGCCGATACCTTGCAGAATGAGTTGGCTGGTGCCATCGGGTTGCCCCACGCAAGCGCGCACCAACCCGGCGCCGGCCACGGGAAAAATGCTTTCTTCCCCCGTGTCGGGCCTCACCATGCCCACGGCGAAAATGCGGTCTCCGGCCAGCACCGCATCCAGCATCTTCTGGTAGCGCGGTTCGAAGATGTAGAGCGGGAGCAGGGCGTGCGGGAAGAGGGTCACGCCACTCAAGGCCATGACTGGAAGTGTCTGGGGCAAGGCGACCGACGGGGCTTCCATACGCATATTCTACGCCGGATCGCGGCTGAGGGGATGATTCTTTTTCGCTTCTAGGGGGTATATGCCCTTCGCTACCTTGGCTTCATGCCGGAAGAGCCCAAATATCGCCGCATCGTCCTCAAGCTCAGCGGGGAGGCCCTGCGGGAGCCCGGCAGCAAGGACAACATTTCGCCGCAGATCGTCAACACCCTGGCCAACCAGGTGAAGGAAGTGCTCGGTCTGGGAGTGCAGGTCGCCATCGTGGTCGGTGGTGGCAATATCTGGCGCGGTCTGGCGGCTTCGCATCGCGGGATGAACCGTGCCACCGCGGATTACATGGGCATGCTGGCCACGGTGATCAATGGCATGGCACTCATGAGCGGCCTCGAGGATATCGGTGTGACCACGCGCGTGCAGACGGCGATCGACATGAACAATATCGCCGAGCCCTTTATTCTGCGTCGCGCCACACGCCATCTCGAACAGGGCCGCGTTGTTATTTTCGTGGCGGGCACGGGCAACCCCTTTTTCTCGACCGACACCACGGCCGCCCTGCGGGCCAACGAGATCGGTGCCGACGCCATTCTCAAGGCGACCAAAGTCGACGGCATCTACGACGCCGACCCGAAAACCCACCCCGGCGCGAAGAAGTTCGACCACATCACCTTCTCCGATGCCTTGCAAAGGCGGCTGCAGGTCATGGACTCGACTGCATTCAGTCTTTGCATGGACAACAAGATGCCGATAGTGGTCTTCGATATGTCCCAACCGGCCAATATCAAGCGCGCTGTGCTCGGCGACCCGGTCGGCACCCTGGTCTCCTCCTGATTTACCCATGGACGAAATTCTTTTCACCGCCGAGGAGGGCATGGAAAAAGCCCTCGATTTCATGAAGCACGAGTTTTCCAGTGTGCGCACCGGCAAGGCTTCGCCCGCGCTGGTCGAAGGTATCGACGTCGACGCCTACGGATCCTCGATGAAGCTCAAGCAACTGGCGCTCATCAGCACGCCCGAACCGCGGCTCATTGTCATCACCCCTTTCGACGTCTCGAACACCAAGCCGATCGAGAAAGCCATCAACGAGTCGAAGATCGGCATCACGCCTTCGGTCGACGGCAAGGTTATCCGCCTGCCCATCCCCGAGCTCAGCGAGGAGCGCCGCAAGGAACTTGTCAAAACCATCAAAGGAATGGCCGAGGAAACACGCGTGCGCATCCGCGCGGCCCGGCGCCATGCCATGGACTCGGCCAAGAAAACGCAGAAAGACGGAGGGATGACCGAAGACGACCTCAAAAGCGCCGAAACCCAAATCCAAAAACTGACCGACAAATACGTGGCCGACGTCGATTCCCAGGTCGGATCGAAGGAGGCCGACATCATGCGCGTCTAGCGCGCCCTATTCCCATGCGCATCTTCGCCTTAGCCCTCGTTTTCCTCATCCCGTCGCTCGCCGCCGCCGAAGTTGTCCGTCCGGCCCCGGATTTCGTCTGGCTTTCCTCCAACGCCACCGGCAAAAGCCTCAAGTCCCTGCGCGGCCAGCCGGTGGTGCTGATCGTCGCCGAGTCGCCCCGCCAGAGGATTTTCCGTGCGCAGGTCGGGCAGCTCAAAAAGCTCTACCAGCTGCTGGGCAACGAGAAGATGGTCGCTGTCGCTGCTTTCACACGCGAACCGGGGGTCATCCGCTCGAATATCCCCTTTGTGCTCGCCGCCGATCCCGGCTATGTCTCCTCGATTTACGGGGTGCAGGGGAACTTTGCCGTCTTTGTCATCGGCGAGGATGGCAACATCGACGCGCTCTCCGACAAAGTGCTGGCGGGGCAGCGTATCATCGACATCATCAACAACTCGTACGTCGTCCAGCGCGACAACCGCAAGAACGAGTAGCTCAAGCCGCGCCCGCCGCCTCGGCCGCCCGCAGGGCCGCAAGGTTCCCGGGAATTTCGTGGACGCGGAAAATCCGCGCGCTTTTGAACCTTCCGACCGCCGTGAGGGCGGCGGTGGCGGCGTCGCGGCGCCCCATGTCATCGCCGGCGATTCCTTTGAGGAGCGACTTCCGCGAAACGCCGAGCAGGACAGGACGCCCGGCTTCCGCAAAAACTTGCAGGTCGCCGATCAGGCGCCAGTTGTGCTCCGGTGTTTTGCCGAAGCCGATCCCCGGATCGAGAGCGATGCGCTCATGGTCGACCCCCGCTGCGCGCACGGCGGACAGGCGCGCGTCGAGATAACCCCTCACTTCATGCACCACGTCGCCATAGCGCGGGTCTTGCTGCATGGTGCGGGGCGTCCCCCGCATGTGCATGAGCACCACGGCGGCCCGGTTCGCGGCCGCCACGGCCGCCATGGCCGGATCGCCGTCCAAGGCGGTGACGTCATTGATGATTTCCGCGCCCGCCGCCAGTGCGGCTTGCGCCACCGCGGCCTTCGAGGTGTCGATGCTGATGGCGGCGTCCGAACGCGCGCGCATTTTTTCGATGACCGGAACAACCCGTGACATCTCCTCCTCCGCCGTCACCGCCGCGGCCCCGGGGCGTGTCGATTCGCCGCCGATGTCGATGATGTCGGCGCCCTCCTCGATCATGCGCAGCGCGTGGGCCGCGGCGGCCTCCGCCCCGCTGAACCGGCCTCCGTCGGAAAACGAATCCGGCGTCACATTGAGGATCCCCATGATCACGCCGCGCTCGCGCAGGTCGAAAACGCGGCGACTGGTCCGCCAGATCATTCCAGGCGGATCGATGCCGAGCGCCCGTGCGCATCGAGTCCTTCGACGCGGGCGAACGCCTCGATGACGGGCACGGATTTGCCCAGGGAAGAGCGTCCGAATTCAACCAGGCTGGTGCGTCGCTGGAATTGGTCGGCGGTCAGTCCCGCGAAAGACTTGCCCGCCCCGCCGGTCGGCAACTCGTGGCTGGGGCCGGCCAGAAAATCGCCCGCGGCCACCGGCGAATATCCTCCGAGGAAAATCGCGCCCGAGGTGGTCAGCCTCGGCGCGATTTTGGCCGGTTCCGCGACCTGCAGCGAGACGTGCTCCGAGGCGAAATTGTTCGCGATCGTGACGGCATCCGCAGCCCTCGGCACGAGAACCAGCGCCGCCGAGCGCAGCGATTTCTTCAAGATGCTCCCGCGTTCCAGTTGAGCCGCCTGACGCGTGATCTCCCTCTGCACCGAGGCCAGAAGCCGCGCGGAGTCGGTCAGCAGCAGTGCGACGCTGTCGGCTCCGTGTTCGGCCTGCGCCAGCAGATCGGCGGCCACCCATGAGGGGTTGGCCTGGCCGTCGGCGATGACGAGGATTTCGCTCGGTCCCGGAAGCAGATCGACGGCCACGCGTCCGAATAGTTGGCGTTTGGCCTCGACCACATAGCTGTTACCGGGCCCGAAAACCTTCGCCACCGGTCGGATGGTTTTGGTGCCGCAGGCCAGCGCAGCCACGGCCTGCGCTCCCCCGATTTTGTAGACTTCCGTCGCACCCGCAAGATGCAGGGCGCCGAGGAGCGCGGGGCTCACTTTGCCGCCCGCTCCGGCCGGGGTGACGGCCACGATTTCGGGAACACCCGCCGCGGCGGCGAATGTGCAGGTCATCAGGGCCGTGGAAACCAAGGGCGCCGTCCCTCCCGGCACGTAAATTCCGACGCGCCCGAACGGATCGAAACGTTCCCCGACCTTCGCCCCCTGCGCGTTGCGGAAGGACCAGTTCTTGCGCAAGCTGCGCGCGGCAAAAGCACGGATGTTTTTGTGGGCGGCCAGCAAGGCGCGACGGGTCGGCGCATCAAGCGAGCGCCATGCGGCGGACAGTTCGCGCGCCGGAACGCGCAGTTCGGAAACAGCCAGGTGCGGGCCGCCGAATTTGCGGGTCAGGCGCAGCAGGGCGGCGTCCCCCTCGCGTTCCACGGCCGCCACGATATCGCGCACTGTTTTCTCCACGGCCGGAGTGGCGCGCGCCCGGCGGTCGAGCGAACGCAGGAATTTCGCGTAGTTTCGGTCGCTGGGCCGGACAATGCGCATGGGCCGGAGAATGGACCAAGCCGGTCGCGCGGGCAATGCGCGGTTACTTGCTCCAGCGGAACTCGAGGGGCTTCTCGATCCCGGGGTGCAGGCTCTGGTGCACCGGACAGGTCAGGGCGGCGCGCTCGAGTATCTCCCGGTCGGGGTGGTCCGGAGGCAAAGGGACTGCAACCACCGTGGTCAACCGGGCGATGCGGCGGGGTGTATCCTTCGACATTTCCTTGGTGACCCCGATTTTCATCCCGGTCAGATCGAGCGCGTGACGCTCGGCCACGATGCCCATGACGGTGGCCATGCAGGTGCCGAGCGCGGTGGCCACCAGATCGGTGGGAGAAAATGCTTCGCCTTTGCCGTGGTTGTCGATCGGCGCGTCGGTGAGAAGCCGTTGTCCCGAGGGCCCGTGCACCGCCTCGCAACGCAAGCCGCCCTCATAGCGAATGGAAATGTTGACCATGCGTCCAGCTCAACGTTTGCGCAGCAGTAGCGCGAGGAAAAACACGCAACCCAGTGCGCCGGTCACCACGCCGACGGGCAACTCGGTGCCCGCCAGGACGGTTCGGGCGGCCAGGTCGGAGGCCACCGTCAAACCCGCACCGACCAGTGCGGCGCCCGGCGCTGCCATGGCGTGACCTGCTCCGACCAATCGCCGCGCGAGATGCGGGGCCATGAGACCGATAAAGCCGATCGTGCCGCAGGCCGACACGGTCAGCGCGGCGAGAACCGCGGCCAGAGCGATCGCGCCGAGTTGCAGGACCCGGACGCGCAGCCCGAGATGGTGAGCGCTCTCGCTTCCCAGCGCCAAAATGTCGAGCGGTCTTTGCAGACAGACCACCAGAAAGCAGCCGACCCCGGCCGCCGGAAGCAGCATCCACACTTCGCTCCAGCCGCGCCCGGCAAAACTGCCCATCAGCCAGAACAGAATACCGCGCATCGCGCCCGGGTCGAAACGCAGAATGATCGCGGTGGTAAACGCCTGGGCCAGGGCGCCCAAGGCCACGCCGACGAGAAGCAACGAGGGAAGGTCCGCCGCGATTTTTCTCCGGCAAAGGAGCAGAACCGCCGCCGCGAGGACCAGGCTGCCGGCCAGTGACGGCCACACGGTAGCCGCGGCCCCCGCCGCGAGCGCCGTCACCGCGCCGAGCGCGCCGCCCGATGAAAGCCCGAGGAGATACGGTTCCGCGAGGGGATTGCGAAAAACCGTCTGCAGCAGCAGTCCGCCGAGGGCGAGATTGATCCCCGCCGCGGCGGCCAGCAGCACGCGGGGCAAGCGCAGTTCCCAGAGCACAAGCGCGGCGCGTTCGAGTTCGGGCGTCCGTTCCCCCCCGCCGAGCAATTGGAGGAATTTGGACAGATCGAGAAGTTGCGTCGGGCCGATGCACAGGGCCGCGCCGGCCCCGGCCAAGACCGCGGTGGCGAGGACGATGAGGCGCGCCGCGTTTTTCATGGGGCGAAAAAGACCCCCGGTTTGCCGGTGAAAGGATTTTCCCCCGAGCGCAACGACGGGCAGCCGAACACCTCCTGCAGCAATTCGTCGCGCAGGACTTCGCGGGGGGTTCCAAGTGCGCGGACCATGCCTTTTTGCATGACCATGAGGCGGTCGCTGAATTCGGCCGCCAGATTCAGATCGTGCGAGACGCAAAGGATCGCTTTGTCCTGGTGGCGGGCCAGATCGCTCAACAAGACATGAACCGCGTGGCGATGACCGGGATCGAGGTGGGCCACCGGCTCATCGAGCAGCAGGAGAGGCGTTTCCTGCGCCAGGGCGCGCGCCAGCAGGGCGCGCTGCCACTCGCCCGCGCTCAACTCGCGCACGCTGCGACCGGCGAGTTTCTCCAGATCCGCGCAGGCCAGCGCGCTGTCCGTCGCCGCTTTGTCCGCTGTTCCGGGCCCGCCGAGCAAGGGACGCCGGGCGTGGCGTCCGAGCAGCACGAAACGCCGCACGTCGAAATCGAAGACCGGTGCTTCCGTTTGCGGTTGCACCGCGCAGAGGCGTGCCCGGGCGCGCGGGCAGAGACGGGACAGGTCGTGCCCCTCCATCCGCACCGCGCCGCCGCGCAAAGGCAGCAACCCGGTGAGGGCGCGCAGCAGTGTGCTTTTGCCGCAGCCGTTGGAGCCGACCACGCCGAGCACCTCGCCGCGGTGCAGATCGAAACTCACACCTTGCAGGACATCTTCGCTGCCGTAGCCGGCGCGCGCTTCGGTCACGGAAAGGGCCGGGGACTTCATGGTTGTTTCACCGAGTCACGCAGCTCGGGCACCGCGGCCAGCGCGCCGGGGCCCGGCACGGTGAGTGCCGCCGCCGGGAACACAATCACCTTGCCGCTCTGCACGGCCCGCAACAGTCGCCGCACCGGATGCGCGCGCAATTTCGCCAGGATCTCCCCGCGCGTTGTTTCGCCGTATTCGGCGATAATGATAATCTCCGGGTCCTTCTCGAGAAGAAACTCCTCGCCCAGTTGCGGCCACGGACCAGAGGCCTCCGCGGCGATGTTGCGCAATCCGGCGGCCTCGAGAATTTCGTGCGCATGCGATCCGCAGCCCGCGCTGTAGCCGGTATCCGCTCCGAAAAGAAGCGCCGCGGTGCGGCCGTCGGGCGAGGGGGAGGGCGGAGGCTCTGTCGAGGGCCGCTCGGCGCCCACCAGTCCGGCGACGCGTCGGGTCTCTTCGCGGATCGCCTCCAGCGACGGCGTTTCGATCACCTCGACCGGCAACCCCAGAGCGGCGAGCTGTCGCCTCGTGCTCGCCGGCGTCATGCTCGTGCAGAGCACCAAATCGGGGTCCAGTCCGAGAACAGCCTCGGAATCCGCCAAGACCCCGCCGGGTACGCGGGGGATGCCGGCGGGCGCGTCGCAAAAAGGTGTCACGCCGGCCAGCCTGCTGCCCGCTCCGGCCGACCGGACCATTTGGGTGGTGCTCGGGGCCAGGCTGACCACCCTCCCGGGTGCTTCCCCCGCGAAACCGTGGCTGGTCAGGCACAGGATGAGGATGCTGGTTCGCAGGCCTTTCATGAGCGCACCCCTACATAGCATCTGATGCGTCCGGCGTCCCGCTCCGGTACGAAGCCTTATTAAGAATTATTCTTGAAACAATTTGATCTGCCGATAACTTCCCGCCTCCGCCATGCCGGGCAAAACGCACATCCAGCAAAGCCAACTCAAGCGCTACGAGGAATCGATCGCCCAGGATGGGTTGCGCCTGACGCGCCAGCGCAGGCATGTCTACGAGGTGCTGCTCGGTCGCCAGGACCACCCCACGGCCATGGAGGTTTTTCTCCGGGCCAAGCCGGAAATGGAATCGCTCTCCCTGGCCACGGTCTACAATGTGCTGGAGACGCTCTCCGAGCGCGGCCTGGTCCGCAAGGTCCACCTCGACAGCGGCTCCACCCGCTACTGCGCCAACAACTCGAAGCACGGGCACTTCACCTGCACCGGCTGCGGCGCGGTGATGGACGTTCCCGTTCTCCCCGGGGCCGAACTGGAAAAACTTCACCAACTCCCGCGCGGCTACACGGTCACGCAACAGGAAGTGGCCCTGCGCGGACTCTGCGCCGACTGCCGCAAAAAATAAGAACTATGCAACACCTCAAAATCGACAACCTTCATGTCAGCATCGGCGACCGCGAAATCCTCCGCGGCCTCAGTCTCGATCTCCCGACGGGCCAAGTGCACGCGATCATGGGCCCGAACGGCTCGGGCAAAAGCACGCTGGCCAAAGTCATCGCCGGGCACCCCGATTATACCGTCACCTCGGGTGACGTCCTTTTCGACGGCGAGAGCATCCTCGAGATGGAGCCCGACGAGCGCGCGCGCCGGGGTATCTTTCTCGCCTTCCAATACCCCAGCGAAATCCCCGGCGTGACCATCGCCAACTTCCTGCGCGCCGCGCTGCAGGCCCGTTTGCCCGCGGGCGAGGAGCTCGAGGCCACCGAATACTACGCCAAGCTCTACGAGAAGATGGACCTCCTGGAGATGCCGCGCAATTTCACTTCGCGCTCGGTCAACGAAGGTTTCTCCGGCGGCGAGAAAAAGCGCTGCGAAATCCTGCAGATGGCCATGCTGCAGCCGACCTTCGCCCTGCTCGACGAAACCGACTCCGGCCTGGACATCGACGCGCTCAAGATTGTTTCGCACGGGGTCAACTCCCTGCGCGGACCCTCCACCGGCATGCTGGTCATCACCCACTACCAGCGCCTGCTCAATTACATCGTGCCCGACGTGGTGCACGTGATGGTCAACGGCCGCATCGTGGAAAGCGGCACCAAGGAACTCGCCCTCAAACTCGAAGCCGAAGGCTACGATTGGGCCAACGAACCGGAAGCCGAATCCGTCGGCGCCTGACCGCCGCCAAAAACGAATCATGAGCGACGCACAAAACCAATTGGAAATCGACCGCGAGAAGGGGAACTTCCGCTATGACGTCGATTACGAA
>JBMTVD010000015.1:0-31891 GCA_049451035.1 Chthoniobacterales bacterium | reverse complement strand
GCCGCCACTTCGCGCAACCGGGTTGATCGCGCACTGGGCGAGCTTTCCTTTCCCATCTACCTCAACCACTTTTTTGTCCTTCAGTTTTTCAAGGCCTACGGTTTCGGCGGCCTGGTTCCTCCGGCTTGGCAGGGCGAGGCGATCATGGTGGTCTCGTTGCTTCTCGCCGTCGCAATGACGGTTCTTTTTCTCGCACCCTTCGAGCGCTGGAGACACCGGGTGGTGCATGTGCCTTCATGAACGGTGTCGGCATCCTGTTTTCCACCTGCAACCGCTACCGGCCGGTGGCGGAATGGACGGAATCTCTCATCGACCGGACGTGGGCGGATCATCCCCCGTTGCGCCGCTGGGGACTGGGCGACGAGCGCGATTGGATGACGGTGACCCGCGACGGTGTGGCGGCGATGCAGCGGGAAGGCTTTCGTTGGATTTATCTCATCCTCGACGACCATCCGCCGGTCGGTCCATGCCGGGCTGAAGCACTCAACCAAACGTTACCGGCGCTGGCGGAGAAATTGCAGGCCGTGAACATCAGCCTGCTGGGTTGGGGTCAGCGACGCGGCCGCGAAGGAACACCCTTGGGTCGCGAAAATAGTTTCCTGCTGCGCAACGATCGCGGCTACCGATGGAAATTTTCGCTGCACCCCGCTTTGTGGTCGGTGGAGAAGTTCCTCGAACTGCTCGATATCCGCATCAGCCAGTTCGAGCCACCGGCTCGCACCCCGTGGAATTTCGAACGTCACCTCGATGCACCGGACGGACCCGTCGGCGAAGATCTGCTCAACGGGACTTATCGCGTGGACGGGAATACTCTGGCGGCCGGCTCGCACCTGAAAGATGCGTTGGTCAGAGAGCCCTTGCTGTTCGCTTTCGATATGTGGCGGTTCTTTATCCGCATCTTGCGCGGTCAGGAACGCCGCGATGCTTTCGATCGCGACCACCTCTGGCTTTACCACTATTACCGCGGACCGTATCCGATCCTCTGGAGCGGAGCGGTGCGGGCCGGGAA
This sequence comes from Chthoniobacterales bacterium, assembly GCA_049451035.1. Classification (GTDB taxonomy): domain Bacteria; phylum Verrucomicrobiota; class Verrucomicrobiia; order Chthoniobacterales; family JACTMZ01; genus JACTMZ01. The sequence goes on along the minus strand of JBMTVD010000015.1, from coordinate 30,882 downwards.
GCCGAGCCGCGATTTCGAGAATTTCCTCCGCTTCACCGGACGGCGCAACCTCGCGCATGAGTGGCGGGCGGTGAGGGAGAAGTTCGCCTCCGCATGCTGACAACCCTGCGTCAACGTGTGCGCCGCGTTTGCGCAGCCATCGGACGAGAAGTTTTCGCCAACAGCGTGATTTCGCTGCATCGGCGTCCTGCACGATCGGAGGAAGATCCCTCGGTACACATGCTGGTATCCTCGCGGACTTGGCACGCCGGACTCCTGGCGGCCGTATCTTGGGAGCACCATTCCGGGCGACGCTGGCGATTCTTTATCCACGAGGACGGAACACTTGATAACGAGGCGCGGAACCGGATCCGGGCCGTGTTACCCGATGTCCGTCTGGTGCCGCGCGACGAGTCCGACGAAAAGCTTCAAATCGTCCTGCAAAACCACCCACGCTGTCTTGCTCAGCGCACCCAACACAACCTCTTCCTCAAATTCACCGACTTCGCTGCTTTCGCCCCGGGCCCGCGCTTCTTGGTGCTCGACTCTGACGTGATTTTTTTCCGTCCGCCGACCGAGGTTCTCGAGTGGGTCGATGGCGGGAGCGACACCTACCATTACAATGAGGATACCAAGGAAAAATTCTGCATTCCGCGTCCCTATCTCGAGGAAGCTTTGGGTGTGACCATGTGGCCGCGCTTCAACAGCGGGTTGGTATTGGCCCCGAAAGCGGCCATCGATTGGGAGCTGGCGGAAAGGCTTCTCTCGGTCTTTGAGCAGACGGCCCACCACCCGCAATTTTTTGAGCAGACGCTCTATGCTCTGATGGGCTCGGCATGGGGCCGCGGGGGTGCTTTGCCGCGGACCTACGAAATCAGTTGGGGATACTTCCGGCATCGCGGGGCGGTTTGCCGTCACTATGTCGGTGCGTTCAAACACGATCTGCTCTATATAGAAGGCGCTCCGCTTACTCTGGCTGCGATGCTCAAGAAAAGGGCGGGGGTCTGAAACCCACTCCATGGCTTATTTCCGCGACCTCGTCCGTTGCCGTCCCCGTCCGAAGTTCTGGGCCAAGACATTTGCCCATCTCTTGACTCCGGGTGGCTACGGCTACATCCGCCGCCTGCGGGCGGGGAAAGATGCATCCTACGTGCACGACCGCGACAAACATCCCGTCCGGCACAAACACCACGGCGGCGGCGGTTGGAAGGAAGGCAGCGAGGAGGGTCTGCGCAAGCGCGACTACGCCGACTACGAGGAATACTTGACCCACCAGAAGCTCAAGCTCGAAGAGCTGGTCAAAATGAAGGGCGGCTTCAGCAACTTCGATATTTTCGACTACCGCGTAAAATTCTACACCCGCTTCCGCCAGCTGACGGCTTTCCTGCCCCCGACCGCGGACATCCTTTGCTGCGGCGCGCGGCAGGGCACTGAAGTCGATGTGCTGCGCGACTTGGGCTTTCACCGGGCTCGCGGTATCGATCTCAACCCCGGGCCCGGCAATCCGCTGGTCGAAACCGGCGACATGATGAAACTGGCCCTGCCGGACGACTCCCTCGACCTCCTTTACACCAACTGCGTCGATCATTCGTTCGATCTGGATGCCATGATCTCGGAGCACGCTCGGACGCTGAAATCCGACGGCTATCTGCTCTACGACATTGCCTTCAATGAGGATGAAGGCGCCGGTGTCTGGGAATCGATCCTTTGGGAACGCGAGGAGGATGTGATCCGCCGTCTGCTCGAGAAATTCCGCGAGCTGGTGCGGGTCGAGCGGGAACGCGGATGGATCTGGGTGCTGGTGCGCGGCAAACGGTGAGCGCGCCCCGCATCGTCGGCATCGTGCTGGTGCGCAACGAGGATTTGCTGGTCCGGCGCGCCCTGCGCAATGCAGCTGCATTCGCCGACGAGTGGATTTTGTGCGACCACGGCTCCACGGATAACACGCTGCGGATCCTCGAAGCTGAAGCGCCATCGCTCCCGGCGGCACGCGTTCAACGGCTGCGTCATCCACGCGAGTCGCATGATCTGATCAGGAATTTCGCCGGGCAGGATGTCTGGATTTTCGGGTTGGATGGCGACGAGATCTACGACCCCGCCGGGCTGGAGAGTCTGCGGACGCGTTTGCGTGGTGGAGAGTTCAAGGAAAACTGGATGGTGCTGGGCAACGTGTTGCATGTGACCGGCATGGCGCCGGACCGCGCGACGGTTTCCGGGCATTTGGCGCCGCCCTGCCGCAGTATGACCAAGCTCTACAACTTCTCGGCGATCGATGCGTGGGACGGCTATTGCGCGGAACGGTTGCACGGCGGCAGTCCGCGTTTCCGTCCGGGTTACGATGAATCGCGCAAACGGAACCTCCACGAGGTGACCCCGTGGGAAACCTCGGATTTCCGCTGTTTGCACATGTGCTTCCAACCCCGGAGCTCCCGCGGCGGCGAGGCGACTCGTCCCAACATCATGGAACTCTACGGTCCCAGCCGCCGTTGGTCCTGGTGGCGGGCGTTGCGCCGAGGCCTCGGTTGGACATCCGATGCGCGCTGGAAATACGAACGCTACCGGCGCGGGGACGAGGTCACAGTCCCTGCCGCCCCTTTTTTCACGCAAAGCTGAATTCATGGCCGGTCTTTTTTCACGTCGAGAACCGGTGGCAACGGTCGCCTTCAATGTGCGTCCACGCTCCGGGCCTTACGGTGGCGCCAACCAATGGGCGGCCCAACTTACGACCGCCCTGCGTCGCGCGGGCTACCGCATCGTTTTCAATCTGCGCCCGGACGTCGATTTAGTGATGGGCACACATTTGGGTTTGTCGGGACAATTGGCATTTTCGTGGGAGGAGGTGGCGGATGCCAAAAAGCGCAATCCCGGCCTGCGCGTTGTCCAGCGGATCAATGACAACGATGTTCGCAAGGGTACGCGGCAAATGGCGGATGTCTTGTCGGCGGCCAACGCCGTGGCTGATCACACGGTGTTCGTCTCTACCTGGCTGCGGGACCACCACTCCGCGATTTGGTTCGACCGAGGTCGTCCACATTCGGTCATCGAGCCGGGTGCAGATCCGGCAGTATTTCATCCGATTGGCCAGCAGCCGTGGAAGCCCGGAAAAACCCTGCGTTTGGTGACCCACCATTGGTCGGACAATCCGGCCAAGGGCTTCGATGTGTACGGAGCCATCGACGCGGCTATTGCGGAGGGAAGACTGCCGGATTGCGAATTCCGGATGATTGGGCGTTGGCCCCAGGATCTCGTCTGGCGAGCAGCTCGCACGTTTCCTCCAGCCAGCGGACCTCGACTGGCGGAGTTGCTCCGGGAGTGTCACGTCTATGTGACCGCTTCGCGTTACGAACCCGGAGCCATGCATCCCGTGGAGGGCGTGCAGTGCGGATTGCCCCTGCTTTACCACGCCGATACCGGCGGCACGGTGGCACTAGGTGAACGTCTTGGGATTTTGTTGGGCGCCGATCCGGTCGGAGCGATCGCGGAAGTGCAGCGCCGTTACGGCGAATTGCACGGTGCGGTGCTGGAGCATCCGCCTTCCGGAGATACGATGTGCACCGCATACCGGTGCCTGATCCAGCGCTCGATTGCGGTATCGCACTCAGCTAATCTGTGATCCGTTATTTTCCAACGGCTGGTGACCAGCATGGCTGGGCCATCGACGAGGACTTACGCCTTATACGTCGTGCGCTCATGGGGATCACCCAAGAATCGTCTTTGGCGCGCGCGGATGTCGTGCACTCACCATTTTGGCTACCGCTGGCGCTTCATCCCACGGACGTGATCCGGCGGCGCTTCGTCATCGCCCAAGCGGACAACCCGCCGTTTTTCTACCTCACGCAACCGGATTTCGCTTGGGGTCAGAAATTGGTCGATCTGTGGGTGGCTCGCTCGAACGAGGCGGCAGAACAATTTCGCGACCTCCGGCTGCCCTTTGTCCATGTTCCCTACGCCATCGATGGAGGTTTGTTTTTTCCAATCGCCGAAAAGACATCACTTCGGGCGAAATACGGGCTTCCTGACAATGCCTACGTCATCGGTAACTTCCACCGTGATTCCGAGGGCAGTGACCTGAACAACCCCAAACTGCAAAAGTCGCCGGAGATGATGGTGGACATCCTCAAGCGGCTCCAAGCCAAAGGGGAAAAATTCCACGTTTTGCTGGCCGGCCCACGGCGCCATTGGTTGCGTCGGGAGTTGGAGCGCTGCGGAATTCCCTTCACTTTCGTCGGCCGCGATATCCCGGGGGATGACTTCAGGACGAACATCCTCTCGCGGCCGCAACTCAACGAACTCTACAACGCCTGCGACCTCTACCTCATCCCGTCGCGTTGGGAGGGCGGACCGCAATCGGCCATGGAGGCGGCGGCCGCCCGCGCTAAATTGCTGAGCACGCCGCTCGGCGTCGCACGCGATATTCTTTCCGCAAATTGCCTCTTTGATACAGCATCTGAAGCCGCGGAGAAAATCCAGCGTGACATGCAGGATGGTTTTCTGGGTTCCTCGCTCGGCGAGCATCATGCCAAGGTGAGGAGAGACCACACGGACGAGGCCATGTCTCGGCACTTGCGAAACCTCTACGACGCAATCCCGCAAATGGAATCCTTCCAGGCAAAAGCGGCCTGCCGGAAAGCAGCTTTCGCGGACAGCCTGCGCGACTTTTTTTTCCGTGTGGCGAGGCGATTTTCCCGGCCACGCCTCCCGCGGGCTGTCGGCTTGTCTCATCGTCAGGGATCCGATCCTGCACTCGACGTTGCGATAGACAATCTGCGCATGGTTTTCGATCAACTCGGCCTCGAGATTAGCGCCGACCGGCCTGTTCCCGTTGTTTCGACGGACGCCGATCCCGTATCGGCTGCCTACAGGCTGCTTCCACCGGGTGGGGAAGTGAGCGAGGCGTCGGACGAAACTCTCCATATCGCCGCTTCGGCGCAGGATGCGGTCAATTTCCGACGGTTGCATCTGCAAAGTCCTGTCTTGGTTTGTCCGCTGGCTTTCACTCGTGGCGCGAACACTGGTGCTAGGCCTTGTGTCATCGACAAAAACGACAAGTTCGGCTCGCAGCGCATCTGGCAGGGCATGTTGTCAGGGTGTGTGCCGGTCTATCCTGAAGACTCGCCCTACTATTATCAGATATTCCAAGGTGGCGTGCCGTACGGCCTCCGCCGCAGCCTGGAGGAAGCCGTGCGTCTCGCCGAAGAGGATCGCACTTCGTTCGTCGGCATTTCGCGCCCTCCGACTCATACCGGTGCCGTTTCGTTCTGGCGCACCCTTCTGTCCGCTTGAGGTTGGTCCATCCCTGACTCGCTTTCGCATCAAGTTGCGCGAGAGCTCCGATGTTCATGTTTCTGCCGCAATTCCTCGCAGGAAACATTCGATCGGCGCGTGAAATTAGCGATTTTCAGAGACGAATGATTTGTATCGTGAGGTTCAGTTTGTTCTCGATCGGCCTCTCGAACTTTGCGCATGTGAGGCCCGTATTATCGCATTATTCGATTTCGCTCGGAGCTTGTGATGCATCAGGGAATATGAGGAGTTCCACTGGGGGAGTGTGCCGGCGACATTCCAAAAAAGGCGGCAAGATTTAGATACGATGATCCCTTGGCGGGCCAAAAACTTTGTCCGGAGCTTGGTCGACGCTCCGCGAAGGTCTTCCGCCCGGCGCCAGCGCGCGCGCATTCGGTTCGCCAATTCTCGAACCGAAGCAGTGGTGGGGTTTGGCGGCGTCCTCGACGATGGGCGTCCGCTGCGCGGAGGTGCGGTCAAACTGCTTACCCTGCGGCGGGCGTTTCGTTGCGACGAAGAAAACTTCAATATTCTTTATCTGGTCAGCAGTGCTCCACCAGTTTTCGCGGAGGATCTCGTGGCCGAATGCCGGCGTAAAAATATCCACGTGGTCTGGAACCAAAATGGTGTGGGCTATCCGGGCTGGGCCGGAAGCGAAGCGGAGAGGCACAACGCACCGATGAGAAAACTGCGGGCGCAAGCCGACTTCGTCGTTTACCAAAGCGACTTTTGCGTCCAATCCGCCGACCGCTTTCTCGGTGCTGCCGAAAAACCTTCGCGGGTTTTGCTCAATCCCGTTGATTTGGCCACATTTCATCCTGCAGACAGCGCACAACGGCCTGCCGCGCCGCGGCTTCTCGCCATGGGAACGCACAGTTACCGCGAACGTGTCCTCGCGGCGATCGATGCAGTGCGGGCTGTGCGTGAGCAGGGGATCGCAGCAACGCTGACCGTGGCCGGTCCTCTGCAGTGGCGCGGCGCGGAAGATGAAATGCGCCAGCATGTCCGCTCAAGCCGTCTCGAGGACGCGGTTCGCTTCCGTCCGGCTTTCCATCAGCACGAGGCTCCCCGGCTTTACCGCGAGCACGATATCCTGGTGCATCCGAAATATCTCGACCCTTGCCCCACGGTGGTGGCCGAGGCGTTGGCCTGCGGACTGCCGGTGGTCGGTTCGGCCACGGGCGGACTTCCCGAAATGACCGATGCGGATTGCGCGCGGTTGATACCGTTGCCTCTTGCCTGGGATCGCATGCTCACGCCTTCGGGCGGGGAATTTGCCCCGGCCATCGGGGATCTTTGGAAAAATATCGCGTCGGCCTCGGTCGCGGCGCGTGCTTGCGCGGAGAAAAAGTTCAACGCGTCCGACTGGATCGCCGCCCACCGGAACGTTTTCCTTTCGCTTTTGTCCACATGACACCGGCTGTCAGCGTTCTCATGGCTGTGCGCAATGGCGGGCCTTTCCTCGATGCATCGCTCGCGAGCATCGCGCAACAGACGTTCACCGATTGGGAAATGGTGGTGGTCGACGATGCTTCCGACGACTCGACGCCGCGGGTGCTTGCGGATTGGGCGGCCAAAGAGCCCCGCATCCGCCTGGTGACCAACGCGGTGAACATCGGCCAGACCGCTTCCCTGAACAAGGGACTCCGTGAGTGCCGCGGCGATTGGGTGGCCCGCCAAGATGCCGATGACCTGAGCGATCCCCGTCGCCTCGCCGCCCAGATGAGGTTTCTCGACAAAAACTCCGACATCGTTCTTCTCGGCACGCAGGGTATCCTCATCGACGAAGCGGGGCGGAAAGTCGGATTGCTCGATGTGCCGTGCGCGGAGGCGGGCATTCTGTGGACTTCGATGCTGCTCAATCCTTTTCTTCATACTTCCGTCGTCTTCCGTCGGGCCAGCGTGCTCGAGAAATACGGCGGTTACGACGAGAACTTCCGCATAGCCCAGGACTACGACCTCTGGGTGCGCGTGTTGAACAGTTCGCCTACGGCCAATCTTCCAGCACGTTTGGTCAGTTACCGCCGTTCAGACGAGTCTCTCTCGCGGGCAGGTCAAAGCTTGGCCGAGGAAGAAGCCAACCGGGTGGCCGAGAAGCAAACGGCGCTCCTTCTGGGGCGGAGTTTCTCCTCCGAGGAGTCTGCCCTGTGCGCGGAGTTTCGCCGCGGACTCCCGGCCGCCCGCCGGAGCTCTTTTCAGCAAATGCGGTCGCGCCTCGAAAGCGAGTTCACCGCGCGATATCCGCACTGTTCTTCCGGACCGAGATCGACGCGATGCCGTTGGCATCTGCATCTGGCCGGAGCCAGCAACAATGGATTTACCGCGGTTCCGGAAGTCATCCGCGCTTTTTCATGCGACCCGCCCGGTACTCTTCGTTGGCTGCGTGAAAGATTCGTTTAATCCCTGCGGCGCAGGGAGTCTGCCCGGTAGAGCACCTCTTTGACCAAGTGGCCGACGGCCAAGCGTAATTTGGTTTTGCGTATTTTCTTTGCTCGCCGGTCTTCCATTGCAGAGAGCAGTTTGCGCCAGCGTTCGGTCAATCTTTCCCTGTGCAGGTGCTCGGCACGTTGCCGGCCGCGCTCGACGATTTTCTCGCGCCATTCCGGCTCATCGCGCAACTTGACAACCAAATCAATGACCTCGTCTGGCGAACTGGCCAGAAGATAATCGATGCCGGGGGAAGCTTCCGACCGGTAAGCAGAGTCCGCTCCCCCGATGAAAGGCACTTCTGCCAGCCAGGCATTGTAAAGTTTTGTCGCCGGTTTGTGCGGTTGCCGGGCCGCAGCAAAGCCGCGCACGGCGACCACAGCATCAACCTCGCGATAGTCGTGCCAACTCTCCACGCCTCTCAGCTCAAAGCGCGCCCCGCTCGCCGAGAAAAGTTTTTGCTGCCATGTCTGATTGCGCAATTCCCCCGCAAGATTTTTCGGATCACCGAAAAAGCAGACATTTTCCATCGTCGCCCCGCGCAAGGGATTGCGCGACCTGAGGCCGGGCTGCGGCCAATGCGGCATAAAGACAGCACTGGGCAAGCGTCTCGCGTGCCAAAGGTTTTGCACGATTTGCAAATCGACACCCGGGTGGGGCCGTCCATCCGCCGCCACGCCAGCGACAAAAAGTTCGCGTGGAGCAACAAAGTCCGGAGCAAGCCAACCGTTCAACGTGACGACAACACCTTCGGTCGGGAGATCCTCGAGGAGATGAACATCGGCGCCCGCCCGGGAAAGATGGAGCCAGGTCTGGTAGATCCACGCCTGCGCGGTGGCGGTCTTGCCCTCCGCTTCAACCGGCACAGGGGTGTCGACCTCCCATGCCCTCCGGCGACTCGCATCGGGGCGGTGATGAAGTGGAAGATGGAAAGCAACAGCCACGAACAAGGGCAACTTAACATTTTATCCGGCGCATGAAGATCCTTTTTCTCTCCAGCCACGCGCACCTCGTCCTCGATGAGAACTCGACCCTGACCTCCGGAGGTGCCGAACTGCAGGTTGCGCTGCTGGCCCAGTCGCTCGGTCGGCGTGGACACGAGGTGGTCATTGCCGCCGGCGACACGGGACAGGCAGATCGCGCCGTTTTGCAGGGCGTGCGTGTGCGCAACGCCGGAAAGTTCCACACGGGCCGAATGCCTGCGATGATCTCCTCGATCCCGCGTGTCTTCAGCGTGCTGCGTGAGGAGCGGCCGGATTGGGTGGTGGTCATGGGTTGGACCGCATGGCTCTTCGTTCTCCTGCTGTTTCGGCCCTTGCTCGGCTATAAAATGGACTACATCTGCGCCTTGGATACCGAGGTGAACGGCGAATACCGGCGGGCCCATCCTTTCCTCGGTGGCCTTTTCGAATTCGCTCTGCGTCGCTGCGACGCGCGGCATGCCATCACGCGCGACCAACTTGAACATTACCGCCGCCGCGGAATGGAAGCATCGTTCTACCGCTATCTTTTGGTTCCTCGTCCCCCCGGGGACCGACCGGCCAAGGACACGGATTTTCTCTGGGTTTCGCGGTGCGTGGCCATGAAGCGGCCGGATGTTTTCCTCGATCTTGCGGAAGCGATGCCCGCGCGGTCTTTCGAAATGATTTGCCCGCCCCAAGATCGCGAACTTTACCGACGTATCGCCGCGCGCGCCGCCGCGCTGCCCAATGTGCGCTTTTTCGAGAGCGTCCCCTACAGCAAAGTGCAGCGGCATTACGACCGGGCACGGGTTTTTGTCAACACCTCCGAGTGGGAAGGCTGGCCCAACAGCTTTATCCAAGCCGGCCTTGGGCGCGCTGCCCTCCTATCCCTCGCGGTCAACCCCGATGACATTTTCGGGCTCTACCGCCCGGGCTTTTTCGCGGCCGGAGATTTGTCCGCCCTGCTCTCCGGCGCACAAAACATGATCTCCGACACGTCCGGTCTTGAGCCCCTGCAGGAGGGATGCGAGCGTTTTGTTCGCGAAATGCACGACAGCGAAAAAGAAACGGACGCGTTCCTGCGCGGATTGGGAGCGGAGGGGAGGCAGAGATGAGCAACGGCATCTGGCAGGATTGGGACGTCAATCCGCGGGACGCGCGGATAAAATTCATCCTTGGTTCCTTCCGCTTCGCACAAAAACTGCACCGTTGGCCCAAAGCCATCCGCTGGCTGGCTGCCCCTTATCTCTTCGTCTACCAGCTCGTTGTCTGGTGGGAGCTTGGCATCGAGTTGAACCACAAGGCGACCGTCGGACCACGCTTGCGCCTGCACCACGGCTACGGCTTGGTCGTGCACGAGGGGGCGGTCATCGGCTCCGATTGCATCTTGCGCCATGGCACGACGATCGGCAGTCGGCGCGAGTCCGACGACTGCCCGGTGATCGGCGATCGTGTTGATATCGGGTGCAACAGTGTGATCATCGGGCGCGTCAGGATCGGCGATGACGCGAAAATCGGTGCCGGCAGCATCGTGTTGCACGATGTGCCCGCGGGCTGCACGGTGGCCGGCAATCCGGCGCGCCCGGTCGGCACATGATCCGCGTCCTTCATGTTATCGACAGCCTCGACCTGGGCGGTGCGCAGACCGTCCTCGTCAACCTGGCCCGTTTCCGTGACCGGTCGGCCGTTGAGATGGAAGTGGCACCGATGCACGGCCGCGGTGTCTTCGCCGATGCGTTGGAAAAGGAAACCGTGCGCGTCCATTTCCTGTCGGGCCGCAGGTTTCCGCCGGGCTACCTGTTTTCCTTGCCCCGGTTGCTGCGGCGCGGGCGCTACGATGTGGTCCATTTCCACCTCTTCGGCTCCAACTGGATCGGCAAGCCGCTCGCTGCGTTATGCGGGCAGCGCCTGCTGGTCAACCACGACCACTGCAACGATCGCACGCGGACCGGGAGCATTTTCGCCACTTGGGTTGACACCGCGACCAACCGTCTCTCCTCGCATATTTACGCTGTCTCGCGTTCCACACGGGATGATGTCATCGCACGCGAAAACGTCGATCCTGAACGCATTTCCTTCCTGGCCAACGGGGTCGATACGCAGCGTTTCTCCCCGCCCGGTGGCGAGGGCCGGCAGTCAGCCCGGCGCGAACTCGGACTTCCCGCCGATTCTCTTGTGGTCGCCGGGTTGGGGCGACTGCACCCGCAAAAAAACTGGCCGCTTTTCCTGGAGGTTGCCGGACGCTTTCCGGCCGTAGACTTTGTGGTCGCCGGCACCGGGCCGGAAGAGATGAAGGTACGCCGTCTCGCGCCGCGGAATGTTCGTTTGCTCGGCTTCCGGGATGCGCGCGAAGTCCTTTCTGCAGCGGATGTGTTCATGTTGACTTCCGATTACGAAGGAACGCCGATGATTTTGCTGGAGGCCATGTCCAGCGGGCTTGCCTGTGTTGTCTCGGCTGTCGATGGGTGTCTGGAAGTGTTGGGTGATGGGGCAGGGGGTGCCACGGCACGACCCGGGGATGTGGAGGATTTTGTCCAAAAGTTGGAACCTTACATCGACTCGGCCGAACTACGCCGCCAACAGGGGGAGACGGCCCGTGCCAAGGTGTTGTCCTCGTTTGATGCCCGCCATCAAGTCCGTGAGATCGAAGCCCTTTACGCCAGGCTTTTGGCCGGGGTGTAAAATTTGTCCGAAACCGGCGCCGTGGGGTGGGGTTGAAATAAGTGTTATGAAATCACTCATCGTCATTACTCTCGGCCTTCTGACGGCGGCCGCGCCGCTTTCGGCTCAGGACAATACGCAGTCTCCTCCCGGCGGTCCGGGCAAGGGAGGCCCTCCGTGGAAACAGCACGGCCAGAAGCACGGGCCGCCTCCCGGAGCGAAGCTCACGCCCGAGGAACAGCAGCGCCTGCAAGCCGCGCGGGAAAAAGCCAAGGATGACCCGACGGTGCGCTCGCTCAAGGAGGCCAAGGCCGCGCTCGACGACCAACTCGAGAATGCTGTCAATGCCGCCATGCTGGCCGCCGATCCTTCGCTGGCTCCGATCCTCGACAAAATCAAAGAGGCTCGCGGCCGGGCCAAAGAAATGCGCGGCAAGTTCGAGTCGCTGACACCCGAGCAGAAAGAACAACTCAAAGCCGCCCGGATGTCGGCCAAGGATGACCCGGCGGTCCAGGCCGCCCGCGAAAAACTGCGCGACGCGCAGGGACCGGAAGCGAAGCAAGCCGCCTTCAAGGAAATGCTCACGGCGACGAAAGCGGCGATACTCCGGGCCGATCCGTCGCTTGGTCCGCTGCTCGAGCAATTGGGGCCCGGTGCGTTTGGTCCCTCGCACAACCATGGGCCCGGCCAGCGGGGGGGACACGGCGGTCCTCAACCCCCGGAGATGGACGATCCGGGTGCCTAAAACCGCGACAAAATAGCCCGGTTAACAGAGTAATATCAGCATCGCCGCCCCACGGGGCGGCGATTTCTTTGTTGCGGATAAGTCCCCGATACTCTAGCTTTCCGCCGTTCGAGGCTATGGCCATGTTTGTGGTTTCCTCTTGGATACAGGCAGCTTGCGATTCCGGTCGCCCCAAATCCGGTTGGCTCGCCCTCCTGATCGGCTCCGCCGCGCTCCTATCAGCGCGGCGCTCCGGCTCCTTGGCCATCCCCGAAAATCCGGCGGATTCCGACCGCGTCCTGTTCGCGGCCGCGGCTCCGTCCTCAACATCAACGGGCGGTTTCACCCACGTGCGCGGTCGGCGCGCCCCGCTCTTCCAACATCAACAAAATCAAAACGATAGCTTCCATGAACTCACGTCATTCCGGTCAGCGTCGCCGCCGCGGCGGCCGCAACCGTCAATCATCACGTCCCCGTTCCGGCGACAACTTCCATGTGCGCCGCGAACCCCGCAAGCCGGCCGGCCTGTGGGATAAAATCAAAGCCTTCTTCGGCCTCGCGCCCCAGACAGCTTCCAAACCATCCGCCGACGGCTCCGCCCGCCGCGAACGCCCCCGCGACGTTTCGCCGCGTCCGGCCCGTGAACCGCGCGAACCGCGTGCGCCCCGCGAGCCCCGCAAGCCCGAGGCCGTCGAGGTCACTTCGCCGCGTCTTTACGTTGGCAATTTGTCCTACGACGCCGCCGAGAGCGACCTTTTCGAGCTCTTCTCCGGCGTCGGCACGGTGGCCAATGTCGAGATCGTGACCAACAAGCATACCCAGCGCTCCAAAGGCTTCGGGTTTGTCCAGATGAATGCCATCTCCGAGGCCAAACGCGCCGTCGAGGAACTCCATGATCAGGAATACATGGGTCGCAAGCTCGTGGTCAGCGGGGCCAAACTCCCCGCCGAGCGTTCCATCGGTCGCGACCGCGAAGAGGCTCCCGCGCCGGCCGAAGACCGGGCGGAGGAACCCGCCGCTCAGGTCTGATCCGCCGTTCTTGAAACCTTGCACCGTCCGCTCCCGGCCATGTGTTGGGAGCGGACGTTTTCTTTCCCGGTGAACGATCGCTCGCTTTTGCGCCAAGCCGTCTTTCTTGCCGGCCCGACCTCCGTCGGCAAATCGGATATCGCGCTCGACCTGGCCGCCCGGCACCGCGGCGAAATCGTCTGCGCCGATGCCTTCCAACTTTACCGCGATTTTCCCGTCCTCAGCGCGCAACCGACCGCTGCGGACAAAGCCCGGGTCCCGCACCACCTCTTCGGCAGCGTGCCTTGCATGGAGGAAATGGATGCCGCGCGATTTGCCATGTGTGCCCTCGGCGTGATCGAGGAAATCGTCGCTCGTGGTCGGGTGCCGTTCGTTGTCGGAGGAAGCGGTCTTTACCTGCAGGCCCTCACCGCCGGACTGCCGCAACTTCCGCCCATCGATCCGTCGATCCGCGAAAATGTCCGCACCATGACGCCCAAAGACATGGTCGCGCGCTTGCGGGAACTCGATCCGGCGAGCCTCACGATCATCGACATTCACAATCCGCGCCGCGTAGCGCGCCGCCTGGAACTCTCCCTGCAAACCGGCCGGCCGGCTTCGGAGGTGCTGACGGAACCGCCTGCGCCCGCCGGCTTGCGCGGCGTCGTGCTCACCCGTGAACGCGACGACCTCAAGGCACGTATCGGCACCGCCGTGGCCGCGCGGTTCGCCGGCGGCGCTGTCGAGGAAGTTCGCGCCGCCCGCGCGTCGGCCGGGGGCACCGCTCGGCAGATTCTCGGTTGGCGGGAGATCTCCGCGCTGCTCGACGGCGAAATGGACCGGGCCGCTTGTGTCGAACTTGTCACGACCGCCACCCGCCAATACGCCAAAAGGCAGTTGACGTGGTTCCGGGCCAAGTCCAACTTTCCGGCAGAGAATCTTTCCACCGTGACGCCCGACCATTTGGACCGCATCGCCCGCCGCTTGGGCCTGCCATGATCGTCACTGCTCCTCCTCCCAAGGCCACGGAAAAAACCGTCCTCGTCGGGCTCGAGCACGACGGCGTGACACGTTGGGACCTCGAGGAATCCCTCACCGAATTGCGCGAGCTGGCCGCCACCGCCGGCGCCACCGTGGTCGACACGGTCACGCAGAAACTCCAGCACCCCACTGCGCCGTATTACATCGGCAAAGGCAAAGCCGAAGAAGTGGCTGCGCGCTGTTCGGAGCACGGCGCCGGCTCGATTATTTTCGATGACGAACTCTCCCCCGCGCAGGGCCGCAACCTCGAGAGCGTCACTGCGAAGAAAATCCTCGATCGCACCCAGCTCATCCTCGACATCTTCGCCCGCCGCGCGCGCAGCCGCGAAGGCCGCCTGCAAATCGAACTCGCCCAGCTGCAGTATTTGCTTCCGCGCCTGACCCGCATGTGGACGCACCTTTCGCGCCAGACCGGCGGCATCGGCACGCGCGGTCCGGGTGAGACCCAGCTCGAAGTCGACCGTCGCCGCGTGCAGGAGCGCATCGCGCGCTTGCAGCGCGAACTCGAGGAAGTGCGCAAACACCGCGCCATCCAGCGCGAGGGCCGCGCCCGCCACCAATGGCCGGTCGTCGCCATCGTCGGCTACACCAATGCCGGAAAATCCTCGCTCCTCAATCGCCTGACCAAAGCCGGCGTCCTGGCCGAAGACAAGCTCTTCGCCACGCTCGACCCGACCACGCGTCAATTCGTCCTGCCCAACAAATTGAAGGTGCTCTTCACCGATACCGTCGGCTTCATCCGCAAGCTGCCCCACACGGTCATCGAGTCTTTCAAAGCCACCCTCGAGGAATTGAAATCGGCCGACCTCCTCGTCCATGTCGTCGATGTCAGTCATCCGCAGTGGGAGGAACACATCGCGGCGACGGACGGGGTCATCCGGGAGCTGGAAGCCGACGGCAAACATACCCTCATCGTCTTCAACAAAATCGACCGCGTGCCCAACCCCGAAGCTGTCGAAGCTGCGCTGGCCCGCTATCCCGGCAGCGTCGCCGTCTCGGTCAAAACCGGCGAAAGCCTGGCAGATTTCGTCGACGAACTGCAAAACCAGCTCTCGGCCTGGCGCCTGCGGCAGAGCTTCCGCATCCCTCAGTCGGACAGCTCCGCCCTGGCGGAACTCCATCGTGCCGGTCACGTCGTGGACATCTCCTACGAAGGCGACGACGCTCTCGTCACTGCCCACATCCCCCCTGCCTTGGAGCCCAAATTCGCCCGGTACGCGGTGGCATGAAGTCCTTCCGCCAAGAGCTCTGGTACGAAATCCCCGCGCGGCGAGGTTTGGTCAACATCACGCCCGACATCGACCGTTGCCTCCGGGCCAGCGGGATCAAGGAAGGTCTTTGTCTGGTCAATGCCATGCATATCACGGCCAGTGTCTTCATCAACGACGACGAGAGCGGGCTCCACGCCGACTTCGAAAAATGGCTGGAAAAGCTCGCCCCGGAAAAACCGCACAACCAATACCGCCACAACGGTGCCGAGGACAACGCCGACGCCCACCTCAAGCGGAGCATCATGGGCCGCGAAGTCGTCGTCGCCGTGACCGAGGGACGCCTCGACTTCGGTCCGTGGGAGCAAATCTTCTACGGCGAATTCGACGGCCTGCGCCGCAAGCGCGTGCTCGTCAAAATCATCGGCGCCTAGGAGAGGCTACTGGCTTTCCATCACACGCCAAAAGCGTTGTGGCTCGGATGCAGCGGGCAAGGCCACACGGGTTGTGACCGTGTCGCCGCGAAGATCTTGCAAACCCTCGACCGGAAGCCAACTCTCGAGATTCGTGCTGGTCACAACGCCGTAGAGGCGTCCAGGGCGCAGCGGAAAAGCGGCTGACCAATCGCCGCCCGGGATGGCGGGCGGGGCGACGCGGACTTCTTCGCGGCGCTGCTGCAGTTGATCGTGCCATGCGGTGAGGGCACGCCACTTCGGGGCCGCGGCCGGCGGCTGTTGCTGGTATTCGAGCACGCCCCAGGAACCATACTGCGACCATTCGCCCACGTGGGTGAAGTTGACGAAAAGGTCGACGCCAAGCTGCTCGAGCCCCGTGAGGTATTCGCGGTAGCGATCCTGCATGCGCGGATCGCGGTTGCCGGCATGCAATGCGGCGTTGAGTGCTCCGTTGCTCTCCGCGCCGAGGATGCCGACGAAATGCTGTCCACCCTCGTAGCAGATGAGGCGCAGACCGTTGGCTTCGGCGACAGCGCGTTGTTCGCCCGTCCAGCCGAGCGCCTCGGCAATCGAGCTGGTGGAAAGCGTGGTCGCGACTTGCTCCGCGGTCGGAACAGGCTGGCCGGGTTCGTAGTTCACGCCGAAGTAGGGAGCGATGGCCAAGGCATCGGGGTGCTGGCCGGTCGTGTTGACGACCGGATCGTTGAAGGCGGCGAGGCGCTCTTCGGACAGACCGGCATTGGCTGCCTGCGTGGCCAGCACGGCCACCAACCGATGCCGCTGCGCGGTGCCGTATTCCCCGGCGAAGATGCTGAATATTTCCGCCGAGCGGCGGGCGACGAATTTTTGCGCGGCCTGCCAGCGGCTGGCATCGAGGCCGAGGGCTTGTCCGCGGTCCTGCACGTAGGTCGTCTGCATGAATCCGCCATTCCACGTCTCATTGGAATACTCGACGTAGAGCTCCAAATCCGGATCGAGCGTGTCCCGGTAAAGGCGCGCAGTCTGTCGCACGTAGTCGTCATCGGCTTCGTGCGGGAGGCAAATCCACGGGTCTTTGCCGGTCTGGTTGGCCAGCGCGATGATGTATTCGTGCGCCGCGCCCTGGCGCCTTGTTTGCGTGTAACTCGTCGCGGTCGTCCGCTCGCTCCACGACTGCAGGGGCTCCACCGTTTCCCACGGCAACAAGTTGGTCTGCATCCAATCCATGAACCGCAGGTTGCGGTAGGGGGCGAGGGAAGTGATGAAGTCCGGATGGAACGGTTCGGTTTGCAGATTACTGTCCTGCCCTGGTGCGATCACCTCGATGCGGCGTACCGGATCGGCGGACTCGGATTGCCTCAGCTCGAGATAAAGGATGTTGTCGGCGAGAGTCGGGTTGAACGTGAAGATGCGCGTCGTCGTGCCGCCCGTGGCCGTCATGACTTGGCGTCCGCCGCCATTCGGGGCGATCAACTCGATCCGTCCCGCGCCTTCGAAGCGCACGGTGTAGTCACCCGGACCGTAAAGCGGCAGCAGGGTATGGACGAAATGTTGCGCGCTGTTCGCGGCGAACGGCACGGCAAGCGGCCAGCCGTCCGTATCGAGTGGGGGCGTCTGGTTGCTTTCCCATTCGTTGCCAGTGGTGGTTCGCGTGAGCCACTCGCGGGAAAGTTTGAAGCAATCTTTGAAGACCCAAGCGGTAGTCCAGTCGACGAGTGCTTCGAGGTTTCCGCCGAGATCCATGCGTGGCGAGGGCCTGGGCAGGAAATTGGCGGTGATTGCGAGGTTCCCGTTTATTGTCCTCGTCAAAGGATTGTCCGTGCCGTTGGCATCACCCGACCAGCCGGTGAAAGCGTAGCCTGCGTCGGCCCGCGCCGTGAGTTGCACGAGTTGTCCTGCTTCGAACACGCTGCCGGACGGCGAAACCTGCACCGCGCCTCCCTCGGTTGCTGTGGCCGCCAGCGTGTACGTCTGGACCGGTGCACCCAAAGAAAACGCGGTGAGCGAAAGCGCATGCCCACTGTAACGTGCCGCGAATGGATAGATGCGGAAGTCAACCGGACCGGACAACGCCGTGAAACCGGAGTTCGGGAGAAAGAAGCTGAAATGGTGCGTTCCGTCGTCGAGTTGCTCGACTTCTTCCGAGACAAAGACCGGCGAGGCGAAATTGTCCGTGCTGGAATAAACGGCAAAGCGCAACGGCGCATGCCAACTCTCGCGGCGGATGGTGAAACGGATGCGGTTTGAATCGAGTTGCAGCGGTCCGGACGTTGAACTGAGCCGGACATTGAGATACGCGCCTTCCGCGCGCGCTTCTTCCAGGGTGCTCAGCGCATCGCCGGCGCTGACGGCAAAAGCAATGCGGTTGCTGCGTGCGGAGACGAGCGAAAGGCCGGAGCCCATCGTCCAACCCTGGGTGGTCAGTCCGGATTCAAGGACGGACGTCGCGGTCCAGGGCAGAGAGCGCGCCGGATCCGCGCCGGTGAAGTTGAAGACAACGCGGTCGGTCTGCGCGGCGGCGGGCAGCATGCCACCGGCAAGCAGCAGGATAACCGCAAAGACTTTGGGATGCACAGCCGCAATTCATACGATCGTTTGAATCGTGGCGCAAGATATTTTCAGCCCTCAGGGAGGCCTTCTTTGCGGATCTGTTCCGCCTCTGTTCCGGTTCTGGAGCGGCCCTACTTTTCCGCGAGGAGCTCCTTTTTCGCCGCGGCCAGCTCCTTGCGTTGGCGTTTGCCGACTTTGGGGTATTGGAGGTTGAGGGAGTCGAGGGCTTCGATCACGGCAGCGGCGACGACGACGCGGGTGAACCACTTGTTGTCCGCGGGAACGACATACCACGGTGCCTCTTTGGTCGCGGTGTGGCGGATGGTTTCTTCGTAGGCTTTCTGGTAGTCGCTCCAGAACTGCCGTTCGTGGGAGTCGGCAGTGGAGAACTTCCAGTTTTTTTCCGGCGTGTCGATGCGGGCGAGGAAGCGCTTCTTTTGTTCCGCCTTCGAGACATTGAGGAAAAACTTGCGGACGATCACGCCATTGCGGGCGAGGTAGCGCTCATAGGCGCGGATGTCCTCGAAGCGCTGGAACCACAAGTCCTTGCCCAGCAGCTTCCGCGGAATCTTCTGTTTATCGAGGATTTCCGGGTGGACGCGCACCACCAGCGTCTCCTCGTAGTAACTGCGGTTGAAGATGCCGATGCGCCCGCGTTCCGGGACGCTTTTGCTGCAGCGCCAGAGGAAATCGTGGTCGAGTTCCTCGCTGGTCGGCGCTTTGAAGGAATGAACTTGGCAGCCCTGCGGGTTGATGCCCGACATCACGTGTTTGATCGCCCCGTCCTTGCCCGCGGCGTCCATCGCCTGGAAAATGAGCAGCACGGCCCACTGGTCCTGCGCGTAAAGTTTGTCCTGCAAGAGCGACAGCGCCTGCACCCCCTGGGCCAGGGCCTCCCTGGCGCGGCCTTTGTCTTTGCTGTCGAATTGCAGCGTGTTGCCCGGGTCGTGATCCTTGAGGCGGAACCCTTTCCCGTTGGTCACGCGGAAGGGTTTGGAAAATTTGCGCGCCGTCTTGTGGATGGTCTTGGGGTCCATTGCTCAAAAGTCTACCGATACGCTCAACCCGAGTACGAGGGCATTCGGTATCGCCGTACTGCCGCCGGGTTGGACGATGTACTGCAGGTCGGGTTGAATCGCGAACCACGGCGAAATTTGGCATTGGTAAGAAGCTTCGAAGACCATCTCCAATCCCCGGTTCGACCCGCCGGCCGTCCCGGCCTCGTAGGACGACTCCTGGTTCCATGCAAACGCCATGCCGACCGAATCACTGTCGCGTCCGGGGATGGGTCCGGAATAGACGAAACCTGTCTGCAGGAAGAAACCGAGCGGGCTCGACTCGGCTGGTGCGGCGAATCCGGCGCGGACAAAGCTGCCCAAGCCCTGCGGTGAAGCGGGTGTCGACCCCGGTTCGGAGTAAAGCGCCTGGTCGACGATCCCGTAGTAGAAACCGCTTCCCCATGTTTGGCGCCCGCTGTCGTCCGGAATGTCCTGATACCCGCTCTGGAAAATGACCCCGCACTTGGCTGTACCCGGCAGTGCGGACTTCGACCAGGAATAGATGGCCTCGCCGAGGAAGAGGTATCCGTCCATGCGGTCCAGGTTCCAGTGAAAATTCGCATCGCCGGCATAGGCTGCGCCTTGCATGGCGGCGGCGTGCAAAATCCAGCCGGCGGACGGCTTGTACGCGGCATAAAAGCCGGGAGCGGCATAAGGATAAACAGGCACCCCGGCGGCCGGCCCGTCATAGCTCGCGGGCCAACCAAAAGCACTGTTGAGAAAGAAGTTGGAATACTCGGAAATGGTGAAATCACGGTCGGCATTGAACATGCCGGCGCGAAGGGTGAGTTTATCGCCGAAAAGATTCTGCTGCGCCCAGAGATCCAGACAGCTGAGACCTGCCGGGGCGGCAATGCCGCTGACGGCATAATCGGACCCGACGAGAAGCGCGGTGAACTCGTTGCCGGAGAGCCATGTCCATGTGGTGTTGAAGGATGCTCCCGTCCAACCGACGGACTTCTCCAGATCGACATTCAGCCCGAATTGGAGCAACCCGATATACGCGGCATTTTGTTCCACGCCACCGGCCACGTTGCCCCACACTTGCCCCGTGTAGGTGGCGGTGAAGTCGAATCCCCGATCGGAAAAAACCGGACGGTTGCGCCACCAGTCACCGGTCGCGGCATCCCACTCCAGCCAAGGCAGGGCGGCCGTCTGGCCGGTATCATCTACCCCGGACCCGGTTTGTGCCGCCGCCGGGACTGTGCAACAGATCAGCGCCGCCAGACCGAGCGGAAACCTCATCGGGCCAACATATGCACGGTGCGAAACCCCGCCCACACGGCAGCCAGACAGACCAGAACGCTGGCTGTCGCGTAGAGAGCGGCAACGGCAAGTTCGCCGCGCCTGAGGAGAAAAAATGTCTCGAAACCGAAAGCGGAAAACGTCGTGAAACCCCCGAGCAAACCGGTGAACAGGAACAACCTTGCTCCTTGACCGATAAAATCGAATTTTTCCGCGGCTCCCGACAACACCCCGATCAGCAGGCAACCGAGCACATTCACGGCCAACGTGCTCCAGGGAAACTTCGAGGCCACGGCATGGTGCAGCACGGCCCCGCCCAGCAGATAGCGGCCGATGGCTCCGAGGAACCCGCCGGCGCCGACCAGGAGGAGGTTTGCTGCACTGCCCACGCTCAATCTTTTAGCGAGGGCGCGCGGCCCGCGTCCAGCGCAGGGCGAGCCAGAGCAGGATACCGCATCCGAGAAAAGAGGACGGAAGCCAATAAAGCGACAGGCCAAAGACCGCGTTTTCGTCGGCCGCCGGGTGCGCCGTTCGCAAATACGCGGTCAGCTGTGCGAACAGGATTCCGGCGATGGCATAGCCGAGGTTGAAGGCGACACCGCGGAAGCTGAGCACCGTGGCGCGGACGTGGGATTCGGTCCACTGGTTGAGGTAATTCGAAGTGAAAAACTGCAGCATCGACATGGAGATGCCGAGCGGAACGACGACCCACGCGCCCCACCAAGGAAGAGCCATGGCTGTTCCGGCCAGGCCGACGAGCACGAGCGCGGCGACGATAGTGTAGTTGGCGACGACGCCGAGTCCGGAGGTCATGCGTTTGGCCGCGGGAGCGACGGCGAAGCCGAGCAAGGCGAGGCCGGAGCCGAGGATGCCATTGACGAAAGGCGGCAATTCGATGAGGCGGTAGTAGTTGCTGGCGAAGGTGAGGAAGATGCGGACGAAACTGTCGATGAGCAGCGCGGCGACCATGAGGAAAAGGATGCGGCGCGAGGTGAAGACGTGGACGGCGCCTTCGATCACGTTTTGCCACGCGCGGCCGGCGGCATGACGTCCGGTTGGCGCATGTGTCGGAGGTTCACGGAAGTTGAGCGCAACGAGAAGACACAGGACCGAGGTGACAAGCGTGGCATAGACCGGCCAGCGCACAGTGGATCCGGCGGACGGGGTCCAGCCGGTCCAGCCGAGGAGCGAGGACATCAAATTTTGGTCGAAAAGGACGGCGCCGCTGACCATGGCGAGGAAGAAGCCTCCCGATTTCCAGCGCATGAGCGATTCGAGCACGCGTGGCCAGGTGGTTTTGCGGTCGGCCTCGGGCAAGGAATCGTACGCCAGCGCTTCGTCGGCTCCGCTGGCGCACGCCTCGGCGGCGCCACTGAGGATGCGGTTGAGGACGAGGAGCCAGAACATCCACGCACCGCGCGGGGCGAAAGCGAAGACGGCCATTTCGGCGACCATGAGCACGGCGGCGAGAACGACGACGCGTTTGCGCCCGATGACGTCGGCCAGCGCGCCGGAGGGAATTTCCAGCACGATGATGACCACGGCCCAGATGACATTGAGCAGGGCGTATTGCTCGAGGGTGAGGCCGAGGTCGAGGAAGAGAACGCCGATGACCGGATAGTAAAACCGCGCGTGGAACAGGACGCGGAAAGCGACAAAGAGCGGGAGGTTACGGCGAAGGGACGGCATCTGCGAGAGGGATGCGCCGGGCGGGCCTCGGCCGCCGCTGCATCTCAGTGCTTGGGGGCACGCACGGTGGCTGCTGCGAGGTCTTCGCGGCGTTGCTCGATGATGTCATCGGCGATCTCGGTGACCATTTCCTCGAGCAGGAGGCGCAGGTGGCTGCCCGGACGGTAATCGGCCGGCGCGATATGACGCACGCGGTCGGCATGCGCCGTCAGCTGGTAGCATTTCTGGAAACTGACGCGCGATTGGTCTTCCGGGTTGTAGACCGCGATGGCGCGGCCGCCGTTTTGCTTCATCACGGTGAAGCATGGAACATCGGTGGGACCGTCCCCCACATAGATCATGTTCTGGAAAGGAATGGGGCGCATCTCGTGCGGCACGTGGTCGTTCACGTCCTGCGACATGTCGAGCATCCCTTTGTTGATCCGGAAAAGGAACTGGGTTTTTTGCGTGTGACTGATGACGCGCTTGGGAAAAGTGATGCGGCCCTCGGAGTCTTCGGCGTATTCGCAGCCGAAAATTTTGCGCACATGCGGCTGGATGCGGCTGCCGCTGATGAGTTCCTTGAGGCCGGAGCTGACGATGTAGTGTTCGAGTTTGATTCCGTGCGCGGCGTTCCACCCCATCGAGTCGGAGACATCGTGCAACTTGGACTCGAACTCGGTGAACATTTCCGGGATGCCCGGGAAAAAACTGAGTTTGGCCCCGAGCTGCCGCAGCTGGGCGTTGGTCGGTCGGTCCATCTCCAGGTAGTCGAGCAGGGCTTTCATGTAGGCCAGTTCGTGTTCGTAGCCGTGCCGCTGCACCAGTTCCCCGCAGCGTTGCCAGAACTGCTTCCCGTCGATGCCGAAGTGCGGAAAGATCACCTCTTCCTGCATGTAGTTGGGGCTGAGCGTCTGGTCGTAATCGTAGATGATCGCGATGGTATTTTGCGGGACGGACATGGTCTTGCGGGGGGTGCATAATATCCGCGTGCGTCCGGTATTCCACCATGTTTATGCGGCCGGGGGTGACCCGGCATGATCGACGTGGTCTACCGCGGGGGTCTGCATGTCCCCTCGCTGGATTTATGGATGGACCCGGTTCTGCCCCGCGGTTTCGCTTTTGTCTCCCACGCGCACAGCGACCATATCGGCAAGCACCGCGAGACCATCGTTTCGGCGGGGACATCACGGCTCATGCGGGCGCGCCAGGGAGCGTCGGGCGTCGAGCATGTGCTGGCTTTCGGCGAGACAAGGGCAATGCGCGGGTCCGGGTTCACTTTGCTGCCGGCGGGTCATGTGCACGGGTCGGCGCAGTTGCATTTGCAGGGGGAGGAGGGGTCGCTGCTTTACACGGGGGATTTCAAGCTGCGACCGGGGCTTTCCAGCGAGCGGATCGAATGGCGTCCGGCCGACACGCTCATCATGGAGACAACCTTCGGAAAACCGGAATTTGTTTTTCCGCCCACGGAGACAGTGCTGTCCGGGGTGGTGAAATTCTGCCGCGAAGCGCTGGAGGACGGCGAGGTGCCGGTCTTGCTCGGCTATTCGCTGGGCAAGGCCCAGGAGATTCTCTGCGCGGTGGCGGCGGCGGGATTGAAGCCGATGCTGCACGGGGCCGCGGCCAAGTTGGCGCGGATTTATCGCGAGATGGTGCCGGGTTTTCCCGATTTTGCCGTTTACAAAGCGTCCGAAGTCGGCGGCCACGTGCTCATTGCCCCGCCCAGTGTCAAAGGATCGCGCATGCTGGCGGTCATCAAAAAGAAACGTGTGGCCATGCTGTCCGGCTGGGCCGTGACGCCGGGTGCGGTGCACCGCTACCAAGTCGATGCCGCTTTTCCCCTGAGCGACCATGCCGGCTACGACGATCTGCTCAAATATGTCGATCTGGTGCAACCGAAGCGTGTGCTGACTTTGCACGGATATGCTTCCGAGTTCGCGCGTGATCTGCGGGAGCGCGGTATGGAGGCGTGGTCCCTGGTCAGTCCGGACCAGCTGGAGTTCAGGGGCTTGGCACCCGCTCCCGTCCCGCGGGTGCGCGAAACCGGGGAAGAGATTCTCCCGGACTCACCCTTTGGGAAATTTTGTCTGATGGCGGAAGCTGTTGCCGCCTCGACCGGGCGCCTCGCCAAGACCGCCGCGTTGGCCGATTATCTGCGTTCGCTGGACAGCCCGGACCTGCGTTGCGCCGCGACCTGGCTGACGGGGCAACCATTCGGCCCAACGGAGGAGAAATCGACCCAGTGCGGGTGGGCGGTGCTGCGGCGCGCGTTGGGCAACGCGGCGGGGCTGCCCGAGGACTCGGTGCGAGCCATCGCCCGGAGGTGCAATGACGCCGGACTGGCCGCACGGGAAATCATGTCCGGTCACCGTTCAACAAGCGTTCTCGATTTCGGTGCGGTCCGGCAAATGTTCGATGACCTGTCCGCCGCGCGCGGACCTCTGCGCAAAGAAGCAATCCTGGAAAAAGTCTTCCGCTCCTGCCATGCGATCGAGGCCTCCTATATCGCGCGGATTCTTACCGGTGATCTGCGCATCGGGCTGAAGGAGGGTTTGCTCGAGGAGGCGATCGCGGAAGCGTTCGCTGCGGGGGCGGATGAGGTCCGTGCCGCGGGCATGCTGCTGGGAGACGCGGGCGCTTTGGCGGTGGCGGCCCGGCAGAAGCAGCTGCACCGCACCGGCCTGCGCGTTTTCCATCCCGTGAAGTGCATGCTGGCGGGATCCGAGCCGGACGGCGCGGGAGTCTGGGCGCGGTTGTCGGGCGAAGGGGGTGTTGTTTGGGTGGAAGACAAATACGACGGGATCCGCGCGCAGGTGCACGTGGCGGACGGGCGCTGCGAAATTTTCTCGCGCGACCTGCGGCGCATCACGGCACAGTTTCCCGAGGTCGCGGCAGCCGCGTCGAAGTTGCCGGGTTCCGTCGTGCTCGACGGCGAAATACTTGCTTCAATGGCGGGGCGTCGTCTGTCTTTCTTCGACTTGCAAAAGCGCCTGAACCGTCGCGAGGCGGATTTGTTTCTCACGGAGGATGTGCCGGTGGAGTTTGTCGCTTTCGATCTGCTGCTGCGCGACGGCACGACCATGGTCCGGCGGCCCTGGCACGAGCGGAGGGCGTCATTGGCGGAGTTGCCGCTGGTGAAACCCCTGTCGGCCGCTCCGGTGTCCAGGCTGACGGGTGCGGACGCCGTGGAGGAAGAATTCCGGGCGGCCCGCGCCCGCGGCAACGAGGGACTCGTCGGCAAGAATCCCTTGAGTCCGTACCTGCCGGGGCGCCGCGGTTTGGCCTGGATCAAACTGAAGAAAGAATTCGCCACGCTGGATGTCGTTGTCACCGGCGTGGAATACGGCCATGGCCGGCGTCGCGAGGTTTTGAGCGACTACACATTTGCCGTTCGTGACGAGGAAAGCGGCGCACTGCTGACCATCGGCAAGGCTTACTCGGGATTGACCGACAAGGAGATCGCGGAGCTGACGCCGTGGTTTCTCGAGCGGGTGCGACGGGTCAAGGGTCGGCTGCACGAGGTGGAGCCGGAACTGGTCATCGAGGTGGCCTTCGACTCGATCCAGCCCAGCTCGCGGCACCCGAGCGGACTCGCCCTGCGTTTTCCGAGGATCAAGACCCTGCGCGGCGACAAGACGGTCGTCGAGATCGACACCCTGCAGTCGGCCCGACGGCTGGCCGGGCAGCACTGATCAGCGGATCAGGGCGAGGAGCGGGGCCGGATAGACGCCGAGCCAGATAATGAGCGCGCAAAGGCCGGCGATGGTAATTTTGGCCAGCGGGCCGGCCTCGATGTCCGGGGCTTCGGGATCGGCCGGCCGCTGCCAGTACATGGCCCGGACCACTTTGAGGTAAAAATAGAATCCGGCGGCCACCGCGATGACGCCGAGGGCCACGAGAACATAGTGCTGTTGCTGCACCGCGCACTCGAAGACGAACAACTTGCCGAGGAATCCGGCGGTCAGCGGAATGCCGGCGAGGGAGATCATGGCGAGCAGCATGGCGAAAGCCAGTTGCGGGGCGCGTTGGTTGAGCCCGGCGAAATCCGACAAATCATCGCCGCCGGTCGCCTGGGCGACGATCGTCATGACCAGAAAAGCGAGGAGTGTCATGAGCAGGTATGCGCCCAGATAAAACATGATGGCCGTGCCGGCGAATGGCGCTCCGATCGAGGCGACGCCCAGCAGCAGATACCCCGCGTGCCCGATACTCGAGTAGGCGAGCAGGCGCTTGAGGTTCGATTGCGGAATGGCGGCGAGGTTGCCGAAAATCATGGTGGCTCCGGCGAGGATCGCGACGACGGGCATGATTTTCGCCTGCAGGTCGGGAACGGTGACGAAAGTTTCGAGCACGCGGAGCAAGACGACAAATCCCGCGGCCTTCGAGGCGACGGAGAGATAAGCCGTCACCGGCGTGGGCGCGCCTTGGTAAACATCCGGCACCCAGAATTGGAACGGCGCCGCGGCGACTTTGAAGCCGAGCGCGACAAGGACGAGTCCGAAGCCGAAAAGGAGCGCCGGAACAACTGCGTAGTCGAGCCCGGGCAACGCCCCGGCGATGGCGGCGAGGTTGGTGTGTCCGGTGACGCCGTAAACCCAGGTGATGCCGTAAACCAGGAATCCGGTGGAAAGCGCGCCGAGCACGAGATATTTCGCGCCCGCTTCGAGGCTGGCCGCGCTGCCGCGCAGGTACGAAACGAGAATGTAGAAAGTGATCGTGACCAGCTCGAGAGAGACGAAAATCATGACGAAGTCCGCGGCGGAGGCCATCCACATGAGTCCCGCGCAAGCCAGGACGGGCAGGGCGAAGAATTCCCCGACGCCGGCCCCGCGGCGTTCGGAAGGCATGCTCGCCTCGACTGCCGGCGCGTATTCCAGCGACATGACAATGACGATGATCGTGGCGAGCAGCGCGAACTGCTTGAGGAACATGGCGAGGAAATCGGCGCGATAAAAGTCCGCGTAGGGGGCGGCGGCGTTTATCGCCGCGGGATCGGCCACGAAGGTCGCGCCCAAGATGCCGATGAGTCCGGCGATGGCGGCGTAGGCGATGCCGCGTTTGGGGCCCGCCCCGGCGAAGGCCTCGGCCATGAGCAGGACAATACCCAGAACAACGACGGCGACCTCGAGATAAAGCGGATTCATGACGCGAGGTAGGCGAATACGGGGTTGAGGTAATCGAGGAGGAGGCCCGGACGGAACCCGGTGAGCAGAAGCGCCGCGACGAGGACGATCACGGCCCAGCGGACGCCGGGAGAGATGTCTGCCGTGTCATCCTTGACGGCGCTGCCCCGCGATCCCCAGAAAACGTTCCGGTATGCACGGAGCATGTAGACCGCCGAGATGACCACCCCCCAGAGGGCAAGAGCCGTGCAGGTTTGGAACCAATCGAACGAGCCGACTGTTCCTCGGGCGAAGGCCCCGAAGAAAATCATGATTTCGCCGGCGAAGGTCGAGAAGCCGGGCAGGCCCACGGAGGCCATGGCGGCAAAACCGAAGAGCAGCCCGAGTTTCGGCGCAACCCCGGCCAGTCCGCCGAGTTCGGAGAATTCGAGGGTCCCGGTGCGGCGCGCGATCTCCCCGGTGAGCGCGAAGAGCGCGGCGATGGTCAGTCCGTGCGCAAAGAGCATGAGCGACATGCCGCCGAGTCCGAGTTGGTTGAGGGCGACGAATCCGAGAAACGCGTAGCCCATGTGCATGACGCTCGAGTAGCCGAGCATGAGGTCCAGGCGTTTTTGCGCCATGGTGACAAAGCCGACGTAAAGAATGTTGCCGAGGAGCAGGACGAGGAGGAGATGCGCGAACTGCTGGATTTCGGCGGGGAAGATCGGGACAGCCAGACGGAGGAGTCCGTAAAGCCCGAACTTTTTGAGCACGCCGGCATGAAGCATGGCCGCGGGGGCGGGGGCGGAGGCGTAGGCCTCGGGCGCCCAGGTGTGGAATGGGAAGAGGGCGATCAGGATGCCGAAGCCGAAAAGGATGAGCAGATAGACCACCGGGCCCGGTTGCATCATGCCCGCGTAACCCAGTTGTTGGAGGAGGCGGATGTCGAGAGTGCGCAGTTCGGACGGCGCGGAGAGCCAGAGCCCGATCAACCCGAGCAAAAGGATGAAGCTGCCGAAGGCAAGGTAGATGGTGACCTTCCAGGCGATGCGCTGGCGTTCGCCCGATCCCCAGATTCCGATGAGCAGGAAGGTCGGGATGAGCGCGAGTTCGTGGAAGGCGTAGAAGAAAAAGAGATCGATCGAGGCAAACGCGCCGATGGCGCCGGCCGAAATGAAGAGGAGGCATGCATAAAACATGCCGGTGAATTTTTCGATTTTCGGCGTGACCCAAACGGCGGCGAAGGTAACCAGCGTGGCGAGAAGAATGAGCACCAAGCTGAGTCCGTCCGCGCCGAGGGAGAAATGGAGGCCGTAGGCGGGGAAAAGCGACTTTTCACTGACGAATTGGAAACCGCCGATCCCGATGTTGTAGGAGGCGAGAAGATAGAGGCCGAGCAGGACGTTGGCGCCCGCGCCGAAGAGCGAAATACGGCGCGGCGCGGCGCCCGCCATGCAGAACGCGGCGGTGACCAACGGAATGAGGATGAGAGAAAGGAGCGGGCTCATGACCGGAAGATCAGGAAGTAAAGAAGCGCGAGCACCCCGGCGCCGAAAAAGAAGGCGTAGGCCTGCAGATTGCCGAGTTGGAGCAGGCGCAGAACGTAGCCTGTGGCCCAGACGGCGCGGGCGCTGCCGGTCACGACGAGGCCGTCGATGATCCAGCGGTCAAACCACGAACCGAGCACGGCCAGTCCACCCTGCACGCGCGCGACGAGCCAGTTGTAAAAGTTGTCGATGTAGAGGCGGTTGGCGAAAAGCGGAATGCGCACCGGGTCTTTGGCCGGTCCGCGCAGGTAAAGAAGGGCGGCAAGGACGGCCCCGGCGGCGAGGAAGCCGAGGACGATTTTGTGGGCGACGGCCGGGGCCCCGGCGTAGGGGATGTCGAAGAAGTGGCCGATGAACCACGGGTAGCCGGCGATGACGGCGGGGATGGCGAGGATGACGAGGGGAACGGTCATGACCAGCGGGGATTCCTTGGCATGCGCGGCGTGGTCGCCGCGCGGTTTGCCGAGGAGGACGACCATGAGGAGGCGGAATGTGTAGAGAGCGGTGAGGAGGACGGCTCCCGCGGTGATCCAGAAGCCCGCGCGGTTGTTGAGCCAAGCCCACTCGATGATGTTGTCCTTGCTGAACGACCCGCTGAGGAACGGCACACCGGCCAGAGCCAGACCGCCCGCCACCATGCACAGGGCGGTGACGGGCATGCGGGTGAGTAGACCGCCCATCTTCCAAATGTCCTGCTCGTGGTGCAGGGCGATGATGACCGACCCCGCACAGAGGAAAAGGAGGCACTTGAAGAACGCGTGGGTGAAGAGGTGGAACATGGCGACGTCACCGGTCGCGCCGACACCGATACCGACGACCATGTAGCCGAGTTGCGAGATGGTGGAGTAAGCGAGGATGCGTTTGATATCATCCTGTTGGATGGCCATGAGTCCGGCGGCGAAGCAGGTGACCGCACCGATCCACATGATGACCTCGCGCACCATGTCGGGTGCGGCCAGGAGCACCGGGAAGATGCGCGCGAGCATGTAGACGCCGGCGGCAACCATGGTGGCGGCGTGCAGCAGGGAAGAAACCGGCGTCGGGCCTTCCATCGAGTTGGGCAACCAGACGTGCAGCGGCATTTGCGCGGATTTGCCGAGTGTGCCGCAGAAGACGAGGAGACAGGCGGCGGCGAGGTAGCCGGGATGCAGGGTGACCGCGGCGAGGTTTTGCTCGATACCGTCGAACATGACCGATCCCGTGGCCAGCCAGAGCATGAGGATGCCGAGGATGAAGCCGAAGTCGCCGACGCGGTTGACGGTGAAGGCCTGTTTGGCGGCGTCGGCGGCGGAGTCCTTGCGGAAATAATGCCCGATCAGCAGGTAGGAACTGACGCCGACCAGCTCCCAGAAGATGAACATCATGACGAAGTTGTCGGCCAGGACGATGCCGAGCATGGAAAAGAGGAACAGGCTGAGGGACGCGTAGTAGCGCGGGATACCTTCGTCGCCTCGCATGTAGCCGGCGGAATAAACGAAGACGAGCGTGGCGATCGTCGTCACCACGACGAGCATGACGCGGCTCAGGTTGTCGAGGAGGAGGCCGATGGGAATGCTGAAGACGCCGGGAACCTCGATCCACGGAATCTGCGCGGTGATTTTGAGCGAAGGATCGAGAAAAACCTTCCAGCTGAGGAAGCAGGTCAGCGCGGCGGCGAGGACCCCGGTCCATGCGGCGGCCGCATTGTTGCGGGGCAGCAGGAAGAGGATCGCGCCGGCCGCCGCGAGCGGGGCGAAGAGAATGATCCAAGGATAAAGCTGCGGGTCGTTCACGGCGTCAGAATTTCATTTTGTCGAGATCCTCGACGTGCGTGGTCTGCCGCAGACGGTATAGCGCGACGATGATGGCCAGACCGACCGCCACCTCGGCGGCCGCGACGGTGATAATGAAAAAAACAAGGACCTGGGCGTTGTAGTCGGGCAGCCCGAGAGCGGTGACGCCGTGGCGCGCGAAGGCAACCAGGGAGAGGTTGGCCGCGTTGAGCA
>JBMTVD010000014.1:0-33502 GCA_049451035.1 Chthoniobacterales bacterium | reverse complement strand
GCGCGGTTAGCTCAGTGGTAGAGCACTACCTTGACACGGTAGGGGTCACAGGTTCGAACCCTGTATCGCGCACCATTCTCTCGCTCTTATGAACACACTCGAAGCGATCAAGGCCCGCCGGGCCATCAAACATTATGATCCGACCCACAAGATGTCGGCGGAGGGGGAGAGACAGCTGCTCGAGTTGGCCATGCTCTCGCCAACGGCGTTCAACATCCAGAATTGGCGCTTCGTCGTGGTGCGTGATCCGGAGATCCGGAAACAGATCCGCGCGGCGGCTTGGGACCAGGCGCAGGTGACCGATGCTTCTTTGCTCGTCGTGCTCTGCGCCAATCTCAAAGCATGGGAGCAGAATCCCGCCCGCTACTGGCGCAACGCTCCCCAGCCCGTGCAGGAGTTCCTCGTGCCGGCCATTGACCAGTATTACCAGGGCAAACCGCACGTGCAACGGGACGAGGCCATGCGTTCGTGTGGAATGGCAGGTCAGACCTTGATGCTGGCGGCCAAGGCCATGGGGTATGACTCGTGCCCGATGGATGGGTTCGATTTCGAAGCAGTCGGGAAAATCATCAAGCTGCCTCAGGATCACGTGATTTCGTTCATGGTCGCCATCGGCAAGATGACAAAGGAGTCTTGGCCTCGTCCGGGTCAACTCGGTTACGAGGAAGTGGTGATCCAAGACCGTTTTTAGGATCAAGCTCGGGAAACACCAAGCGTTGCCACGAAGGTGGTGTTCGGCGGGCGATAGGGCATGATGTGCGCTGCATGAATAGTCCTGTGCGCAAACGGGAAATCTTCGGCTGGTGCTGCTACGACTTCGCCAACTCGGCCTTCATCACGGTGGTTATCACCGTCGTGTTCGGTCCCTACTTCACCGGCGTGGTCGCGGGCACCAATCCGGCCGCCAACACCTTGTGGAGCGTGATTCTCGCGGTGTCGCAGGCTATCGTGATCGTCTTCGGTCCTGCTTTGGGCCTGATGGCGGATGTGACCGCCACCAAGAAGAAATTCCTCCTCTCCATGATGTGGATCTGTGCTTCTTCCACCGCCCTTCTTTGGTTTACCGGTCCGGGGACAGTCTGGCTCGCGGCGGTGTTGGTGGTGGCCGCCTATGCCGCGTTTTCGTTCGGCGAGAATTTTTGCGCCAGTTTTCTCGGCGAGTTGAGCACACCTGAGAATGTCGGCCGCGTGTCGGGGTACGGCTGGAGTTTTGGCTACTTCGGCGGCTTGGCGGCGCTCGGATTGGCGCTCGGGGTCATCAGCTGGGCGGGAAGCATCCCGGCTGTTTTCCCCTCCACCGCGATGCTCATGGTGGCGGCCACTATTCCGGTTGTCCTGCTGCTGCACGAGCGCAAAAAGCCCGAGGTGGCCCGGGCGCACTGGATGCGCTTGGGGTGGGAAAGCACCATGCGAGTAGCCCGGGATATTCCGTCGCACCGCGAACTCTTCAAGTTCCTGGTGTCGTTTTTCTTTTACATGAGCGGTCTCGGGGCCGTGGTGGCTTTCGCCGCCATCTACGCGGAAAAAGTGCTTGGGTTCAGTACCTCCGAGAACATCGTTCTTTTCGCCTCGCTTCAGCTGAGCAGTGCGGTTGGCGCCTTTGCCAGCGGTTCGCTGCAGGACCGCATCGGCTCACGCGCGACTTTGTCGGTTGCGTTGCTCCTGTGGTGCGGCGTGGCCTTGGGCGCTTACTTCAGCGAAGGCAAGACGGCCTTCTTCCTCGTCGGCAATCTGGCCGGCTTGGCTATCGGCTCAAGCCAGGCGGGCAGCCGTGCCGTGGTCACTCTGCTGTCGCCGCGCGAGCGTGCCGCGGAGTTTTTCGGCTTCTGGGGTGTCTTCGGCAAGTTGGCGGCCATTGTTGGTCCGCTGGCCATGGGGTTGCTCGCCGACTCCGTCGGTTTACGGTCCTCAATTTTGGTGACGTTGGTCTTTTTTTTGGCCGGGTTGGCGGTGCTGCGCACCGTGAACATTCCCCGGAGCGCTTCCTGACATCGGGTTTGCGGCCAGCAAGCTGATCGGGCAAAGTGCGGGATGCCACTGGCCGCGGCCGATATCAGTCCGACGTTTTCTCTGCTGGCTCTCATGCTGGTAGGCGTGGTTGCGGTATCTCTGCTTTTGCTGCGTTTGCAGCAGTCACTTCTGGTCGCTTATTTCCTCTGCGGGATCGCGATCGCCAACTCCGGTCTTCTGGGCCACGTGACAGGCGAGGGGACCGAGCAGGCCGTGGCCAACATGTCGGAATATGGCGTGATGATGCTGCTTTTTGTTCTCGGGATGGAATTTTCCCTGAGCGAACTGCGGCACCTTCGTCGCTATGCCTTCACGGGGGGAAGTTTGCAGGTTGCCTTGACCATGGCTGCTGCGGCTGCGGCCACATTGTGGTTCTTCCAGTTCTCGCACGCGCAGGTTCTGGTGGTCGCGGTGGCCTGTGCCCTGAGTTCGACGGCCATCAGCGTGAAGCTCTTTCAGGACATGGAAATTTCGGCGAGTTCCGGCGCGCGACTGGCCCTCGGCATCGCCATTTTCCAGGACTTGTTTGTCATCCTCTTTCTGGTCCTTCTCCCCGCGCTTTTTCTTCCCGGGGCATCCGCCGGCGGGACTGTCGCGCCGGCTATCGTGCTGACGTTGGCCAAAGGTGCCGCGTTCGTTGGCATCTCCGTTTTGCTTGCCCGTTATGTGATCCCGCGCGTCCTTCACGCCGTGGCGGTGACCCGCAGTCGGGAACTGTTCACACTGACTGTCGCCGGCCTGTGCCTCGGGGTGGCTTTCCTCGCCGCGGTCATGGGACTGAGTGTGGTCTTGGGGGCATTCGTCGCCGGGTTGGCCGTCAGCGAGTGCATGTACAAGCACCGGATTTTGTCCGATGTCGCACCGATCAAGGACCTGTTTCTGACCATTTTCTTCGTATCTGTGGGCCTCAGCATCCAGATCCAGCCGCTCTTGGATGACTGGGTCATGATCCTGGCGATCGCGGCCGGCTTGACCGTCGGCAAAACTATTCTCGTCGCCATTATCGCGCGATTCCTCGGCCTTGGTTGGCGCGCTGCAGCGTACGCCGGCATCGGTCTGGGGAGTGCCGGAGAATTTTCGCTCGTTCTCATGGGGCGCACCTCGGAAATGACCGCTTGGCCCGGTGGGGCCAATCAGCCCCTGCTTGCCGCCATGGCGTTCTCCATGGCCATGGTGCCGGTTCTTATGCGCTGTGCTTCACCCTTGGGCAACTGGCTCGAGTTGCGGTTCCCGAAACTGCTGAGATTCGAGCGCGCGCGGCCGACTCCTCCGCGGGGATCGCTCGACCTGTCCGATCACGCAATTGTCTGCGGATACGGCCCCGTGGGGCGGGCTTTGGTGAGTGCTCTTTCCGCGCAGGGCGTGCCTTCCGTGGTCATTGACCTCAATGCCGAGGCTATCCGGAAGCTGCACAGCGAAGGCCAGCCCGCGCTCTTCGCCGATGCAGCCCAGAGCGAGGTCTGGGACCTTTGCGGGATCGATCGTGCCCGTCTGGTGGCTTTCACCTTTCCCGCCACACCGGCTGTCGAGCGTGCGCTCGATGTGGTGCGCGAGAAGAATCCCGCGATCGCCATGATGGCGCGGACCAAGTTCCGGAAAGAGGCGGACCGCCTGGCCGATCTCGGTGCCGATATCGTGGTTCTCGATGAGGAGGAAAGCGGGAAGTCGCTGGTCAAACGGGCGCTCGGCGTGCTCCACCTCGACCACAAAGCCGAGACCCTTGCAATCTAGGAATCGTTCTGGCGGGGGCGGATCAGCAAGACCAGCAGCACGGAAACGAGGCAGGCCACGGCAAACACGCTGAAGATGGCATTCAGCGGGATGCCCCGGTCGCGCATCAGCCCGAACCCCCAGTCGGCCAGACCGCCACAGCTGATGCTGACAAAGTTCATGATGCCGTAGCCAGTCGCGCGCAATTCCGGACGGGCAATCTGACAGAGGATCGGCATGTTGTTCGTGTCGAAAAATCCCCAGCCGACCCCGAAGAGAATCAGCGAGAAGATGGCCAGCCCGAAAGAACCCAGTTGCGGTGAATTGCCCACCCCGAACAGGGCGGGAATAATCAGCACCATGCCAAGCGCGCTGACGTAGATGCGTCCCCGATCAGTGTGCCGCATCCAGCGGTCCGCCATCCATCCGCCGCCGAGTGCCGCAAAAATAGCCGCCACTTGCCAATAGAGGGTGGCGGAGACCCCCGCCAAGCCCTGGCTGATGTTGAAACTTTGCTGGAGGATGGCCGGCATCCAGTCCCGTACCACCCAACCGGCCAAAGCGGGCAGCGTGAAGTAGAGGACGAGAAGAATAAAAGACGTGTTCGTTAGCAGCTCCCGCACGCGCGTGCTGCCGGAACCTGCGGCGCCGGCGGTTGTCTCCCGCCGCGGATCACGCAGCAAAAAGAAAAGGGGAATGGCGTAAAGAATTCCGGCCACTCCCGTGAAGTCGAAGGCCCAACGCCATCCGAGTGATGGCGTGTCCGCGACATAACCGGCGAATCCGCCGAGAATCACGCCGCAGTAAATGCCCATTTGATGGATCGCGGTGGCGCGGGAGCGTGTCGGTCCGCGGTGGTAATCCGAGATGAGGGCCAGCGCGGCCGGAATGTAGAAGGCCTCGCTCAGCCCCATGGCCGTGCGGGTCCAAAGCAAGCCCTCGTAGGTCGTCACACGCCCTGTCAGCCAAGTGACCACCGACCAGGCGAGCAGGCTTCCGCAGATCGTCCAGCGCCGACTGAAGCGGTCGGCAACATACCCGCCGACGGGGCTGAGGAAAGCGTAGACCCACTTGAATTGTCCCAGCATGTAGCCCCATTGGCTTTCGAGTGTGATGCCGGAGACGCCTCCCATGACCGAGGCCTTCATGGCTGCGATCATCTGCCGATCGAGGTAATTGAGAAGAGCGACCGGAAAAAGCAGCGCGACAACCAGCCACGCGTAGCGTCCGGGGGAAAGGTTTTCGGATGTCACTGGCGAAGAAAAGTGCGCCCGGGGAGATTCGAACTCCCGACCAACGGATTAGAAATCCGCTGCTCTATCCCCTGAGCTACGGGCGCATAGCAAGGAATTTAGCGTCACGTGGGGCAGCGTGTCGAACCGATCAGGCCTCGTGGATCGGTGCTTCGACGCCATCGCCGCCGCCGATCGGGGAGCGCCTGCTCGGTTCGGTCAGAGGGGTGGTGCCAAAAGGTGTGGGGAGCAGGTTGCTCATGGTGAGCAAAATTACTGACTCGCCAGTCGCGATGTCGAGCGGACTTCAGTAGGTGGAGGATGAGTCGCGGGTGGCGGCCTTGGACAGCGAACGTCCGAGTGCGCTTAGGTCCTCCCCGACGCCGCGCATCGTATTGCAGCCGGGCAAGCCAGAGATGAGCAGACAGGATGCCAATATCAGGAGCGCTTGCCTCATGCGGAAGAGCATTACCAAGAGGCTCCGCTTACCGCAAGAGGAAGGGGTTTTGGGTCAGGAGCCCGGTTCGGCGCGGGCGGTCACGGGGGACGGTCCCTGGGCCTGGACAAAATCCTGCATGATGCGCAGCGTCTCATCGCGCACGGGATCGACGTAAATCTCTTCCCCGTCGGGCTTGGTCGGGTCCTCTTCGTCGGCTAATTCCTCGAGCGAGGAGCGTTTGGGTGGTTTGTCCAAAGCCACCTTTTGCAGTTGGGGAGCGTTCACTGTGTCGAGTGTCACTTCGAAGGCTGTAAAAGCGTTGCTGGAACTCTTTTTTCGCAGCGCGTTACGGGCTTCATTGCGCTCCTTGGCTTCGGCAATCTCGGCGAGGCGCTCTTTCTTGTTGAGCGTCACGGTGTTCTCTTCCTTCTGTTTTTGGAGCCGCTCGCGATCCTCGTTGATGTAGCCGAACTCTCGATCGGTTGCGACGCGTGCTTCACTCGCCGCGCGCAAGTTCGGGATAAGAACAGCCAGACTGCCCTCCGGGCGGAAATCGCGTGGCGGAACTTCGTCGTAGCCCAAGGGGAAGTCCAGCGCGCCTTCTCCGAAGTCTTCCTGGTCGGTGAGGGAGGGAAGCACAATGTCGGAGTTGACCCCGAGCAGTTGCGTGGACCCTCCTTTGACACGGTAAAACTTCTGGATGGTAAGCTTGATAGCCCCCGATTTGGCTTTGGTGCGGGCAAAGCTGGGCATGAATCCGTCCACCTCAAGCAGCGTCTGCACGGTGCCTTTGCCGAAGCTCTGGGTGTCGCCGACCACGATGGCGCGACCGTAATCCTGCAACGCGGCGGCGAAAATCTCACTGGCGGACGCGCTGAGGCGGTTCATCAGGACGATGAGCGGGCCGTCCCAGAGGACACCCGGATTCGGGTCGTTCATGGGGGCAATTGTGCCGTCGGTTGCCTTGGCTTGGACAACCGGCCCGCGGTCGATGAATAGACCCGTCAAGCGCACGGCCTCGTCGAGGGAGCCGCCGCTGTCCCGTCGCAGGTCGACGACGAGGCCCTCGATACCCTCGCGTTTGAGTCGCTTGAGCAGGGCGGCCACATCCTTGGTGGTGCTCTTGGCGGAACCCCCGGCGTTGCGGTTCATGTTGGCGTAAAAACTCGGGAGAGTGATCCAGCCGATCTTGGTCTCCCCGCCTTCGGGATTTGTTGCCTCGATAACCTGGGCCTTGGCCTCCTCGTCTTTCAGTTTCACCTCGTCGCGGACGATGGTGACGACATCGACCCTGGAGGGATCGGTCGAATCAGCCGAGAGGACTTGCAGATGGACCACGGTGCCCTTCTTGCCGCGGATTTTCTCCACAACCTTGTCGAGTTTCATGTCCACGACGTCTTCGTATTCCCCGTCACTCTGGGCCACCGCGACGATGCGGTCATTGACTTTGAGGTCGCCGCCGCGCTCGGCGGGACCGCCGGGAACAAGACGCTGGATTTTGGCGTAACCGTCTTCGCTGCGCAGTTCCGCACCGATGCCGAAAAGCGAGAGGCCCATCTGGATGTTGAAATTGTCCAGCGCGCGCTGGCTCATGTACTCCGAGTGCGGGTCGTAGCTTTGGGCCAGGGCGGAGAGAAAGGTGCTGGCCTGGTCCTCTCGTGTCTCGTCGCGCAGCGATTTGAGCATGCGCTCGTAGCGTTTCATGACTGTCTCTTTCGGTGTCCGCTTGGGCAAGCGCGGCGCCGTCTCCGTGGCGGGTTTGTCTTCTGTTTTTTCGGAGGTTGCGGAATCATTCTTCTTCGCCGCGGCTTCCTCGAGCGTCTGGTCGGCAATGATCGCTTGCAGCAATTCTGCCTCGATGCGGGCAGACCAGATACGGTCGGCCTCCGCGTCGTTGGCCGGCCATGGTTCGTCGTCGCGGTTGATTTGTGCGGTGCGCCGGCTGGAAAAGTCGTAATCTTGCTCAAGGAGGTCCCTTATTTTGCCAACCCGGTCTTCCACACGGTCGAGAAAGCGGTCGTAGATATCGTAGGCCGGATCGAGATTGCGCAGCAGGATATCGTCTTGGATGGATTCCCCGTGGCGGGCCGTGAATTCGTCTATGTCCTCTTGGGTAAAGAAAAGGCGGTTGTAGTCGAGAAGAGTGAAGTAGCGATCCAAGGCGCGGCGGGCCTGGGTGATCCCGGGCTCGACCTCGCCACCCAGCTTCTGGCGGTTATAGTGGGCGTTTTCCAGCATGTGCGCCACGGTCGCGGCCACTTCTCCCATTTTTTCGCCGGAAGGCGCCGATGCCGTCGCGGGCCGGACCGAGCCGGCCAAAAGCACAAGTGCGGCGGCGCATGAAAGCCTGGATAATCTGCCTGATGTCATTGAGTTGTAACTGGTCGCCTTGAAAGAGGCGTTGCGCAAGGAAAATGAGATACCTACCTTTGACCTACTTATCGACATGAAGTTCAAAACTTTCACCGGAGGCCCCTATGAGACGAACAGCTATGCTGTCGAGGCGCCCGGCGGCGTGCTGCTTTTCGATGCTCCGGAGGGGGCCGACGAGGCTTTTGCCTCAGACAAAGTGGGTATGCTGGTCCTGACCCATGGGCACTGGGATCACATTGCCGATGCGGCGGCGATCCGTGCCAGGCATGGCTGCCCCGTTCTCTGTCACGCCGAGACGGTGCCGATGGTCAGCGAAGAGGACTTTTTCGTGCGGCAAGGTTTCCCCTTTCGCTGCCCGCCGGTGAAAGTCGACCGGACTCTGGCGGGTGGAAAGGCGCAGGATTTGCTGGGGTGGGAGGTCGATGTGCTCGAGGTGCCGGGGCATTGTCCGGGCAGTCTTTGTTTCTATGCTCCGGGTGACAGTTTGCTTGTCGGCGGTGATGTCTTGTTCGGCGGAGGAGTGGGGCGTTGGGATCTTCCAGGCGGTGATGGGGAGCTTTTGTTGCGTGGCATCCGGGAGAAAATCCTGCCCCTTCCGGACAACACGGTCGTGTTGGCCGGGCACGGGCCGCCCACCTCGCTGGGTGCGGAAAAAGCCTCGAATCCTTTTTTGCGCGTTGGATAGCGCACTTTTTCCTTCCCGCGCGTCGGACCCGTGGCATGATTCCTGACTCGTCCCCCTAAGTCTCCAAGCCTCCTTCCGCCATGCCTAGTTTTGCGTACACCGCCCTCGACGCTCGTGGGCAAGAAGTCCGTGATGTTCTCGAGGCCGCCACCGAACAAGAGGCGGTCCAGGCGCTGAGGCAGGCCGGTTACTATCCGACGAGCGTTACGCCGGCCGGGAAAGCCTCCAAGGCGGTTTCATCCGCGGGTGCCCCCAAAGCAAAAGGTTCAAAAAAAGGAACAAACATCAATATCCCCTTCCTCGAGCGCAAGACGGTGAAGCCGAAGACACTCATGATCTTCACCCGTCAGTTAGCCACGCTCATCGACTCCGGTCTCCCTCTGCTGCGCGGCCTCACTGTTCTCGGAAAGCAGGAACCCGACCCTGTCATGCGCAAAACCGTCGACAAGCTTGGCGACACCGTGACCGGTGGCAGCACGTTTTCCGATGCGCTTTCGCAGCATCCAAAAATTTTCAGCAAGCTCTACGTGAACATGGTGAAGGCTGGCGAGTTGGGTGGTGTGATGGAGTTGGTGCTTGTTCGCCTGGCGGACTTCCAAGAGAAGGCGCAAAAGCTGAAGAACAAGGTTGTTTCGGCCATGTTCTACCCGATCATTGTGCTTGTCATCGCCATTGCCATCATGGCGTTCCTCCTTGTCTACATCGTCCCAAAATTCAAGGAGATCTTCGACGACATGCTGCAGGGGCGTCCTCTTCCCGCACTCACGGAGTTCGTCATTAGCTTAAGCGGCGCAGTGCAGAACAATTTCCTGATCATTGCGGGTGCCTTTATTGCCTTCATTTTTGGTTACAACTTGCTCGCACGAACTGTGCAGGGCAGGGCGCTTGTCGACGCAACCAAGCTGCGTCTGCCTCTCTTCGGCGACCTGATCAAGAAAGGGTCCATCTCCCGCTTCAGCAGAACGCTCGGCACGCTCGTGACCAGCGGTGTGCCCATTCTGCAGGCCCTGAACATCACGCGCGACACTGCCGGCAACGTTGTTCTTTCCGGGGCGATCCAAAAGGTCCACGACAGCGTGAAAGAGGGCGAGTCCATCGTGGCGCCGCTCGAAAAAAGTGGGCTTTTCCCGCCCATGGTCGTCAGCATGATCGACGTCGGCGAAGAAACCGGACAACTGCCGGAAATGCTTTTGAAGATTG
The DNA here is from genome assembly GCA_049451035.1 of Chthoniobacterales bacterium. Classification (GTDB taxonomy): domain Bacteria; phylum Verrucomicrobiota; class Verrucomicrobiia; order Chthoniobacterales; family JACTMZ01; genus JACTMZ01. The sequence goes on along the minus strand of JBMTVD010000014.1, from coordinate 23,853 downwards.
CCGATGTCTACGACGACGAGGTCGATAATACAGTAGCCGGTCTCACCTCCTTGCTGGAGCCCATCATGATCGTGTTCCTGGCCGTGGTTGTCGGAACGATCGTTATCGCGCTCTTTTTGCCCCTCATCGACATCATTCAGGGCTTGCAAGGCAACTAATCAAAATCCGCCAGTTTCGCGAGTCCTCCGACGAGAATCTGCGACCAGACTTCCAAGCCGTCGCGGCGCGCTTCCAATTCCGCTGCGCCGAAAAATTCGATATCTCTGATGGCGTCCTCCCGCGATGCGATTTGGGTGCTGGCTGCGTCGATGATGTGGACCACGCCGAGATGGACGCGCCCGACCTCGGTCGAGTCGTCGTTGATGAGGGCCACGGCCCGCTGCCGGTAGCCCGCCGGAATAATGAGTTCCTCGTTGAGTTCGCGCTCAACCGCGCGGTTGTACGCTGCTGCGTCAAAGTGTGCGGCCCGGGTGTCGCCGTCATTGATGTGTCCGCCAATCCCGATTGATCCTTTGGCGTGCAACCTGGATTCACCGCCCGACTTCCCGCGCACATAATGAAGAAACCGGTCTCCGCACCGGATGACGAGATACGGGATAATTTGCTTGTGGGTCGGGTCCTCCTCCGCCGCCGGTCTGGGTATGAAGAGGTTGTTGGCCGGGTTGAGGAGGGCCGGAACGTAGCGGTCGACGTCCAAAGAGAGCCCCTCGAAGGCCCCCAATTCGTCCAGGACGCTCCGCGGCACGCAAAGGATATTTTCGACGGGATCAGCCATGGCGGCGAAGGTTAGTCGTCGCTGTTTTTTTGGCGACAAGAAAACCGTATTTTGCGCTCCGGCGCAGTTCCTCTAGACTGGTCTCATGCCTGCTCCCGGCTTCGCCCATCTCCATTTGCATACGGAATATTCCATGCTCGACGGGTCGGTACGGGTCTCCGATCTCATGGCGAAAGTCTCCGCCTTGGGGATGGATGCGGTGGCCATGACCGATCACGGGGTGCTTTACGGCGCGGTCGAATTTTACAAGGAAGCCCGCCAAGCCGGCGTCAAGCCGGTGCTTGGTTGCGAACTCTATGTCGCGCCCGGATCGATGCATGAAAAAAAGGCGTCTTCGGGCAAAGAGGCCGCCTTTCACCTCACGGTTCTGGCCGAGAATGACGAAGGTTGGGCCAACTTGGTCAAGCTGGTCAGCGCCGCCCACCTCGAGGGATTTTATTACAAGCCCCGTGTCGACAAAGAACTTCTCTCGCGCCACGCCAAAGGCCTGATCTGCCTGAGCGGATGCATGAAAGGCGAGATCAGTTCCGCCGTGCTCGCCGGCGACCCCGGGCGGGGTAAAAAATTGCTCGCGCAATACCGTGATATTTTCGGGGCGGAAAACTTCTTTCTCGAGCTCCATGACCACGGCCTGGATGCACAGCGTGATCTGAACCGGCAACTGGTGCGCTGGGGTCAGGAGTTCGGTGTTGGCTTGGCCGCCGCTAACGATGTGCATTTTCTCGAGCGCGGACACCACGAGGCGCACGACGTCATGGTTTGCATCGGCACGGGGGCCATGGTGCAGGACGAGCGCCGCCTCCGCTATTCCCCGGAGCTCTACCTCAAGAGCCCGGAGGAGATGTCGGCGCTCTTCTCCGAGGTGCCCGAGGCCTTGTCCAACACGGTGCGTATCGCCGAGCGCTGCCAAGTCGGCATGGAATTCGGCAAGCTGCGTTTCCCTGTTTTTCACACGCCGGAGGGGGAGCCCCGGGAGGCGTATCTGCGCCGTGTCTGCGAGGAAGGCTTCGAACGTCGCTATGGCGCCGGCGCGGCGCCTCAACTCCGCGAACGGCTGGACTACGAGCTGGGTGTTCTCGAGAAGCTGGGCTTCACCAGTTACTTCCTGATTGTGTGGGACTTTATCCGCTTTGCGAAAGAGCGGGGGATTCCGGTTGGTCCGGGGCGCGGTTCGGCCGCCGGGAGCATGGTAGCCTATGTCCTGGGCATCACCGACCTGGACCCGGTCCGCTTCGGCCTGATTTTCGAACGTTTCCTTAATCCGGAACGTGTCAGCCCGCCCGACATCGACGTCGATTTCTGCCAATCGCGCCGGGGGGAGGTGATCGAGTACGTCCGCCGCAAATACGGCGACCGCTGCGTGTCGCAAATCGTGACCTTCAACCAGCTCGGTGCGAAGAGCGTGGTTCGTGACGTGGCCCGCGTTCTGGGGCTGAGCTACGGGGACGGGGACCGGATTGCCAAGATGATTCCGAACGAGTTGAACATCACGCTGGACTCAGCGCGGGAGAAAAACCCCGATCTCAAGGCGGCCATCGAGAACGAGCCAGCCACGCGCCAATTGTGGGGCTATTCCCTGGTGCTCGAGGGATTGTCGCGCAATGCCGGGATCCACGCCGCAGGCGTGGTCATCGGCGACCGTGACTTGTCCGAGATGGTGCCCCTCTGCCGGGGCAAGGAGAGCGAAGTCATCACGCAATTTTCCATGGAGCCGCTCGGTGACCTGGGAATGCTGAAAATGGATTTTCTCGGCCTGAAGACCCTCACCGTGATCCGTGACGCGGAGGAACTCATCCGCCGCCACCAGCCGGACTTCGATATCGAAAAAATCCCCGTCGACGATCAGGCGGCCTTCGACGTGCTGAACCGCGGCGAGTCGGTCGGCATATTCCAGTTTGAAGGCGGCATGTCGCGTTATTGCCGCACCTTCGGCTTCGGCAGTCTCGACGATATGAACGCGCTCTGCGCGCTCTATCGCCCGGGGCCGATGGCGCTCATTCCCGACTACATCAAGCGCAAAAAAGGCGAGACAAAGATCAATTACGACCACCCGCTGCTCGAACAGATTGCCAAGGAGACCTACGGCATTCTCATCTATCAGGAGCAGGTGCAGCAAGCGGCCAACCTCCTGGCCGGTTACAGCCTCGGGCAAGCCGACCTGCTCCGCCGCGCGATGGGCAAAAAAGACAAGGAAAAGATGGCCAAGGAGCGGGTTGTTTTCATCGAGGGCTGCCGCACAAAAAACGACATCCCCGAAAAAAAGGCGGCAGCCATCTTCGACCTCCTCGAGAAGTTCGCCGATTACGGGTTCAACAAAAGCCACAGCGCGGCCTATTCGCTCATCAGCTACCGCACCTGCTGGCTCAAGGCGCACTACCCCGTCGAGTTCATGTGCGCGGTCTTGAGCAATGAGATCAACGACACGGACAAAATCTCATTTTACGTCGACGAAGCGAAGCGGATGGGGCTCACCATCCTCCCGCCTGACCTCAATCGCAGCATGTTGAAGTTCGTGCCCGAGGAGCACGCGGGAGCCGCCGCCATCCGTTACGGGCTCAGCGGCATCAAGAATGTGGGCGAGGGGGCCATGGCCGAGGCCGTGACCGAGCGGGAGCGTCGCGGGCCCTTCAGCACGCTCGAAGATTTTGCTTCCCGCATGGACCCCCGCGCGGTCAACCGCAAATCGATGGAGTGTCTCGTCAAGTGCGGCGCCTTCGATTTTACCGGCGTGGAGCGCGCCCAGATGGTGGAGGACCTCGAGCCGGTGTTGGCCGCCAGCGCCTCGCATCACCGGGATTTGTCGGCCGGCCAGCAGAGTCTCTTCGGAGCCGAGACGCTTCCCATGGCGCCCCGAGGGGGCGGACGCCAACGCGCCAGGCCTTTCGGGGAGTCGGAGTTGTTGTCTTTTGAAAAGGAGCTGCTCGGATTCTACGTCACGGCCCACCCCCTCGACGCCTATCGCGGCTCGGTCGAAAAGGGCAAGTTTGTCTCGGTGGCCTCGCTGGAGGAACTCGACGACCGGGCCACTGTCCGCGTGGCCGGCATCCTGGATGCGGTGGAGAAGAAGTTCACCAAGTCGAGCGGCAAGCCGTGTGCCTTCCTCGCGCTGGAGGACTTTTCCGGCAAGGTCGAAGTGCGGGTCTGGAGCGAGGCCTTCGAGAAGTATGTGGGGCAACTCGTACCGGGACGCGTTGTGCAGATTTCCGGACGCTTGGACAAGCGCGACGACAAACCTGCGGTCACCGCCACCGAAATCAAGCCCCTGCCGCCCGATCCGGGCAACGAGAGGCCGGTGGTGCTGCGTCTCCCGTGCGGTCGGGCCGGCCGCCGCCAACTCGAAGATGTGCGTTCCGCGGTGCTCGACTTTCCGGGGCGGCGCCCGCTTGTTCTCGAGTTTGTGGCCAAGGATGGCCGGGTGCGCCGCCTGCGCACTGGCGAGCAGTTCAAGGTGGGGAACGAGGAAAAGTTGCGGGCCGCCCTGAACGGCCTTCTGGTGGTCTGACAGCCTGCGCTTGCCGTGGGGGCGACGAGAGTGTTTCCTTCCGGTTCTTTTCCTATGGCCAAAGCCACACCGCAAATCGATGCGCCTGCCGGCGCGGCGGGAGAGCGTCTTTTCCAGCGCCCCGACTGGATCTCGGCATTGGTGGTCACGCTGGTCAGCGGGGCCGTCTATTTTTACACGGCCATGCCGAATGTCGGGCTGCTCGACTCCGGCGAATTTATCGTGGCGGCCCAGCACTTCGGCGTGCCGCATCCGACGGGCTATCCATTGTGGACGTTGCTGGCCTGGCTCTTCCAGTTGTTGCCGATCGGCAATGCCGCGTGGGAGATCAATCTTTTCAGCGGGTTGTGCGGAGCCTTGGCGGTGGGCCTCGCGGCGCTGCTTGGCTCGAGCATGCTGCGTTGGATGATGCCGGAGTGGGGGGGCAAGGACAACGACCGTGCCTGCGCGGTCATTGCGGCGGTATTCGCTTTGCTTTTCGCGTTTAGTTTCTCCTTTTGGACGCAGGCGGTGATCGCGGAGGTCTACACCCTGCATGGTCTGCTGGTTGGTCTGTTCCTGCTCTCCCTTTATTGGTGGGTCCGGCGCCCCGAGCGCGATCTGCCGATTTTGGCGGCGTTCTTCACGTTCTCGCTTTGCATGAGCAACCACCACCTCACGCTGGCGCTGGCGCCTCTGCCCTTGCTGATTCCTTTGCTCATCCGCCGCTCCGTTTTCTGGGAAGTGCTGGTCGCTTCCCTGCTTAGTGCGGCCATCGTTTACCTCGGTTTTGGCTGGCTCTCCAACGACGGCACGACCTGGTCCACGGCCATGCGCTTCTTCTACTTCGCGTTGCTCGCGCTCATCGTGCTCCTCGTGGTCCGCTGGCGGCGCACCGATCTTCGCGTTATTTTCCTGGTGCCATTGGCCGTCATCGTCGGCCTGCTGCCCTACGCCTACATGCCGATTGCGTCGTCGACCAATCCTCCCATGAATTGGGGTTACACCAGCACACCGGAGGGATTTTTTTATTCCATCAACCGCACGCAGTACTCGGGCAGCCTCTCCGACCTCGCGGTGCGCACGCTGGGCAAGGCCATGGGTACGGCGCCCGAGCAGCCGCCGGAACCGGAACTTCCCGGCCAGGTCTCCACGCTGCAACTGGGGCGCGAGTTCACGGCCTTTTACTGTCGCAAGCTGGTCGAGAACTTCACGCCTTGGTGCTTCATCGCCTTCGTGGCCGCGGTTCTTGCTTTGCTCCCGCTCGGTTTGCGACAGCGCACTTTTCTCTATGTCCTGCTCATCGGTTTTTTTCTGGCGGCTTTCCTGCAGCCCATCATGGAGAGGACCCAGACCACGATCGACGCGTGGTCCTTGCAGTTTCCCTATCACGGTTACGCATACCTTCTTTTCGCTTTGGTTTGCGCGGCGGGGACGGGCTATATCTGCGCCCGGCTTTCCGCCAAACGGCCCCTCTTGGGTGGTTTTGTTTATTTGCTGCCCTTGCTTCCGCTTTGGACGGCCCTGCAAAACGCTCCTCTCTGCAGCCAGCGTGATCATTGGTTCGGATATGATTACGGGCGTGATATGCTCAAAGACCTGCCGCGCGACGCCTTCGTGTTCGGCGGCACGGATCCGGGGCGCTTCGTGCCCACTTACATGATTCTCGGCGAGAGTTTCGTTGACCCGAAGCACCGCCAAGACCCCGACTTCGACCGTCGGGATCTGGTCATCGTCACGCAGAACGCCTTGGCTGATGCTTTCTACCAGAAATACATCCACGCCCACTACGCGCCGGGACGGCCTGAAGCCAAAGGCTGGTTCGAGCACTGGCTGGGGCGCGACAAGCACTATCCACCGGATGAGACGTTGATGCCCACCGATCAGCAACTCATGGAGATCATCAAGGCGGTCACGGCGGGGCTCCCGCCGGGAGCCAATCCCCAGGATCCCAGTGTGGGCATTCTATACCACGCGGCCATCGCAAAATGGATTTTCGAGAACAACAAACATCGGCGGGATTTCTTCATCGAGGAGAGCTTTCCCATGGAGTGGACGTACCCCTACGCCGTACCCAACGGTTTGAGCTACCGTCTCAACAAGGAACCGCTGGAGACCTTGCCGGAGGAGGCCGTGGCCGACGACTTCAAGTTCTGGAACGCTTACGTCGACCGCTTGCTCGGCAATCCGAACTTTCACGAGGATTTCGACGCACAACGCTCATTTTCCAAGCTGCGCAATTCCACGGGCAACATTTATCGTGCTCGACGAATGTGGCCGGAGGCCGAGCGTGCCTACCGGCAGGCTCTGCAGTTGCATCCGAACAACATGGAGACATTGGTGGCGCTGAGCGATATTCTGCGGGCGCAAAAGCGTTGGGACGAAATGGCGGAGATCTGGGACCGGGCGATCGAAGGTGATCCCAGCAACCGCTCGGTCCGCGACGCACGCGCGCGCGTCACCCGTTTTCGCGAAGCCGACCGGGAGATCGACGCTCTCCGGAGCGAGTTGGCCATGAATCCCCAAAACCCCGAGGTAGTCTCCGCCTTGGTCCGGCTTTATGCCGAGACCGGCCAGCCGGATCTTGTTCGCCAGCAACTTGAGTCATCTTCCGCGGCTTTCGGGGACAATATTGAGTTCCTCAAGTTTGCCGTCGACTTCTGCAACAACAGCGGCCAGTGGGGGCCGGGTCTGGAGTTTGCCCGCAAGCTTTCGGCGGCGGCCGACTCCGATCCTGGAGCCTGGCTGGCCTTGGCCCGCTTCGAATTCGCCAACCGGCAGAGTCAGCAATTTCTCGATGCCGCACGCAAAGCGGTGCAGCTCGGCGGTGCGCAGGCCAAGGTCGCTCTGGCCAACGATCCCATGTATGCCATGGTGCGCGGCGCCCCGGAATTCCAGCAACTGCTCCAGCAGTAGGGGTTCAGAAAAAAGGATTATTCTTTTTTTCCTGTCCGACCGTGGTCATCGGTCCGTGTCCGGGGCAGATAATGGTCTCCTCGGGCAGCGAGAGTATTTCCCGCCGTATCGCGTCGAGCGCCGCGCCGTAGTCCGCGCGAACTCCACCGACCGATCCGGCGAACAGCGCGTCGCCCACAATGGCGGCCGAGAGCAGCTGCCCTTGGATGGCAAACGTCGCCCCGCCGGGGCTGTGGCCCGGCGTGTGCCGGGTCCGAATGAAATGGCGCCCGGCATTGAAAATGTCCCCGGGCCGGAAGGTGCGCGTTCCGCGCACCGGCTCGTGCTCGGATGACCAAGCCTCCACGTCCAGGGCATGCTGCAGCGCCGACAGGGCGTGAATATGGTCGGAGTGGCTGTGGGTGAGAAATATGCCCTCCACTTCGAGCTTCTGCCGCTCCACAAGATCCAGAAGAGGCGAGGCATCCGCCCCGGTGTCGAATATCGCCGCTTGGCGGCTTGCGGGGTCCCAAAGGACATAAGCGTTGACGATCATGCCGTTGAACGAGGTCGGGGCCTGCAGGAGGTGGTCCGTGCCTCTGACCGCGGGATGGTACGCGCCGCGGCCCAATTGCGCCAAGGCGTCCGCGCGCAGTCCCAGAGCCGTGGCCAGTTGTTTTGCTTTGTTTTCGTCGAAATCGCCCCGCAGCAGGCGTTCCACATCCTGCTGATCGAGACCCGATTTGTCGGCTGCCTCCCTTTTCCCCAAGCCGAGGCCCGCCATGGCCTTTCCCAGCACGTCGGCGAAAGTGTCCTCAAGAGGTATCATGCCAGCCGCGACTTGAGTTGGTGGCGCAGCACGAAATACAGGGCCACGAACAGTCCGAAGGACGACAGTACGAGCACCCAGGCGTTGAAAACCAGCACGCTGGCTTGGATGCCGAAATACCGCTTTTCCGGACCGAAGAAAACATTGAGGAAGCGGCTCTCCCGGTAATCGCTTTGCTCCATCTCGGCTTTGTTCACAAGGTCGGTGATCTTCTGGTTGACGTACAGACGTTCGGCGGTGACGGGTCCCGAGGAAGGGCGAAGCAGTTTGTCGCCCAGCGGTGCGCCTTGCAGGACCTCGTCGACGCGCCGCAGGCGCTTTTCCACGGTTCCCACGTCTTTGCCCTGCACGCCGGAAGCGATGGCCAGCAATTCCTTCAAATCGTCGAGGCGCGTTTCCTCCGCCGGGGTGAGGCCTTCCGACCGCGCCAGCGTGTTGATTTCGTGCTGGATGAGTTCCTGGCGCCGGGTGAGGGGGTTGAGCTTGGCTTGGGCGTGAACCAAGGCCTCGTACGACCAGCGCATCGGCATGAATTCGCAGATGAGCGGCACCTGCAAGTCGCTGCGTGGCGCGCCGGCCTCCGGATTCTGGCTGAACCAGCGGTTGACCGAATAGACGAAGTCCAGATTTCGGTTCATCTCCTCGTATTTGATCAGAGCGCCCCCCAGGATGATTTGCGGGATCAGCACGACGGGGATGATGTTCACCGCCGTCTTTCCCTCGCTGGCCAAACTCGAAATGAGCAGCCCGATGGCGATTCCGCTGACCGAGGTGAGAACCATCGCGACCAGGAAAATCCAGAACATGCCGCGGACCTCCAAGATCCAGTTGCCGATGAGAATGAAGAAAACGCACTGGATCAGCGCGAAGAGAGACAGCGTCAAAACCTTGGCCAGGATATACCAGCCGAGCCCGACGTTGAGGTTGCGCTCACGCTGCAGCACCGGGCGGTCGCGGATGATATCGTCCACGCTGTTGGTCAATCCGAGAAACATGGCGACAACCAGGGCCAGAAAAAGATAGGTCGGGATGTGGAAGGAGGAGGCGAAGTCGTAAGTCCCCGCTTCGGAATAGCGCAGCACCGCCCCGATCAGGGCGGCCAGCAGGGGCGCCTCGACCATGGTGGTGAGAAGGTTGCCGCGGTTGCGCAGCTTGCTGATGAAGGCCCGGGCCAGCAGGGTGCGGAACTGCATGACTTGCTCCCGGAGGCGCCCCCGCCATGTCCGCCGCGGCTCGGCGAGAGAGGGTTGGTTCTCCGCCGGCGGACGCTCCGCGGCCGGCTGGCGCACATCCTTGAGCAGGCGCCAAGCTTCGAACTTGTCCCGCCAGAAGTCCGGAGAGTAGCGGCGCACGGGCACGAGTTGCCCGCGATCGTTCTCTTCATAGATGACGTCGCCGCCGAGATCGCGCAGCGGTGTTTCCAGCACGTCGAAGACAAACTCGGGGCGCGTTGTCCCGCAGGCGGGACAGCCGCCCAGCGGGGTGCCGAAGTGCTGCTGGTGCTCGGCCTCGGCAAAGTAACCCAGCATCTCGCCCGGGGTGCCGAAGAAAACCATGCGGCCGCCGCGGTCGAGCAGCATCGCCTTGTTGAACATCTGGAAAATTTTCGAGCTCGGTTGGTGGATCGTCACCACCACTATTTTGTTGTGAGCCATCGAACGGATGATTTCCATGACATGCTCGGAATCTTTGGATGAGAGTCCCGAGGTCGGTTCGTCAAAAAGGTAGATATCGGCCGAGCCGATCATATCGAGGCCGATGTTGAGCCGCTTCCGCTCGCCTCCGCTCAACGTTTTCTTGTGGGTCGCGCCGACCACGTTGTCGCGGCGTTCGTTCAGGCCCAACTCGGCCAGCTTGCCGTCGATGCGTCGCCTCCGCTCGCGCCGCGAAAGGTAAGGGGAACGGATGGCTGCGGCGAATTCCAGGTTTTCCCCGATGGTCAGGTGCTCGTCGAAGGCGTCGAACTGCGGGATGTAGGTGACGTATTGTTTGAGGGCCTCGAAATCCCCGTAAAGCGAGAGGTTGTTGAATAGCACGTCGCCGCGCACCGGCGGGAACTGTCCGGCCAGCGCGCGCAGGAGGCTGCTCTTGCCGCAGCCGCTCGCTCCCATCACGCAAATCATCTCCCCGCGCGTGGCGGTGAAGCTCACGCCGTCGAGGCCGATGGTGCCGCTCTTGAACCGGCAGACAAGGTCGCGTGCTTCGAGTTGATGGATGACGTTGCGTTCCTCCTCGATGAGTCGCTCCGAGAAGTTGCACCGCAGCGCCTGGTTCGCGTCGATCTGGATGAGATCCCCGTCGCGCAGCACGCAGTCGTTGCGCACCGGCGTGTCGCCGACGAGGACCGGGTGGTCGCTCTTGAGCACCTCCAAGCGGCCCACCAGGTCGTGGAAGTCGCAAAAGATGCGCAGCAGGATTTCGCCTCCGCCTCCCGGCGCCAGCAGAATGTCGTCCTCGTCGAGCAGGGAGGGGTTGTTCGAAACAAGGTAGGTGTTTTTGGAGTGTTTGAGGTGGAAGCGCCCGCCGTAATTGCGGGCGTGGCGACGCAGGTCGCTCAGGGCCAGCTCGGTGTCGTTGTCGAAGATGATTTTGTCTTCGAGCGTTCCCTCCGTGCGCGCGCCCGCGGCCAGGCGGATCCCGTTGAGTTCCGCGTCGACGTCCTTGAGCGCGATAACGAGGATTTTCAGGCCGAAGCGGACTTCGAGGCTGCTTTCGCGCGTGCGGTCTTTTTCCAGTTGGATTTCATTGTCGCCCGTCACCGTGACGAAGATGCGTGGCAGCGAGAGGTTCTTCTTTGCGTTGAAATAAAAAACGAGGTCCTGGTATGCCAGCACGCTCTCATCGACGGCGATGAGTTGCCCGGGGTAGACGCGGGTGAATTCCTTGGGGCGCAGGGCCCGCCCCTGCACGGAAACGGGGTGATCGCACAGGTTTTTCACCAGCACGAGGTCGCCGTGGCGGTAGGCCGCCAGGCGGTTGTCCCCGGCCAATTCGCGCAACTGCACGTCGGAGTCGGGTCCGCGTCCGAAAATGAGCATTTCGAGCGGTGTGGCGTCGGCGCCGAAAAAGTCCCCCCGGCCGGCGGGGGCATCGCTGTTGAGTTGGTAGACGATGTCGATGGCCTGGGCGGCCGTCCCGAGTTGCTCCATGAACGAGTAGTAAGCCGCCATGTTGTCCTTGTTCATGCCCGCCCGGTGCACCAAGTCGTAGAGCTGTATGCCGAGGAGAATTTTCCGGTCCTCGCTCAGTTTGCCGCTGAGTTCTTTCGCCATGGAAGCGAGGTCCGGCTTCTCGCGCAGCGCCTTGCGGAAGAGTCCGCGCAGTTCCGAGTAGACCGCCTCCGGATAATCGTAGCGCAGAAATCCAAGGCTTGAATCGATCTCCTCCTCGAGCAGATCCCCGTCCACCCGCGCGAAGCCGGCAAGAACTTGGATCAGGAGGGGAAGCAGGTTCGGGCTCTCCGTGACGGTGCGGGGGCGCCGCAGCATGCGGCGCAGAAGGGATTCTCCCGCGCGGCGCGCGCGGTAGAAATTCCGCAGGGTGCCCTCGATGCGGCGGCCGAGGCCCGGCGCCTGGCTTTCCGTTGCTGGCATCCCGGGAAATTAACCCTTCCGTGATCGACCGCAAAGCCTTTGCGCAAGTCGCGAATTGCGCTGAGGAGCGAGTTGGGGCTTAATGACCGGTTCATCTCCACGCCATGCCACGACGTCAAACCGCCAAATCCGCTCCGCGTCCGCTGGAGGACGTCCGTGTCCGCCGGCTCCGCCGGCTGGCCACACCGCGGGAGATCAAGCGCCTGCTCCCCGCCGGGAAAATATCTGCCGGGGTTGCAGCGTCCGGCCGTGCCGAGGCGCAAGCCATCCTCCACGGGCGCGACACCCGGTTCCTGGCCATCGTGGGGCCCTGCTCCGTGCACGACCCGGACGCCGCCGTTGAGTACGCCGGCCGCTTGGCCCGGCTCCGGGATGAACTCTCCGACGTGCTCTGCATTTTCATGCGCGTCTATTTTGAAAAGCCCCGCACCACCGTCGGCTGGAAGGGGCTTATCAACGACCCCGACATGGACGAATCATGCGACCTGGAAAAGGGTCTCCGGCTGGGGCGGCGCGTTTTGCTCGATATCACCTCGCTCGGTGTGCCGGCCGCCACCGAATTTCTCGATCCGATCGTTCCGCAATACCTGGCGGATGCGGTCAGTTGGGCGGCCATCGGCGCCCGCACCACGGAATCGCAAACCCACCGTGAGATGGCCAGCGGCTTGTCCATGCCGGTCGGCTTCAAGAACAGCACCGACGGCAGTATCCAGACGGCGCTCGACGCGTTGCTGTCGGCGCGCTCCTCGCACAGTTTCCTCGGCATCGACCAAGACGGCCGCAGTGCGGTGGTCGCCACCGCAGGCAACCCCGACAGCCACATCGTCCTGCGCGGTGGGCGTGAGGGCGCCAACTACACTTCCCGGCACACGGCAGAAACCGAACGGCGCCTGCGGGCGGCCGCGTTGCAACCGGGGTTCATGGTCGACTGCAGTCACGCCAACTCGGCGAAGAATCCCCGTCGTCAGGCTTTGGCCTGGCGCAGCGTTCTGGCCCAGCGTCGGCGCGGCCGCACTGCGATCATCGGTGCCATGCTCGAGAGCAACCTGGAGGAGGGGAACCAGGCGGTGAGTGCCGACCGCCGCAAGTTGCGCTATGGCGTCTCGGTGACCGATGCTTGCCTCGATTGGAAGGCCACGGAAAAGCTGTTGCGAACCGCAGCCGAGAGCGAGCGGCAGGGGGCCTCCCGCATCCGCATAGTCGTGCGATGAACGCGGCCGAAGCGCCCGTCCGGCAAATTGCATGGGCGGCGATCGACTTCGAAGGTAGCGGACCAGTTCCCGGATCGGCGGAAGAAGCGGTGCAGGTGGGAGTCGCGGTGCTCGGGCCGGGACGGTCAGAACCGGAAAAGTTTTTCCGAAGCTACCTTCGCGCGGACAGTCGCATAACCGGTCGCGCCCGAGCGGTCCATCGCATCACCGATGCCGACCTCGAAGGAGCGCCGCCGCTGGCTTTGCTCTGGCCTGAGATCAAGGAGCGTTTGTCCGGTGCCGTTGTCTTGGCGCACGGTGCGGGCACCGAGAAGCGGTTCCTGCGGGCTTTTCCCATGCACGGCTTCGGGCCGTGGATCGATACGTTGGCCCTGGCGCGTGCTGTCTTGCCTGCGCTCGATGACCATTCGCTTTCTTCGGTGGCGGCGGAGTTGGGCCTGGTGGAGGATGTCGGCGGTCTTTGCCCGGGGCTCGGTTGGCATGATGCTCTGTTCGACGCGGTGGCGTCCTTGCTGGTCGCCCGCGCGATGATCGAGCGTTTCGGACTGCAAGACTTGGCCGTGGCGCAGATTGCCGGCTTGGATGCGGCCGCCTGTGCCAGACACAGGGCGATGAAGTCTCTCGCACGGACGGCGGGGCTGGATGAATGATTTTTGTGCTTTGCCTCCGCGGGGAAACCCCCTGTAGAGTCCGAGCTTTCCCCTCCATGGAAAATTATCTCTATCTCTCCCTCATCCCCGAAGCGCTGATTCTTTCGCAACTTCCGCCCGACAAATTCGGCGCGTACATGGCGACCGGTTCGAAACGGCAGATCGAAGGTCCGGCAATTTTCTTCGAGGTCGACCAGAGTTCCGATCTTTCCGGCTTTCGTCTCGATGAAGCGCGCGCCCGCTGCGTGGCTCATCGCGACGGTTCGCCCCGGCGCTCTGTCTACCTTGCGGTCTTCAACGTTCTGCCGCGTGTGCCTCTGGAGGCGTTGCGCAAGGCCTTCTTCACCACACCCTCCGGCCTGACGCTCGGCCTTGATCCGGCGCCTTGGAAGGGGGACGGGCACGAGAAGTTTTTCCTCTACCAGGAACTCGGGCCGGTTTACCCGCGCGTGGCCAGCCGCCTCGGGCCGAAGTCATTCTGCGAGCTGGTCACCGCCCCGGAAAAACTCGTCACGCTTCCCCGCCTTGCCTTCATCGATCTCAAGCTCGGCAGCCTGGCCTCCGACACCGATATCCAGTTGGACGGCCAGCTTCCCTACCAGAATGTCGAACACCTGCGGGAATGCCTGCGCTCGCTCCGCGATAATTCCGAGCGGACGACCAAAATCGTTTACCGTGGCATGCGTCCGGACATCCTCTTCTCGATGGTCCGCAGCGGAATGTTCGTCGGCGACACAGGCGGTTTCCGTTTCTTCCCCATGCCTTCCGAGGAGACGCTGGAGAGCGAGCACACGCTCTGGTGGCACTCGGCGCAATCGGTAAAGGGATACTGAGCCGCAAACTTCCGTTCTTCACACCATGGAAAACCTCCACTTCCTCGTTCCGCTCTTCGGCCTGGCCGGCTTGGCCATTGCTTTCATCACCTACCGCCGCATCGTCATCGAGCCGGGGGGTGACGGGCGCGTGGCTGAGATTGCCGGACAAATCCACACCGGCGCCATGGTGTTCATGCGCCGCGAACTCTTCCTCATCGGCGCCTTCGCCATCGTGGTCGGCGGCTTGCTCAGCCTCAAGGACCCGTGGGAGTCGCTGGCCTTCTTTCTCGGCGCGGCGGCATCCTCGCTCGCCGGCTACATCGGCATGTATTCCGCCACGCATGTCAATGTCCGCACTGCGTTGGCTGCGCACAACAAGGGCTCCGGTGCCGCGCTGACCACCGCCTTCTTCGGCGGATCCATCATGGGTCTCACAGTGGCTTCCATGGGGCTGCTCGGGGTGGGGTCGCTTTATTTGTTCTTCGGCGAATCCGAAAAAGACGTCCATATCATTCACGGCTTCGCCATGGGCGCGTCGCTCGTCGCCATTTTCTATCGTATCGGCGGCGGCATTTTCACCAAGGCGGCTGACGTCGGGGCCGATCTGGTGGGCAAAGTCGAATCAGGTATTCCCGAAGACGACCCGCGCAATCCGGGCGTCATCGCCGATAACGTCGGTGACAACGTCGGCGACGTGGCCGGCATGGGGGCGGACCTTTTCGAGTCCTACTGCAATGCCATGATCGCTTCCATGGCCATCGCCGCCACGCTGACCATCGCGCAGTGGGAAGATCTGGCCGCCGCCCGGGGAAACCTCATGTTTCTGCCCTTGGCCCTCGCCTCGACGGGGTTGCTCTGCTCGCTGGCCGGTATCGGTCTGGTCAAACTTTCCGCCAACAACCAACCGGCCCGCGCCCTGCGTACCGGCACGATCGGTGCGGCGACATTGTTCGTCCTGTTTGCCGGCGGCGTGATCAGCATGCTCGGTGTCGACCTCAAGGTTTGGTTCTGCGTGCTGATGGGTTCGATCGGTGGCATCGCCATCGGACTTTCCACCGAGTTCTACACCGGCGGCGCACCGATGAAGTCCATCTCCAAGGCCGCTCTGACCGGGGTGGCCACGGTTATGATCCGAGGCCTCGCCGTCGGCATGTTCTCCGTCGTCATTCCGCTGGCTGTGGTCGCCTTCGTCATCCTCGGCGCAAGCCACTTCGCCGGACTCTACGGGGTGGGCATCGCCGCCGTCGGCATGCTGGCCACCATCGGCATCACCATGAGTATCGACGCTTACGGCCCGATCGCCGACAACGCGGGCGGCATTGCCGAAATGGCCGGCATGGGCAAACAGACCCGGTCTATCACCGACAAACTCGACGAGGTGGGGAACACCACGGCTGCCATCGGCAAGGGTTTCGCTATCGGCGCGGCCTCGTTTGCCGCCTTGGCCATCATTGCCGCCTTCATCAATGTGGTGAAAAGCAACAACCCCGACTTTCAGCTTCTCCTCTCCGACCCGCGCGTGCTTACGGGCATCTTCATCGGAGGCTTTATCCCATTCTTGGTCAGTGCCCTCTCCATGACCGCGGTGGGCGAGGCGGCACAGGAAATGATCGAGGAGATCCGCCGCCAATTCCGCGAAATTCCCGGCCTGCTGGAGGGCACCGGCAAACCTGATCCCGCGTCCTGCGTGCGTATCGCCACCGACGCCGCCATCAAGCGCATGGTGCTGCCCGCCGCGGTGGCCATCGGCTCACCGGCTGTGGTCGGATTCGGTCTCGGCGCCACCACCCTGGGAGGCATGCTGGTGGGCGCGCTGCTCAGCGCCGTCCTGCTAGCCCTCTTCAGCGCCAACTCCGGCGGCGCCTGGGACAACGCCAAGAAATTCATCGAACACGGGCATTACGGCGGCAAGAATTCCGACGCACACAAAGCCTGCGTGGTCGGCGACACCGTGGGCGATCCGCTCAAGGACACCTCGGGACCCTCGATGAACATCCTCATCAACGTGATGTCGATCGTGGCGCTGGTTATCGCGCCGCTGCTCAAGTAGGAACCCGGCTCCTGCGGGGGCCTACAGCGAGCAGGGCCTCAGCGCGTTCAGCGTGGTTTTCACCTCGCGCACGACTTTGCCCTCGAGGTCGCGGATCTCGAGGCTGATCGTCGGATCTTCCTTGTCCCAGTCGATGGCGATCCAGCCGAAGTTCGGTTGGTTGTAGACTGAGTTCCCTGCGATGCGAAACTGGTTGGGTTCGTCGGGTAATCCTGTCTGGTTCAGTCCGCTCGAGGTGACTTCGTAGACGGGATAGAACGGTCCGCCATCTGTTTGCGGCGGAAGCATGGAAATATCCGAACTGTGCCGGTCCCCGCTCAGGATGACCACATTGGTCGCATGGTCGCGGATCATTTCGAGGAGCCTTTTGCGCTCTTTGGGCAAGTTGCCCCACTTTTCCCAGCCGTGGTCGAGGACCACCGCTTGGATGCTGCTGACCAACAGTCGCAACTCCGCCGGCTTTTTCAGTTGCTCCTCCAACCACGCCCACTGCTCCTCGCCCAGCATTGTGCTGTCGCTGTCCTCGTCCGCCCGGTAATAGCCCCTCTTTCCCGTATGTTGTGCTCCCGCCTTCCTGATTTCGTCCTTGGTCATGCGACGGATCGGGCCCCGGAACCACCGCGTATCCAGGAGGATGACCTGCACCCGCTTGCCTGCGGGTCCGTAAATCTTCGCGTCGTACACGCCTTCGCGCGCGCGCAACGGGGAATCTTCCGGCGTCCGGAAAAACTCCATGAAAGCCTCCTTGGCCGCCGGCTTGCCCTCGAACTCCGCTCCTGCGTCGTTCTTGCCGTAGTCATGGTCGTCCCACGTGCCGATAACCGGACAATTTTCCCGCAGCGCGGCGAAACCCGGAATGGCCGCGAGGCGCCCGTAGCTTTGGCGAAACTTCACCGGATCCCCCGAGTCGGCGTAGACATTGTCTCCCGCAAAAATGAACAGTTGCGGTTTGAGACCGCTGATTGCCTCCCAAATCGGTTGGGGTCGCTTTTCGTTGGCGCATGAACCGAAGGCTATGCGGGAGAGCGGTCCCTCGGTGCGGCCGGTCGTCGCGAGCGTTAGGAATACGATCAGGGGGATAAGCCTCATGCCAACTTGTTAAGCGGCGAGAGCTTCAATTGCAGCTTCAAAAACCTCCGTGTGACGATCCACGTCGGAGGGCCCGTGGAAGGGAGAAAACAGCGCCATGTTGTGGAACGGAGTCAGCAGGACTCCGCGGTTGATCGCCCAAAGGTGCATGAAGGCATCGAGTTCGTGGTCCATGGCCGCCGCTGCGGCGGCGCCATTGCGAGGCGGCGGACAAAACCAATATTCCGCGCGGCATCCGAGTCGTTGGACGCTCCACGGCAATCCCCGCTTTTCGTAGGCGCGGCGCACGCCGTCCGTCCACCTCTCGGCCAGTTGCTTCGTTTGGACGAATTGCTCCGGCAGCAAGGCGTTGGTCAAGGTGGCTCGCACCGCTGCCATCGACAGCGCATTGCCGGCCAAGGTTCCGCCCACCCCCGAGACGTCGATGCCCTCGTCATTCTGCATCTCCTCCACTTTGGCCGCGACCTCCGCGCTCATGCCGTAGGCAGCCACCGGGATGCCGCCGCCGATGGTTTTGCCGATGACGAAGAGGTCCGGTTCGAGTTTCCACTCGCGCGTGCACCCCCCCGGACCGGCGCAGATCGTGTGCGTTTCGTCGGCGACGAGCAGCACTCCGTGGCGCCGCGTGATTTCGCGTACACCCTCGTGGTAGCCGGGATCGGGGAGCACAATGCCGATATTGGTCAGCGCGGGCTCCATGAGGAAACATGCGACGTCACCCCGGGAAAGGACCCGGTCGAGGGCCTCGAGATCATTGAAAGGAACGGTGCGAGTCGTCCTTGCCGGATCGACTTGGGGCCCGATGGCGCCCGGGCGGCTCACCGTTTCGCCCGTTGGTCCGGCAATAACCAGGGTCTCATCGACGGTTCCGTGGTAGCACCAGTCGTGGACGAGTATCCTCGGCCGGCCGGTCAGGGCCCGCGCGAAGCGCAGCACAAAGCGGTTGGCATCCGTGGCGCTCAGTGCGAACTGCCACTTTGGTAGTCCGAATCTTCGCGCCAACTCCCGGGCATTCCAAGCGGCGTCCTCGGTCGGGAGCATGGTGGTGGCCCCCCGGGCCAATTGCGCGGAGATTGCCCCGTTGATGAGTTCGTTGGCGTGGCCGGTCATGGCTCCCGTGTCGCCGAGGCAGAGGTCGATGTAATCGAGTCCATCGGCATCGGTGAACCTTGCTCCCACGGCTTTTTCCACCACCAGCGGGAAGGAGCCCGGCCAGCGCCGCATCCAAGGCATGGGCACACCGGCGACCAAACAACCGGCTTCGGCGGCCAGAGCCTTCGACCGGGGATGGAGGGTCTCGAACAACACCGTCTCCTGGCGCAGGAGCGCGGACAGATTCCCTCGGTCGATGTTGGCGGCAGTTGCCGGCATAAAAGGGTGGCAGCGCGTACGGGAGTCGAACCCGTGTACCAGCCTTGAGAGGGCTGTGTCCTAGGCCTCTAGACGAACGCGCCGTGGATGAACGGGCAGTATGCCGCAGGTGCCCCGCAATTCAAGTCCCCCGACCGGGCCACACTGTTCCATCCGGCAGATGGCCACGCGCCAGCGCAGGGTCGTTCCATCACCGTCCTTGCCCGGCCGCCGCGCCTGCCGCATTCTTGCAGATCCACGACTCATGACTGTCTACATCAAAACGTTTTGTCCCTGGTGCAAAGAGGCCCTGGCTTGGCTCGACCAGCATGGCTACCGCTACGAAGTCCGCGAAGTGCTCGAAGATCCCGAAGCCATGGCCCGCATGCGGGAGATCTCCGGTCAGTCGCTCACCCCGACTATGGAGGTGGATGGCAAGGTGCTGGCCGATTTCGATACCGGACAGCTCTCCGAGTTTCTGGAGAGCAACGGTATCAAGCCATGAACGAAATACTCCTTTTCATCGGGCTCGTCGTGCTCACCGCGGCGTTTCTCAGCTATGCGCATCCCGTTCTCCGCCGCCTCGGTATCCTGTCAGTCGGTGTGACGTCCTTCGCCGCTGGCTATCTGCTCTCGCGCAGTGTGTGGATTGGCGCTGCTTGTGCGGCCGCGTGGCTTTTTCTCCCTTGGGTGGAAATCCTCCTCCGCGTGCGCAAGCTGCGGCTCCCGCTGCGCAAGCAACTCCGCCAGTCCACTCCGCCGTCGCGCGACATGTTCCCCGAACTCTCCGACCTTTCCGACGAAATCGAGGCGGCCGGCTTCGAGCATGTGGCGGATCTTGGTTGGGATATGGACGGCTACCGTCAATTCCTTCGGCTCTTCGCCCATCCCGACAAGCGCGAAGAAGCCGCCATCACCTACGTCGAGCAAAACCAACTCGGCTTCCATTTCGCGAGCGTAACCTCCCGCGGGAGCGCCGGCGACGTGTTCACCACGTGGAACTGCCCGGTTTCCTCCAGTCTGAAAACACCCCCCACCGTCCACCTTCACCGGGTGGCCGGCGAGGCGACTTTCAAGACCTTGGTTGCGGGGCACGGGGAGTTTCTGGGGGCGCAAGGCCCCGCGGGTGCCGACCTCCAGCCGGTCGATCCGGACAAAGTGCGCGCCGCCGTCGAGCGCGACATGGAAACACAGATGCAGCACAACATCCGGGAGGGCCTGCTCGAGCCGGCCGACGACGGGCACGGCCGTTATTCTTGGCGGGGAATGCTTTACTTATGGTGGCAGTTCGTGCGGGATATTTTCCGATTCTCCTGAGCTCCCTCTTCCCCATGACACGGCCATTGCCGCCGTTCGGACGAGTCGACTAGACCGCGGTTGAAGTGTGCGCCGGTGTGCTCAGGGTAGTTCGAGAACTCTGCGCCAGAAGGTGGCGGGAGGGGAGCCGGCGGGGCGGTTGACCTCGATGGTTTCGCGGACACGGCCGTCGGGAAGCAACACCTCGGCGACGCTGCCCCAGGAGACCGGGGTCCAGGTTTGGAGGTTGGTGCTGGTTTGCCAGGTTTCGAGGATGTCGTGGGCGCCGGGATTGATCTGCTGTTCCATCACGCCAGCCGATGGGCTGGTGCCGATGAAGGAAAATGCCTCCGCGAACGGGTCCGGAATGCCGGGGTTCGACCCGCGGAACCATTCCTCAAGGTTGGAGTAGGCGTCCCCGTCGGGGTTGCCGCCGGGGTCCAGATCCGCGCCGGGGGTCAGGTTGAACGAGGCCATGTAGTCGTCAAACCCGTTGATATAGAAGTCGTGAGCCGGGTCCTCGAAAGGAATGGGAAAAACCTGCGCGCTCGTCTCCGGCGGATCGGCGGGATTGAAGGCGGGATCCTTGGTCACAGCGGACGTGATGTCGGTGGAAGCAACCGCCACCACAGCGGTCCGGCCGCCCTGGGTGTTGCCGAACCAGTCCTGGCCGCCGAAGTAGGTGCCGTCATAGCTGAACTCGCTGCGCGTCTGGGGCTGGACAAAGCGCTTGTGAAGGTTGCTTTCCGGCGTGAAGGCGAGCCGTCCGGTCATCGGCAGGCGCATGACATAGTCATAGAACGGAGCGAGGGGAAACTTGCGCAGCGGGTCGGAACGGACCGCACCGGCCACCGCAAAGCCATGTTCCATCGGCGTGACGGCGGAGATGTAATCGGCGCCATGATGCACGCCGAGAAAGGACATCCAGGTCAGCCGCAGGTCCGGCAGAAGGTGGAACAGGAAGTTTGACGTGCCGGTGTAACTCCCCACGGGCACGCCGGCTGTGTTGCCGATCCCGGAATTTCCGATCCCCACGAATCCGTCGCCGACCCACTCGAGGTCGGTGATCAGGTCCCACAACGTCTCTCCGCCGTCGATGGCATCGCTGTCTTCGGGCCGCAGGAAGGGCAGCAGCCCGCGACGAAAGCGGTCGTTTTCCGGTGGGTCGATGTTGAGGAAATAGAAATTGAGTCCAGTAATGAGCGGCCGGTCGGGATCGCCCTCGAGATAGACCTCCGTGACAAAGATCCTCGGATGTCGGACAAAAGCGCCATCGCCGTTGGCGCGGCCGGCAATGACCAAGGTGCCATCCGGCTTGGCTGCGACGGCGGAAAAAAGCACGCCCTGCAGCGCGAAGCGGCAGTGGGCCTCCAGGCAGGTGCCGTCCGGCGCGAGCAGCAGGAGGGCACCGGCGTCGGCGGACGAGCTGCCGCTGGTCGGCACCGAGGCCTGTCCGACCAGGACCATGCGGCCGTCCTCCAGCATCAGCGCGTCGGCGACCTCCATATCCCGGTCGACCTCGTGGCCTTTGGCCCATTCCACTTCCCCGGTTTCGTCGAGCGAGACCACGAAGGGCTGCATGCGAAAATCTGCGTAGGAGATGGCGCCGTGCCCGGCCACGAGGATGCTGAAGTCTCCCGCCGCGCGGTTGGCGATGCCGATGATGCGCGGGTCGTAAATGAGCACCCGGGCCGCGATATCGTAGCGGTTTTCGGCCAGCACGTTGCCGTCGGGATCGAAAAGGACCGCCAGCAGATCGTTCGAGACGTAGCCGACCACGATGATGTTGCCATCCGGCAGCACCGCGATGTCGTGCATCCGGCCGTAGTTGCTGGAAGTCTCCCAGGTGCGCTGCCAGAGCAACTCGCCGCGGTCGGTCCAGCGGGAAAGCTGCGAGTAGGACGCGCCCTGTGTGTTGAGCTTGATCAGGCCGCCGTCTGCGAGACTGGCGATCTTCTGGTGCGGCTGACCCGAGATGATGCGGTCCTGATTGTAGGCGACAGCCCAACGGTCGTCGCCGCCCGACAGAACGGCCGGTTCCTCCGTGTTGGAGCGTGGCGCGGGCTGCGGTGTCAGTGCGCCCGATGCCTGCGCGAGGTCCTTCCATGCCTCGTGGAAACCGAAAGATGCCAGGGTCTCCTCCTGCCGGAGAAAGCGGAAGTTGAGGCTCGAGTCGGTGCGGAAGCCCGCCTCGGTCTTCCACCATGGACTGGCACCCGGATCAATGCTGACGCGGAACCGCGCGAGGGTGTTGTTGAACACTGCGAGTTCCGGAGCGAGCGGGTTGATGTTGCCGACGACGGGCAGCTCGAACGTCGGCAGCCCGGTGGGGGAAATCTTGGTGTACAGCCGCATGCCGACCCACGTTTCCGCCGATCCGCTTACCTGGTCAAAAATCACCGGAAGCGGGTTGATCAGCGGGAGCAGCTCGACGTCCGCCGACGAGACCGGCTCGCCGTCGCGCCAGCCGAGCCGCATTTTTGCCACCATCTCGCTGCGGAACGGGATGGATAGTCCAAGCGGAAGATCGGCTTCCGCACCGAACAGGATCGTGAAGCCCGGCGTCAGTTTGAAAGGCCCGACGTGTGTCGTGGGGAGCGGGAAGTTGAAGACCCCCTGCTCATAGGGAGCGAACCTTGCCTCGCCCGTGGTCTCGAGGACGAGGTTGCTCAGTGCCCGGAAATTCGACTCGACGATCAGCTCATGAACGGCGGGGAGCTGCGAGCCTTCCGGCCGCCGGATGCGCACATTGATGGACATTCCCTCGAAACGCATGCCGAAGGCACCGCTGAGGGAAAGGTTTTCCCCGATCAGGACATCGTTGAAACGCAACGAGAGCGGGATCATGGTTTTTCCCCGGTCAAAGATGTCGGACGGGCAGCCGCCGGCCAGCTCCGGCGGCTGCTTGTCCTGTGCTGCGTCCCATGGGTCCCACGGTGGATCGGGAGGGGGAGATGTGGTCGGGTCGAAGTCATTCAGCTGCGCCAGGACACGCGACAAGTCGGTCATCGGCTGGCTGTCCCGCGGGTCGTTGCCGCAGTCGGACACCCGGAAAAACATCGACCCGTCGATCAGGAAGTCGACCAGCGGGTGGAAGTCCGTCGAAATGACCACCGCGATCGCGCCATCGGACGGAGCCGGCTCGATGGCGAGGATTTTTCTCGGGTTCATCAGCCACTCGTGGAGCCGGCGGGACCCGCCGTCATCGTCGACCTCGGGGCAGGTCGCGCAGGCAATGCCATCCTCCGGATCGACCCAGAGGTAGCGGCTGGTGTCCAGTCCGGTGAGGTAGGGCGTGGTGGATTGAAAGACCAACCGCTTGGCATCTACATCCAGCCCGGAGAGCGGATCGATGGCTGTGGTGTCGGTGACGGCGCCAAGTTCCGCGAGGCTTGCCTCATCGATCGCCGCCAGGACCGGATCAAAGATGTTCCGGATTTTTGCCGCGGTGACGAACAGTCGGCTGCCGGGCTGCGCCTGTAAGGTCTCGCGCACTTCCACGAGGTCGGCATCCGGCACCCGGAGCTGGAAAACAACAAGCTCGGAGGTTCCCGGCGGAAGCTCGCCCACCTCGACGGAGCCCACCGGTGCCTCGTTGGTTTGCAACAACTCCGCGATCGCGGGATCGCGTGGCTGGAGGGTGGCGAAGACATTGAAAAATTGAGACGGCCCGGTGTTCGTCAACTCGACCGAAACGTTGACCAGCGTCTGGTCCGGCGGCGACGGCACTTCCGAAACGATGGCCGCGTTGCCGAAAACCAGATCGTGCGGATTTTCGAGGCTCGGCGCAGTGTTGAACAGCGCGGCCGAGCCGAGAAC